>NZ_DGLH01000018.1:151889-242117 GCF_002387285.1 Pantoea sp. UBA4549 | reverse complement strand
AGAGTAGGGAACTGCCAGGCACCAAACACAGAAGCCCTGAACGAAAGTTCAGGGCTTTTTTGTTTTTGCCGGACAGGATGAAAACGCGCAGCCAGAAAAAAGCCCCTGCTGCATGGCAGGGGCAGAGCTAAGAGCGCTGAGATCAGTGAATAACCTGCGACAGAAACGCGCGGGTACGCTCTGAACGCGGATTAGCAAAGAACTCCTCTGGCGGCGCCATCTCCACGATCTCCCCCCGATCCATAAAGATCACCCGGTCAGCGACCGTACGTGCGAACCCCATTTCATGCGTCACACACAGCATGGTCATGCCATCTTCTGCGAGGCCAATCATGGTATCCAGCACCTCTTTCACCATCTCCGGATCAAGGGCTGAAGTCGGCTCGTCAAACAGCATAATTTTGGGCTTCATACAGAGCGAACGGGCTATTGCCACGCGCTGCTGCTGGCCGCCAGAGAGCTGTCCCGGAAACTTATGAGCATGTTCAGCAATGCGCACCCGCTCGAGGTAGTGCATCGCCAGCGCTTCCGCCTCCTTCTTCGGCATCTTTCTTACCCAGATGGGGGCCAGCGTACAGTTTTGCAGAACGGTAAGATGCGGAAACAGATTAAAGTGCTGAAACACCATACCCACTTCCGTGCGTACCCGTTCAATATTGCGCACGTCATCATTAAGATGGATACCGTCAACGACGATACGTCCCTGCTGATGCTCTTCCAGATGGTTGATACAGCGAATAGTGGTCGACTTTCCTGAACCTGACGGGCCGCAGAGTACAATACGTTCACGCGGTTTAACCTGCAGATTAATATCCTTAAGCACGTGAAACTGTCCGTACCATTTGTTCACGTTTTCGAGCGTAATCATCATAGCGTTAGCCGCCGTCGTTATTGTGGATGTCATAGTAAACCTCAGTGCGCTTTACGCCCGGTGTGAAAACGCTTCTCCAGATACTGGCTGTAGCGCGACATGCTAAAACAGAAAATCCAGTAGACCAGTGCAGCAAAAACATAGCCTTCCGTGGACATGCCCAGCCATGCAGGATCGACCGTGGCCTGCTGCACGCTGCTGAACAGATCAAACAGGCCGATAATGATCACCAGGCTGGTATCTTTGAACAAGGCGATAATGGTATTAACCAGTCCCGGGATAGTGAGCTTCAGCGCCTGCGGCAGGATCACCAGCCCCTGCGTTCTCCAGTAGCCCAGCGCCAGCGACTCTGCCGCTTCATACTGACCTTTAGGCAGCGCCTGCAGGCCGCCGCGCACCACTTCCGCTACATAGGCAGACTGGAACAGAATCACACCCACCAGCGCACGAACCAGTTTGTCGATCGTCGTACCTTCCGCCATAAACAGCGGCAGCATGACAGAGGACATAAACAGCACGGTGATCAGCGGTACGCCGCGCCAGAACTCGATAAAAATAACGGACAGCGTCCGCACCACCGGCAGATTTGAGCGTCGGCCCAGCGCCAGCAGAATACCCAGCGGCAGGGCGCCGGCGATCCCAACGGAGGCGATAATCAGCGTCAGCGTCAGGCCGCCCCACTGGCGGGTTTCCACGCGCTCCAGACCAAAATAGCCGCCATAAAGCAGCAGCCAGACCGTAACCGGATAGAGCACTGCCCAGCAGGCAAGATAGCGACCACGACGCGGCATGGCGCGGATAAAGAGGGGAATAACTGACACTAAACCGATAACCAGCGCCAGATTGATACGCCAGCGCAGTTCATGCGGATAGAGTCCATACATAAACTGACCAAAGCGTGCATGGATAAACACCCAGCAGGCACCCGCTTTGGTACAGTCGGCACGGGTTTCGCCCAGCCAGTTTGCCTGAAATATCAGCCAGTTCAGTGCCGGGGGAATGACATTCCAGATGAGCCACAGACTGATCAGCGTAAGCAGCGTGTTCAGCCAGCCGGAGAAGAGATTTTTACGCGCCCAGCTCCAGCTCTTCTGCAGCAGATTACTGCTTACCGGCGGCGTTTCATGCGTTGTCACAGACATAGTGTTTCTTTCTCTTAACGCTCAACCAGCGCAATTTTGCGGTTATAGAGATTCATCAGCAGGGAAATCGTCAGGCTGATGATGAGATAAACCGCCATGGTGATCGCAATGGTTTCTATTGCCTGGCCGGTCTGATTAAGCACCGTACCGGCAAACAGCGACACCATATCGGGGTAGCCGATAGCGGCTGCCAGCGACGAGTTCTTGACCACGTTTAAATACTGGCTGGTCAGCGGAGGAATAATGACGCGCATTGCCTGCGGAATAATGACCTGACGCAGCGTCACAGGGTTCGGCAATCCCAGCGAGCGCGCCGCTTCACTCTGGCCATGCGGTACGGACTGAATACCGGCGCGGATCACCTCAGCAATAAATGAAGAGGTATAGATCGAGAGCGCCAGCGTCAGCGCGGCCAGCTCCGGGATCATCGCGAAGCCACCGCGAAAATTGAATCCGCGTAGCTCAGGCACATCCCAGTGCACGCCCGCTCCGAACAGGCTGTGGGCAATCAGCGGCAGCAGCACAATGAGCCCGGCGGCGGCGGGCCAGGTGCGACGCAGCTGACCGGTTTTCAGCTGATGTTTACGATTAAAGCGAAACAGCGCCAGGCTGGCGATAATGCCTGACGCCAGCGCAACCAGAAATGGCAGTGTACCGGGCGCATACTGTGGCCATGGAATATACAGGCCACGATTACTGACAAAGGCGAGGTCAAAGGCGTTCAGTGCCTGACGCGGGCCGGGCAGATTACGCAGTACGGCAAAGTACCAGAAGAAAATCTGCAGCAGGGGAGGAATATTACGGAACGTCTCAATATAAATGGCAGAGAGCTTACGCAGCAGCCAGTTATCAGACAGTCGCGCCAGGCCTACCGCAAAGCCAAGCAGTGATGCAAAGACGATGCAAAGCGCGGAGACCAGCAGGGTATTGGTCAGCCCGACCATAAAGACCCGGGCGTAGGTGTCTCCTTCGGTGTAGTCAATCAGATGCTGAACAATACCAAAACCGGCACTGCGCTCCAGAAAGCCAAAACCTGACGTAATGCCACGGTTGGCCAGATTGATGATGGTGTTGTGGATTAAATATCCCACCACCGCCACTACCGCAATAATCGCGACGAACTGATAAAGCCAGGCGCGAACCGCAGGGTTACCGAATGAAAAATCCCTTTTCACGGTTGGGCGTTGCGACATGTTGAAACCTCAATGATAGATACGCGTGGGCACCGCAGGACGCGGTGCCCGACTGGCACAGCCGTAAATCAGCGCACTGGCGGTGCGTACTGAATGCCGCCCTGGTTCCAGAGCGCATTCTGTCCGCGTGCGATTTTCAGCGCGCTGTCTTTCCCGACATTGCGGTCAAAAATTTCCTGATAGTTACCCACCTGCTTGATGATGTTATAAGCCCACTTATTATCAAGTTTCAGGTCTTTACCAAAGTCCCCTTCTGCGCCCAGCAGATGTGCCATATCAGGCGTGGTGGGTTTTGCTGCCATCTGATCGACATTCTTTGAGCTGATACCCATCTCTTCAGCATTCAGCATGGCAAACAGTGACCACTTAACAATCGTAAACCAGTCGTCGTCACCGCGACGCACCAGTGGCCCAAGCGGCTCTTTGGAGATCACTTCCGGCAGCACGATAAATTCGTCAGGTTTGCCGAGTTTGATGCGCAGCGCATAGAGCTGGGACTGATCGGAGGAGAGCGTATCGCAGCGGCCGCTATCGAGCGCTTTGGCTGACTCATCGGAGCGGTCAAAGGTCACCGGGGTGTACTGCATTTTATTCGCTTTAAAATAGTCGGCGACATTCAGCTCGGTATCAGTACCTGCCTGGATGCAGACCGTCGCGCCATCCAGCTCTTTGGCACTTTTCAGTCCCGCTTTCTTATGCGTCAGAAAACCGATGCCGTCATAGTAGTTTACGCCGGCAAACAGAAAGCCCATGCCGCCGTCGCGCGAAGAGGTCCAGGTAGTGTTACGCGACAGGATGTCGACTTCACCCGACTGCAGCGCCGTAAAGCGCTCTTTAGCCGTCAGCGGGGTATATTTAACTTTGCCGGCATCGCCAAACACGGCAGCAGCGGCGGCACGGCAGACATCCACATCAATACCGGTGAATTTGCCGCTGGCATCTGCGTATGAGAAACCCGGCAGTCCGTCACTGATACCACACTGTACAAAACCTTTCTTTTTAATTGCGTCCAGCGTGGCACCTGCATGCGCCTGCTGCGTCGCGCTCAGCAGTGTGGCAGCAGCGATCAGGGTAGAGAGCATCATCTTTTTCATAAAGCATCCTGTGTGGCAGTTCGTCTGTTGTTATTGTGGTGTGCACTTTGTAGTGCACTACTGTCTGTCGGTGGCAGCGTGCCATCCTGCCTGTTGCAAAGCTGATGCCAGTTTTGCAGCGGGCTGAATTCTTCAGGAAAGAGCGTCAGAAAAGGGCAGGAAGTAACGTGCGGTTACTATCGCGCACCAAAAGGCGGCATGACGAGTCGCCGCGATCACAAATAGTGCAAATAGTTTCACTATTGGAGCGCAGTGTGAGCTACCACTCATTAGTCAGGGTTGCTGGCGTTAATACCTGCGAACACCGCAGCGGCACAGGTTACTGCCAGGTTGCACGCAGGCCGCTGCCGAATTAAGCAGAGGAGGGCACAGGAAAAATGACGCAGGGGATTGCAACAATAGTTACCATACAGACGGTAACTGTTTCACGTGAAGTGATAAGCGGGAAAACGATCCAAACAAAAACGCCAGCCCGAAGGCTGGCGTTATCGCAGCAGCGAACAATCAGTTCATGCCGTATTTTTTCAGCTTCTTACGCAGAGTACCACGGTTGATACCCATCATCAGGGCTGCACGGGTCTGGTTGCCACGGGTATACTGCATCACCATGTCCAACAGAGGCTGCTCGACTTCAGCCAGTACCAGCTCATACAGATCACTAACATCCTGACCATTCAGTTGAGCAAAATAGTTCTTCAGTGCCTGTTTAACCGAATCACGCAGTGGCTTTTGGGTCACCTGATCCTGTGAGTTAACGGTAGAAACGGTCAGTACGTCAGAATTTACGCGTTGTTCGAACATAGTTCTTTCAGCTCTTTATTTCGTTTACGCAAGATTTTCGAAGTATGCCTCCAACGCCTCCAGCTGTTCGCTGGCATCCTCAATGGCGTTGAATGTGCGCCGAAACTGGTCGTCAGGGGCACTTTCCTGCAAATACCAGGAAACGTGTTTTCGGGCAATACGGTATCCCTTGCGCTGACCGTAAAAGTCGTGCAGCTCCCGTATATGTCCAATCAGCATTTGCTTCACCTCTGCCAGCGGCTTCGGTGCAAGCAGCTCCCCTGTGTCCAGATAATGCTGGATTTCCCGGAAGATCCACGGTCTTCCCTGAGCAGCACGTCCTACCATCAGAGCATCTGCTCCGGTGTAGTCGAGCACTGCCCTGGCTTTATGCGGGTCAGTTATGTCCCCATTCGCGATAATCGGAATGGAAACGCTCTGCTTAACTGTCCGAATGCTGTCATATTCAGCCTGCCCCTCAAACAAACAGGCGCGGGTGCGTCCATGAATGGTGAGAGCCTGAATGCCACAACGTTCAGCCAATTGGGCAATCTCTGTACAATTACGATTTTCTTTGTCCCAGCCAGTGCGAATTTTCAGCGTAACCGGCACGTCCACTGCGTTGACCACCGCCCGGAGAATCGATTCTACCAGTTGCGGATGCTGCAGCAGTGCAGAGCCAGCCATCTTACGATTCACTTTTTTAGCCGGACAGCCCATATTGATATCAATAACCTGCGCGCCAGACGCAACATTAATTCGCGCGGCAGCAGCCATCTCATCGGGATCGCAGCCAGCAATTTGCACGGCACGAATGCCGGGCTCGTCACTATGCACCATGCGCAGCCGGGATTTGTCACTGGCCCAGACTTCCGGGTTAGATGACAGCATCTCGGAGACAGTCATACCGGCACCGTTCTCGTAACAGAGTGTGCGAAATGGCTTATCGGTTACTCCGGCCATAGGCGCAGCAATGAGGCGATTACGTAGCTGGTGGTGTCCAATGCGCATGAAAAAAGAAGTGACCCTAACTGTTCGCAAGGCGGCGTATATTACGCATTTTTTCCGGAAGATGAAAGGCCAAACTTTGAACAACAACCCCTTAACATCATAGTGCTTTCAATGTGCAACCTGATGCTCTCTGGATAGTTGTTAAAAATCATATCTTTATTAATTTACGGCGAAATTGTGAACAAACGTTTTTCTGAATTTATACGACAAATCACGATATAAAAGCCGCAATTTTGACAGATTAACCACAGAATTAACGGCCTTTTGCGCAAATTTAATACAAAACCATTCTCTCCGGATGCAGGGCGTGCACAGCACGATACTGCGCCCTGATAAACCCCAGACCCGCGCTTGCGGGCCCGGGAGTAAAATTAGCGCAGACGCCCGGTAATACGACACCACTCCTCTTTCTCCGCAACCGGATCAAGCGCGAAGCGCTCAGCGTACGCTTCACAGACGCTTTCTGCCTGGCTGGCCAGTACGCCAGACAGGCCGAGATAGCCGCCCGCTTTTGGCAGAACGCCAATCAGCGGTGCCAGTTCACGCAGCGGGCCCGCCAGGATATTGGCGACCACGACATCAGCCTGCAGATTTTCAGGCTGCTGATGTGGCAGATAGAGCGACAGACGGTCTGCTACGCCGTTGCGTTCAGCGTTATCGCGGCTGGCCTGAATAGCCTGTGGATCGATATCGATCCCGATCGCCTGGGCAGCACCCAGCTTCAGCGCAGCGATCGCCAGAATGCCGGAGCCGCAGCCAAAGTCGATCACCGTTTTGCCCTGCAGATCGAGACCATCCAGCCAGCTCAGGCAGAGTGAAGTCGTAGGATGCGTGCCGGTGCCAAAGGCCAGACCGGGATCGAGCATGACGTTGACCGCATCCGGATCGGGGACATCACGCCAGCTTGGACAGATCCACAGACGTTCACCAAAGCGCATTGGATGGAAGTTGTCCATCCATTCGCGCTCCCAGTCTTTATCTTCGATCTGCTCGATCTTGTAGTGAAACGACGATCCCGGCACCGGCTGCAGACGCAGTGCGGCCACGACTTCATCCATATCACTCTCTGCGTCAAACAGACCGATGACGTCAGTATCACCCCACAACCGGGTTTCACCCGGCAGCGGTTCATACACCGGATTATCGTGCGTATCCTGAAAGGTCACCGAGACGGCACCGACTTCCATCAGGGCATCGCTCAGTGGCTCAGCCTGTTCTCCGGTGCTGTTAATCTTGATTTGAATCCATGGCATAGCGTTTCTCTTTATTTCAGTGCAGCGTCGTGCGTCTCAGACGCGCTGCCAAACAGGTTACCTGCCAGAAAAGCGAGCAGGCTCAGGGTTAGCGAGGGAACAATAGGGTGGAATCCCCACCATTCAATCTTCAGACTGGCGAGCAGCGTATAGCTTACGGCGCCTGCCAGCATACCGCTGATAGCCCCTGCGGCGTTGGCGCGCTCCCAGTAGAGACCCAGCACCAGCGGCCACAGGAATACCGCTTCCAGCCCGCCAAATGCCAGCAAATTAAGCCAGATAATCATATCCGGCGGATTCCAGGCCGCCAGCAGCAGCAGGATACCCAGCACAAAGGTAATCGTGCCGGAGAGCATACGCAGGCGCGCTTCATTTTCACTCTGCCGGGGCGCAATACGCAGATAGAGATCTTTGATCAGCGTAGCGGATGCCTGCAGGAGCTGCGCGTTAATGGTCGACATAATGGCCGCCATCGGTGCAGCGAGAAAAATGCCGGCTGCCATCGGGGGCAGGACGGTAATCATCAGCGTCGGGATCACCTGGTCAGGTATGGTCAGGTCGGGCAACACCGCGCGTCCCAGTGCGCCAGCCAGATGCATACCCAGCATCAGGAGCACCACTACGATAGTGCCAAGTATGATCCCGCGGTGCATCGCTTTGCTGTCCCGGTAGGAGATACAGCGTACGGCCGTATGCGGCAAACCGATTACGCCAAAGCAGACCAGCACAGCGAATGAGCTCAGGAAGGCTGGCGTAATCACGTTGCCCACCCCTTCCGGTGACACCAGCTGCGGATCAATAGTGCGCAGCGTGCTGACCGCGTGACTCAACCCGCCGGCATGATGAATAACGGCAAACAGCAGCAGAAACGTGCCTGCCAGCATCACCAGCCCCTGCATCGCATCATTCAGCACGCTGGCGCGAAAGCCACCGAAAGCCGTATAGAGCGCGATAGTACCGCCAAAAATCAGTAAGCCCGTATCGTAAGGAATACCCGCAGCCGTCTCCAGCAGGCGAGCGCCGCCGATAAACTGCACGGTCATGGCGCCGATAAAAGCCACCAGCAGGCTGATACTGGCCAGCCAGATCAGCAGCGGACTGCGGTAACGGCCATAAAGCATATCGTTAAGCGTTACTGCGTTATAACGCCGGGCCAGAATGGCGAATTTTTTTCCCAGCACGCCCAGCGAAAGCCAGACGGCAGGCACCTGAATCATGGCCAGCAGTACCCAGCCCAGACCATATTTATAGGCGGCACCGGGACCGCCTATAAATGAGCTGGCGCTGATGTAGGTTGTGGTCAGCGTCATTGCCAGCACAAAGCCGCCCATGGAACGGCTGCCGAGAAAATATTCGGTCAGAAAAGTGCCCTGGCGCTGTTTGCGCATGGCGATCACTGACAAAACGGCAATCAGAACCAGATAAGCCAGCAGCGGCAGCAGAATTTCACTTTCCATTACTGTCCTCCAGTGACATGTCGCGGAAAATGACGCGAACCATCAGCGTGCAGAGGACAATAAACAGTAGCGGTGCAAATATGCAGGAGAGTTCAAACCAGCGGGGCAGGCCAGATATTCCGCTTTGCGTTCCGCCAAGCCAGGCAGACAGGGCCCACACCAGCAGATACGCGAGAGAGAGACCCAGTGACCAGCGAGCCTCTCTGTTCGCTTGTAAAAAACGCCCATCCATCAGGTAACCTCACAGGCGATAACAATAAAAAAGGCCGGATTAACCGGCCTCTGTCGTGCTCTGCGCTGCAATTACTTCTCGTGCAGGCCGAGTTTCTTCTCCAGATAGTGGATGTTGGTGCCACCCTGCTGGAAGTTTTCGTCAGACATGATTTTCATCTGCAGCTCGACGTTGGTTTTGATGCCGTCGATGATCAGCTCAGCCAGCGCATTTTTCATGCGGGCGATCGCGACTTCACGGGTTTCGCCGTAAGTAATGAGTTTGCCGATCATGGAATCGTAGTACGGCGGCACGGTGTAGCCAGCGTAGATATGCGATTCCCAGCGAACACCAAAGCCACCCGGCGCGTGGAAGCGCGTAATTTTACCCGGGCTTGGCAGGAAGGTATTGGGATCTTCGGCGTTGATACGGCATTCCACCGCATGACCACGCACAATCACATCTTCCTGTTTGATCGACAGCGGCTGACCGGCAGCAATACGCAGCTGCTCTTTGATAAGGTCAACGCCGGTGATCATTTCGGTAACCGGATGTTCAACCTGAATACGGGTGTTCATCTCAATGAAATAGAACTCGCCGTTTTCATACAGGAATTCAAAAGTACCGGCACCGCGATAGCCAATTTCCACACAGGCATTGGAGCAGCGCTCGCCAATGAAGCGACGCAGTTCCGGCGTGATGCCTGGCGCTGGCGCCTCTTCCACCACTTTCTGGTGGCGACGCTGCATAGAGCAGTCGCGCTCTGCCAGATAGATGGCGTTGCCCTGACCGTCGGCCAGTACCTGAATTTCGATATGACGTGGGTTCTCGAGGAATTTCTCCATGTAGACCATGTCGTTATTGAAAGCTGCTTTTGCTTCCGCCTTCGTCATGCCAATGGATTGCTCAAGATCTTTTTCATGGCGCACAACGCGCATACCGCGTCCGCCGCCGCCGCCAGAAGCTTTAATGATAACCGGATAGCCGATGCGCTTCGCGATAGCGCGGTTCTTATCCATATCATCAGTCAGCGAGCCGTCTGAACCCGGAACGGTAGGAACGCCCGCTTTTTTCATCGCGGTAATAGCGGACACTTTGTCACCCATCAGGCGGATAGTATCCGCTTTCGGTCCGACAAAGATAAAGCCTGAACGCTCAACCTGCTCAGCAAAATCGGCATTCTCAGAGAGAAAGCCGTAGCCCGGGTGAATCGCAATTGCGCCAGTGATTTCAGCAGCAGAAATCAGAGCCGGAATATTCAGGTAACTTTTGACCGACTGCGCCGGGCCGATGCAGACAGTTTCATCTGCCAGCAGCACGTGCTTAAGGTCGCGATCTGCCGTGGAGTGAACCGCTACGGTCTTGATGCCCAGCTCTTTGCAGGCACGCAGAATGCGCAGCGCGATTTCACCACGGTTAGCAATGACAATTTTATCCAGCATGCTTCGCCTCGTTATTCGATGACGACCAGCGGCTCGTCAAATTCAACCGGCTGGCCGCTTTCTACCAGGATCGCCTTCACAACGCCGGATTTGTCGGCTTCGATCTGGTTCATCATTTTCATCGCTTCAACGATGCACAGGGTATCGCCAGCGTTCACTTTCTGACCCACTTCCACAAACGCTTTTGCGTCCGGGCTTGGGGTGCGGTAGAAGGTGCCGACCATCGGTGAGCGAACAATGTGTCCGCTGACTTCAGGCTTCGCGGCTTCAGCCGGAGCGGCAGCAACCGGTGCAACGGCAGCTGCCAGTGCAGGCTGCGGAGCAGGTACAGCATAAGCCTGCTGCATCATTGGATAACCGACATTGGCAGGTGAACGGCTGATGCGAACTGACTCTTCGCCTTCAGAGATTTCCAGCTCAGCAATGCCGGACTCTTCAACCAGTTCGATCAGTTTCTTAATTTTACGAATATCCATGAGTGTGGTTCCGTACTCTGTTTAATTGGAATGTGACAGGCGTTTTATCGCCGTTTGTAAAGCCCACGCGTACCCATCCGCGCCAAGTCCGCAAATGACGCCGGCAGATACATCGGAAAGATAGGAGTGGTGCCGGAACGGCTCGCGTGCATGCACGTTAGAGAGATGCACCTCGATAAAAGGTATGCTAACCGCCAGCAGAGCATCACGCAGCGCAACGCTGGTATGCGTGAACGCAGCCGGATTGATGATGATGTAATCCACATCGCTGCGCGCGGCGTGAATACGATCGATCAGCTCATATTCTGCGTTTGATTGCAGATGACTCAATTTCACATGGTGCTGGCCGGCCTGTTGCGCCAAATCGCTGACGATATCAGCCAGTGTGGCGTGACCATACTTGTCAGGCTCGCGCGTTCCCAGCAAATTCAGGTTGGGACCGTTCAACAACAGTATGTGAAATTTATGCGCCATCTTGCGGCTATCTCCTGCAATCATTAGGGCATCGCGTAAAATACCGCGACATCCTTCATTTGTCACCCTTGAGAGTGAAAAAGAAGGGTTTGCTTGCAATAAAGCCGGGCATTATATCCGTTTCGGGACAATTCGCAGCAAAATACTGGTCTTATCTGCGAAGTTGATCCGGTGCGGCCCGAAGGCCACACGTTTTAACAGAAAGCGGGGGGAGAAAACAACCTCAGAGAAATCAGCGGCTAAAGCTCTTGCGTAACTTTTTGTAGCGCCACGCCAGCAGCAGCGCCGCCGCCAGCGCATAAAGCAATGGTTGCGGTGACAGCACTTTAACTGACCAGAGATAGTGGACAGGAGCGAGGATCGCCACCAGGTAGATAGCGTTATGCAGCGTTTGCCAGCGTCTGCCCAGTTTGCGCTGTGCGCGCTGAAACGAGGTGATCGCCAGCGCAAACAGGATCACCCAACTGAGCAGACCCAGCAGCAGATAGGGGCGGGCGAAAATTTCACTGCCGAGCAGACGCAGATGCGTGAAGCCCAGCTCCAGCAGCCAGTAGCTGATCAGATGCAGCGTAGCCCAGGCAAAGCACCAGAGCCCCAGCATCCGGCGGGTGCGGATCAGCAGCGGCTGTTTCAGATAGCGCGTCAGCGGACTGACCAGCAGCGTCGCCAGCAGCAGCTTCAGCGCCATTCTGCCGGTAAAGTGCTGAATATCTTTTGCCGGATCGGCGCTCAGCCAGCCCTGAGCAGCAGAAAGGACCAGATAGACGAGCGGCAGCAGCGCGGCCAGGTGCAGCGCCACTTTGAGCCAGGTAACCTGTCGCAGGGTCAGGCGCATTTAAAAATTCTCCCGCAGATCGAGCCCGCGATAGAGTGACGCTACCTCACGTGCATAACCGTTAAACAGCAGCGTAGGCTGTCGCTCAACGTTGAGCAGGCCGCCCGCGCCGATAAAGCGCTCTGTCGCCTGTGACCAGCGTGGATGATCGACGTGCGGATTCACATTGGCGTAAAACCCATATTCGCTGGCGGCAATCTGGCTCCAGGTGGTCGGCGGCTGTTCAGCGGTCAGCGTGATTTTTACGATCGATTTAATGCCTTTAAAGCCATATTTCCACGGCACCGTCAGGCGTATCGGGGCACCATTCTGCGGCGGCAACGCTTTACCATAGACACCGGTGCTGAGCAGCGTCAGCGGATGCATCGCTTCATCCAGCCGCAGGCCTTCAACATAGGGATAATCCAGTCCGCCACCAATAAAGCGATCTTTCTGGCCCGGCATCTGCTCAGGATCGTAGAGCGTCTGAAACGCCACATAGCGTGCTTTGCTGGTGGGTTCTGCCAGCTTCAGCAGCTTGCTGAGTTCAAAGCCAACCCAGGGCACAACCATTGACCACGCTTCGACACAGCGCATACGGTAGATACGCTGCTCCATGGCAAAGCGTTTAAATATGTCATCCATATCCAGCGTTACAGGCCTGGCAACTTCGCCATCAATACGCAGCTGCCAGGGCTCAGTCTTCAGCGAGCCGGCGTTAGCAGCGGGATCGGCTTTATCCAGACCAAACTCATAAAAGTTGTTGTAGCCGGCTACTTTATCGTAAGGCGTTAACGGTAAATCTGCCTGCCACTGCGCAGGTTTTGTGAACGTCAAATCGCGTCCGGCCGGTGCCGGCGGACGATCGTTCCCTTTAAACCAGCTCAGAATGTCTGCCCGGGCGCTGCCCGGCAGCGTTGCGGCAGCAGCGCCAATGCCCAGCGCCTTCAGCACCTGACGCCGGCGCAGCGCAAAGATGTTTTCCGGGGTGACATCAGCTTCAGTGAGAGTGTGCTTGAACTTCATGGTGTTCTCCGGCAGGTAAGCAGTGATCATTAAGATGCGTAAACCGCAACGGCGATGCCACTTTGCCGGGGAAAATATGAAATTTCCTGGCAGACATCCTCTGTTGAGAATAGGACGAAAAAGCCAGTCCGGCGGTCAGGTACGATGACTTTACCGTTATACTCGCGCGACAGCGTGATCGCCGGAGTAATGGCGCTGATTCAGACCGCTATTTATGGTACTTTGCTCAGGTTTGCGTCAGCTGAATGATGCACAGGGCGGCCGCCCGTTTATAACCGCAGTGGTACAGGCACAGGGATGCGATTAACAACGAAGTTTTCTGCGTTTATTACATTATTAAGCTTACTGGCAATGTTACTGATGCTGGTAGGCTGCGCTTTTAGTTTTATCTGGCTGTCGCAGGAGCGCGTTGAAAGCCGTATCGATACGCTGGCAACCGAAGTTGATAAGGCGCTGATGACTCAGTCTCCGCAGGAGGTTGAACAGTGGCTGACGCGGCTGATGCCGGTAATCAACGCTGAGCAGGTTGAGCTGCGCAATGATGACGGCGAAATATTTCGCCTTACCCGCCATGAAAATCCCATGCTGGAAGATGAACCTAACCGGTTTATTCAGTTTGAGCTGCCGCTGGTGCACGCACCCGAGATGCAGCTGCGTGTCGTGGTGCTCGATCCGGCAAAAACCTGGTTTCGCTCCTTTACCGGTGCCTACACGCTGGTGGTATTGCTGAGCGTGGTTGCCATTATGGTGGCGCTGCTGGCAATGACGCATCACTGGCTCAATCGCCGCTGGCGCAATATGGATCGGCTGGAGGCGCGCGCCGGACGCATCATAGCCGGCGAGCGCATCGCTCGCGTCCCGGGCACCACTGAATGGCCCGCCAAAGCCAGCCGCGCGCTGGATACGCTGCTCAGCGATCTCCAGGAGGCGGGGGAACAGCGTCTGAGAATCGATACGCTGATCCGCACG
Source organism: Pantoea sp. UBA4549 (assembly GCF_002387285.1). Lineage (NCBI taxonomy): Bacteria > Pseudomonadati > Pseudomonadota > Gammaproteobacteria > Enterobacterales > Erwiniaceae > Pantoea > Pantoea sp. UBA4549. The sequence goes on along the minus strand of NZ_DGLH01000018.1, from coordinate 227,904 downwards.
TTTGCTGCGCAGGATGCGCGTACGGGCCTCAATAACCGGCTCTTTTTTGATAATCAGCTGGCCACGCTGCTGGAAGATCAGGAGGATGTCGGCACGCATGGCGTGGTGATGATGATCCGCCTGCCTGACTTTGACAACCTGCACGAAATCATCGGTCCGACGCTGGCTGAAGAGTACCTGTTTGATATCATCAATATGTTTTCCACTTTTGTGCTGCGCTATCCGGGAGCGCTGCTGGCACGCTATTTTCGCAGTGATTTTGCCGTGCTGCTGCCGCACCGGACGCTGAAAGAGGCGAACAGCATTGCCGAGCAGCTCATCAATGCGGTGGACTCTCTGCCGCCGATGCGCAGGGTGGATCGGGATGATTTAATTCATATCGGCATCAACGCCTGGTGTAGCGGACAGAGCGTACTGCAGGTGATGGAGAGCGTAGAGCTGGCCACGCGGCGCGCCGTGCTGCAGGGGGGGAATACCTGGTCCGTGGGCGAGGGTAATCCGCTGGATATGGGCCGTGGCAGCGTGCGCTGGCGTACGCTGCTGGAGAATACGCTTAACCGCGGTGGTCCCCGCCTGTATCAAAAGCCTGCGGTGCTGATGGATGGCAAAGTCCACCACCGGGAGATGCTGGCGCGCATCTTTGACGGTGATAAAGAAGTGGTGGCCGCCGAATTTATGCCGCTGGTCATGCAGCTGGGGCTGACTGACAGCTGGGATCGCCAGCTGGTGACGCGCATTGCCGCGCTGACAGAAGTGTGGCCCGATGAGACGCTGGCGCTGCCGGTAAGCATTGATTCACTGTTACAGCGCCCGTTCCAGCGCTGGCTGCAAAAATTACTGCTGCAGTGTAATAAATCTCAGCGGCGGCGATTTTTATTTGAACTTGCCGAGGCGGATGTGTGTCAACACATCAATCGTTTGCTGCCGGTCTTTCACATGCTTACCACGTTTGGCTGCCGTATCGCAGTCGATCAGGCGGGAATGACGGTGGTCAGCAGCGCTTATATTCGCCAGCTTCCTGTTGATGTGATCAAGCTGGATCCGGGGCTGGTACGTAATATCGATCGCCGCACAGAGAATCAGCTTTTTGTGCAGAGCCTGCTGGAAGTGTGTAAATCAACCTCCAGCTATGTTTTTGCTGCCGGCGTGCGTACCCGGGCTGAATGGCAGACTCTGACTGCGCTTGGGGTGTCAGGCGGGCAGGGTGACCTGTTTGCGCCTTCACAGCCGGTTAACAGTAATGTTAAAAAACATTCGCAACGTTACCGTATTTAATGTTCTGGCATGGATTTTCCCGCCAATCCATGTTTTTCTGGCTTTATACTGCGGAGGCGGGCAGAACAAAGGGCATGAAATGTTAAATTTTATGTCGGTAACCCCGCTGCGCGTCCGCACAATTTGCGTTAAAGAGGGCGGTTTAACGCCATCTGGCGCTGCCAGTGGCGGACAGTACCGGCCGGAAAAATTATACGGTCTATTTTTTCACCGTAGCCGAACGTTTTTGCGCCTTGTAGCGGCTTCGTGTGGTTGGTAAAGTAAGCGGATTTTATTTTCCGCCCCCAGCTTGCAGGATTATCCCTTAGTATGTTTAAAAAATTTCGCGGCATGTTTTCCAATGACTTGTCCATTGACCTGGGTACTGCGAATACCCTGATTTATGTAAAAGGACAGGGCATCGTGCTGAACGAGCCTTCAGTGGTTGCTATCCGTCAGGACCGCGCCGGCTCCCCAAAGAGCGTAGCGGCTGTTGGTCATGACGCAAAGCAGATGCTTGGCCGTACGCCGGGCAACATTGCCGCTATCCGTCCGATGAAAGATGGCGTAATTGCTGACTTCTTTGTGACTGAGAAAATGCTCCAGCACTTTATCAAGCAGGTACATAGCAACAGCTTTATGCGCCCGAGTCCGCGCGTACTGGTGTGTGTACCGGTCGGCGCGACCCAGGTTGAGCGTCGCGCTATCCGTGAATCTGCGCAGGGAGCAGGCGCACGCGAAGTCTTCCTGATTGAAGAGCCAATGGCTGCGGCTATCGGTGCCGGCCTGCCGGTCTCTGAAGCAACCGGCTCCATGGTAGTGGATATTGGTGGCGGTACCACTGAAGTCGCCGTGATCTCCCTGAACGGGGTGGTCTACTCTTCTTCTGTACGTATTGGTGGCGATCGTTTTGATGAAGCTATCATCAATTACGTACGTCGCAATTACGGCTCACTGATTGGTGAAGCGACCGCAGAACGTATCAAGCATGAAATCGGTTCAGCCTATCCGGGCGACGAAGTTCGTGAAATCGAAGTGCGTGGACGTAACCTTGCAGAAGGTGTGCCGCGTGGCTTTACGCTGAACTCAAATGAAATTCTTGAAGCGCTGCAGGAACCGCTGACCGGCATCGTCAGCGCGGTTATGGTTGCGCTGGAGCAGTGTCCGCCAGAACTCGCTTCTGATATCTCAGAACGTGGCATGGTGCTGACCGGCGGTGGCGCGCTGCTGCGCAATCTGGATCGCCTGCTGATGGAAGAGACGGGCATTCCGGTCGTGGTAGCGGAAGATCCACTGACCTGCGTAGCACGTGGCGGCGGTAAAGCGCTGGAGATGATCGACATGCATGGTGGCGATCTGTTCAGCGAGGAGTAATTCCTCACTGGCTGCGACCATGGTCATATTGCGCAGGGAATCGCGACAATACTCATCATAAACTGAATCGCACGCAGCGTGTATCGCTCTGGCCTGCCGTTGTGCAGCGTCAGAGCCGCAGCATTGCATCATGCAGCGGCGGTTCAGGCATAGGGTAAATGGCGCGGCTGCGTACGACGGCATAATGCGTCCAGCCCTGGAGGCGCGGGTCTGCGGACTGGTGCTTCTTCCCTGATGTCGAGGAATTCGCAGAATTTATGAAGCCGATTTTTAGCAGGGGACCTTCCCTGCAGTTGCGTCTCTTTCTGGCCGTTATTGTGGCAATCGCGATTATTATCGCCGACAGCCGCGTAAGTACTTTCTCCCGGATCCGCAACTATCTGGACACGTCAGTCAGCCCATTTTATTTTCTCGCCAACGGCCCGCGGCAGCTGCTTGACGGCGTGTCGGATACGCTGGCATCCCGTCAGCAGCTGGAGCTGGAGAATAAAGCGCTGCGCCGCGAGCTTTTCCTGAAAAACAGCGATCTGCTGATGCTGGGGCAATATAAGCAGGAAAACGCACGCCTGCGCGAGCTGCTCGGCTCGCCGCTGCGTCAGGATGAGCACAAGATGGTGACGCAGGTGATCTCAACCGGCACCGATCCCTACACCGATCAGGTGGTTATCGACAAGGGTAGCGTAAACGGCGTTTACGAAGGTCAGCCGGTTATCAGTGATAAAGGCGTTGTCGGGCAGGTGGTGGCAGTGGGTCAGCTGACCAGCCGTGTGCTGCTGATCTGCGATGCCTCGCATGCTCTGCCGATCCAGGTTCTGCGTAACGACATTCGTGTCATTGCCGCCGGTAACGGCTGCAGCGAAGATCTGCAGCTGGAGCATCTGCCAGGCAACACCGACATTCGCGTTGGCGATGTGCTGGTGACATCCGGCCTCGGCGGTCGGTTCCCGGAAGGCTATCCGGTCGGCGTGGTGTCATCCGTCAAGGTTGATACCCAGCGCGCCTATACGGTCATACAGGCCCATCCGACAGCCGGGCTGCAGCGCCTGCGCTATCTGCTGCTGCTGTGGGGAGCGGATAAAAATGGCGATATGCCGATGGCGCCGGATGAAGTACACCGCGTGGCGAACGAGCGCCTGATGCAGATGATGCCTCAGGTGCTGCCGCCGGCGGGTGAAATGGGGCCACCGGCGCCCGCGATGATGCAGCAGAATCAGCAGATGGGACCGCCATCCTCTGCGGCCAGCGGAAGTTCGCAGAGTGCTCCGGCGACCACGCGTGGGGGCCAGCCTTGAGCCGATATCGCAGTCAGGGACGATGGGTAATCTGGCTCTCTTTTCTGCTGGCCTTGATTCTGCAAATCATGCCATGGCCGGAGCAGTTCTACATGTTCCGGCCGTCGTGGTTGCTGCTTATTCTGATCTACTGGGTGCTAGCGCTGCCGCATCGGGCCAACGTCGGCACCGGGTTTTTTCTCGGTGCCGTTATGGATCTGATTGCCGGCTCCACGCTGGGCGTACGTGCGCTGGCTTTCAGTATCATCGCCTACCTGGTCGCCTTTAAATTCCAGCTGTTCCGCAACCTCGCATTGTGGCAGCAGGCGTTAATGGTTATGGTTCTTTCTCTGGCAGTAGATGTCATTGTTTTCTGGGCTGAATTCCTGGTCATAGACGTCTCATTCCGGCCAGAAATTTTCTGGAGTAGCGTAGTCGACGGCATTCTCTGGCCCTGGCTATTCTTATTGATGAGAAAGATCCGCCGGCAGTTTGCCGTTCAGTAAGGAACACAATGATTACCCTGTATCTGGCTTCCGGCTCGCCTCGCCGGCGCGAGCTGCTGACGCAGCTTGGGCTGCAATTTGAGCGTCTGCTCACCCACACCGAAGAGCAGCGTCAGCCTGATGAGGCGGCTGAACATTACGTTCGTCGTCTGGCGGCGGACAAAGCGCGCGCCGGTGTTGCCATCGCGCCCCGGGATCTGCCGGTGCTCGGCGCGGATACTATCGTAGTACTGAATGGCGACGTACTGGAGAAACCGCGCGACGCGGCACATGCCGCAGAGATGCTGGCCAGGCTCTCCGGACAGACCCATCAGGTGATGACCGCCGTGGCGCTGGCCGACAGCGAGACGCTGCTGGATTGTCTGGTGCTCACCGATGTGACCTTCCGCAATGTGACCGCTGATGAAATCGCGCACTATATTGCCAGCGGTGAACCGATGGATAAGGCGGGCGCCTATGGCATTCAGGGGCTGGGCGGCAATTTCGTACGCACGATTCATGGCAGCTACTACGCCGTGGTGGGACTACCGCTGGTGGAAACCACGGAGCTGCTGAGCCATTTTCAGTCGCTGCGTGCATTAAGGGGACAGAATGACGGCTGAACTGCTGGTAAATGTGACACCTTCGGAAACCCGCGTTGCCTATATTGATGGCGGCATTTTGCAGGAAATTCATATTGAGCGCGAAGCGCGGCGCGGCATTGTTGGCAACATCTACAAAGGCCGGGTCAGCCGCGTGCTGCCGGGTATGCAGGCTGCCTTTGTCGATATTGGCATGGATAAAGCTGCCTTTTTGCACGCCTCCGACATCATGCCGCACACGGAGTGTGTGGCCGGCGATGAAAAGAAAAATTTTGTCGTGCGCGACATCGCTGAGCTGGTACGTCAGGGGCAGGATCTGATGGTGCAGGTGGTGAAAGATCCGCTGGGCACCAAGGGCGCACGCCTCACCACTGATATCACGCTGCCGTCCCGCTATCTGGTTTTTATGCCCGGCGCATCCCACGTGGGCGTTTCACAGCGTATTGAGAGTGAAGCGGAGCGCGAGCGGCTGAAGGCAGTGGTTGCCGCCTACTGCGATGATTTGGGCGGTTTTATTATCCGCACCGCTGCAGAAGGCATTGGCGCTGAAGAGCTGGCGCAGGATGCGGCGTTTCTCAAACGCCTGTGGACAAAAGTCAGCGAGCGCAAAAAGCGTAACCAGACGCGCTGCCTCCTGTATGGCGAACTGGCGCTGGCGCAGCGTGTGCTGCGTGATTTTGCCGGTGCCGCGCTGGATCGTATCCGCGTGGATTCACGCCTGACCTGCGATCTGCTGGTGGAGTTCACCAGCGAATATATTCCCGAAATGGCGAGCAAGCTGGAGCATTACAGCGGCAAGCAGCCGATTTTCGATCTTTATGATGTCGAAAATGAAATTCAGCGCTCCCTGGAGCGCAAGGTAGAGCTTAAATCAGGTGGCTACCTGATTATTGACCAGACAGAGGCGATGACCACGGTAGATATTAATACCGGTGCGTTTGTTGGCCACCGCAACCTGGACGAAACCATCTTTAATACAAATATCGAAGCGACGCAGGCCATTGCCCGTCAGCTGCGGTTACGTAACCTTGGCGGCATTATCATTATCGACTTTATCGACATGAGTAATGACGATCATCGCCGGCGCGTGCTCCATTCGCTGGAGAGTGCGCTGAGTAAAGATCGGGTCAAAACCGGTATTCATGGCTTTTCCGCGCTGGGTCTGGTGGAAATGACCCGTAAAAGAACGCGCGAAAGTATTGAGCACGTGCTGTGTGCCGACTGCCCGGTATGTAAGGGACGCGGCTCGCTGAAAACCGTGGAGACGGTCTGCTATGAAATCATGCGCGAGATCGTACGTGTGCATCACGCCTATGACTCCGATCGCTTTCTGGTCTATGTCTCACCGGCGGTAGGCGAGGCGCTGAAAACGGATGAGTCGCATGCGCTGGCCGAAGTCGAAATCTTTGTCGGCAAACAGGTCAAAGTCCAGGTTGAACCGCTCTATACTCAGGAGCAGTTTGACGTCGTCATGATGTAAGGCCTGCGGCCAGACGTTATTATCCAGTGACCAGCAAGGAGAGATGTGTGAGGCGGTTGCCAGGGATTTTGTTACTGCTGAGCGCCACAGTGATTGTCATTGTGGCGCTGCTGGTGAGCGGGCTGCGTCTGGTGATGCCGCATCTCAACAGTTATCGCAGCGACATACTGCAGACGGTTTCACGCATCAGCGGTGTCACTGCAGAAGCCAGCGAACTTCAGGGGTCGTGGCAGAATTTCGGCCCGACGCTGCAGGTACGCGATCTGCGTATCGATATGCAGCAGGAGGGCGAACTGCACATTGGCCGCGTCAGCCTGGCGCTGGATGTCTGGCAGTCGCTGCTGCACTGGCGCTGGCAGTTCCGCGATTTAACTTTCTGGCAGCTGCGTCTGGCGACGGAGCGCCCGCTGTTTACCCGCGACGGCGATACCACCAGCATCAAGCCTGCTCAAATCAACGACCTGTTCCTGCGCCAGTTCGATCACTTCGATTTACGCGACAGCACTATCCGCTTTCTGACGCCTTCAGGCCAGCATGCCGAACTGGCGATACCGCGTCTCACCTGGCTGAATGAAGCAAACCGGCATCGCGCTGAAGGCGAAGTCAGCCTTAGCAGCTTTACCGGTCAGCATGGCGTTGTGCAGGTCAGGCTGGATTTAAATGATACTCGTGGCCTGCTGAACGACGGTCACATCTGGATGCAGGCAGACGATGTGGATGTGCGTCCCTGGATTGGCCGCTGGCTGCGTGATAACACCAGCCTGGAGAGCGCGCGTATCAGCCTGGCGGCATGGGCCAGCCTGCGTGATGGCGAACTCTATGCGGGTGACATACTGATTAAACAGGGCGGGGCACACTGGCGCGGTGAACAGCATGATCACCAGCTGCAGATTGACGGACTGACCGCGCATCTGGCGCGCTTCCGCAACGGCTGGAGTCTGAACATACCGCAAACCCGGCTCAGCACGGATGGCGTTGCCTGGGCACCCGGCCGGATTGCGCTGCTGTGGCAACCTCAGGATCACGCGGCAGCGGAGATCCGGGTACGCGCTACCCGTCTTGATCTGCAGCGGTTTGCGCCGCTGGTTCCGCTGATTGGTCCGCTCTCACCGACGCTACTGGATACGTGGCGTGCGCTGCAGCCGCGCGGTTATATCGACACGCTGGCGCTGGATATTCCCCTGGCGCAGCCGGAACAGACGCGGCTGCAGGCGACCTGGCGCGACCTGGCGTGGCATAACTGGAAGCTGCTGCCCGGCATCAGCAATCTCAGCGGGCGCGCCAGCGGCAGCGTCAGCCATGGCCAGGTGGACCTCAGCATGGGGCAGGCTGAAGTGCCCTACGGGGATATGTTCCAGGCGCCGCTGGATATTCATCAGCTGAGTGGCCAGCTGAGCTGGCTGCGTGACCGTCATGGTCTGACGCTGGCAGGGCATCAGCTGGATGTGCAGGCGCGTTCGCTGTGGGCGCGCGGCGACTTCCGCTATCAGCAAAACAGTGACACGGCACCCCGGCTCGATATTCTGGCCGGCATTCGCGTCACCGACGCGGGCGATGCGTGGCGTTATCTGCCGGAACCGCTGATGGGACATAACCTGACGCACTACCTTAGCGAAGCGATAAAAGGCGGTGAAACGGACAATGCCACGCTGCTGTTTGCCGGCGATCCGCGCCTGTTCCCGTTTAAGCACAACGACGGCATGTTTGAAGTTCAGGTGCCGCTGCGCAATGCTGCGTTCCGCTTTCAGCCTGGCTGGCCGGCTCTGCAGAATCTGGATATCGATCTCGATTTTGTGAATGACGGCCTGTGGATGCGCGCTGACAACGCGCGTCTGGGTAAGGTTGAGGCGCGCAATGTCACAGCCGTCATTCCGGATTATCTCAAAGAGAAATTACTTATCGCCGGCGATTTGAGCGGGCAGGGGGCGGATATCGGCGCCTACTTTGATGAGACGCCGCTGAAATCATCGCTCGGTGCCGCGCTGCAGCAGCTGCAGGTTGGCGGCAAGGTAAAAAGCACGCTCAATCTTGAGATCCCGCTGGATGGCGAGCAGGTACACGCCAGCGGCAACGTGGTGATGAATAACAACACGCTGCATATTAAGCCGCTGAAAAGCACGCTGACGCAGCTGACAGGACGTTTTCGCTATAACAACGGCAATCTTGAAAGCGAAGAGATGCAGGCGAACTGGTTTGGTCAGCCGCTGGGGGTCACTTTCAGCACGCAGGAGAATCCGCAGGACTTTGGCGTTAACGTCCGGCTGCTGGGCGACTGGCAGCCCGCGCATCTCAGCGTGATGCCGGAAGCGGTGGCACGCCAGCTCAGTGGTTCACTCGCCTGGCAGGGCAAGGTAGATATCACGCTGCCCCATAGCGGGGGCGCCACCTACAGCGTCGATCTGAACGGCGATGGCAAAGCAGTAAGCAGTCACTTACCCGCACCGCTGACAAAGTCTGCCGGTGAAGCGCTGCCGGTAACGGTCAGGGCTAAAGGCGATCTGAATGGCTTTATGCTCAGCGGCAGCGTGGGTGAAACGCACCATTTTAACAGCCGCTGGCTGCTGGAGCCGCAGCTGCGCGTCGAACGCGGCATCTGGCAGAACGACATCACGACCACCCCTGCACTGCCGGCGCAGCGCGGGATGGTATTAAACCTGCCGCCGCTGGATGGGGAAGCCTGGCTTGGTGTGCTGGCAGGCGCAGGCGCAGGCGGCAGCGGACAGGGTGCCACCCAGGTGGGCGGCGTCGGACTGCCGGGAGATATCACGCTGCATACACCAGTCCTGACGCTGGGCGGGCAGCAGTGGCACGATCTCAGCGCCACTCTGCTGCAGGGCCCGGGCGGTGATGCGCAGCTGAAGCTGGAGAGTCGTGAAGCGCGCGGCACGCTGACCACAGCGCAGCGTGCACCGTGGCGCATCAATCTGAACTACCTTTATTATAATCCGCAATGGAAACAGACCGGCAGCACGCAGGCGTCCTCACCTTTCAGCGGCGACAGCGGCATCGATTTCAGTCAGTGGCCCGCGCTGCAGCTTAACTGCGATGAGTGCTGGCTGCGCGGACAAAAGTTCGGACGAATGGCTGCAACGCTGACGCCACACGGAGAGACGTTAGCACTCACTAACGGTATTGTGGATAGCGGCAACGCCCGGCTCAGCGTCAATGGCGAATGGGTTAACTCACCGGGCAATCCGCGCACCTCGCTGAAGGGTCGCCTGAGCGGCAGCAACATCAACGATGCCACTAACTGGTTTGGTATGAATACGCCGCTGCGCGATGCGCCGTTTAACGTGGATTATGATCTGCACTGGCGCGCTGCGCCGTGGCAGCCTGCTGAAGCGTCGCTGAGCGGCACGCTGAAAACACATTTCGGCAAAGGACAGATTGCAGATGTGAATACCGGACGGGCGGGCCAGCTGCTGCGGCTGGTGAGCTTTGATGCGCTGCTGCGCAAGCTGCGTCTGGATTTCAGCGATACCTTCAGCGATGGCTTCTATTTTGATTCAATCAACGGCACTGCCTGGATAGAAAACGGTGTCATGCGCACTGATAACCTGCTGGTCGATGGGCTGGAGGCGGATATCGCGATGCAGGGCCGGATCGATCTGGTACAGCGGCAAATTGATATGGAAGCGGTTGTGGCGCCGGAGATCTCCGCCTCAGTCGGTGTGGCAACGGCATTTGTGATCAATCCGGTGGTTGGTGCCGCCGTTTTTGCCGCCAGCAAGGTGCTGGGACCGCTGTGGAACAAGATATCTCTGCTGCGCTATCACATCAGTGGCCCGCTGGATAAACCAGAAATCAGTGAAGTGTTGCGCAAAGCGCGCGACGCCGGCAGCAAGTGAATTTGACGCCGTCGGGGAATTGCCGCAGGCTATGACTATCTGAGCACATAATGAGTGAGAAACGATGACTCTGAATCTGGTAAGTGAGCAGTTACTGACTGCGAACAGCATTAAACAGCAGGACCTTCATTCCCTGTTAGGGCAGCTTTCAGAACGTCGTCTGGATTATGCCGATCTCTATTTTCAGTCCAGCTTCCATGAGTCCTGGGTGCTGGAAGATAAAATTATTAAAGATGGTTCCTACCATATCGATCAGGGCGTTGGCGTACGTGCCGTAAGCGGTGAAAAAACCGGCTTCGCCTATGCAGACCAGATCACCCTGAACGCGCTGCGTCAGTCTTCGGAAGCGGCGCGCAGCATTGTACGCGAGCAGGGCAACGGCACCGCACATACGCTGCAGGCGGTCATGCATCGCTCGCTCTATGCGCCGGTTAATCCGCTCGACAGCCTGACGCGTGAAGACAAAATCGCCCTGCTGCATCGCGTGGACCGCGTAGCGCGTGCGGCCGATCCGCGCGTGCAGGAGGTCAATGCCAGCCTGAGCGGCGTTTACGAACAGGTGCTGGTGGCGGCAACGGATGGGACGCTGGCGGCGGATATTCGTCCACTGGTGCGTCTGTCAATCAGCGTGCAGGTGGAAGATCAGGGCAAGCGCGAGCGCGGCTCAAGCGGCGGCGGCGCGCGTACCGGTTATGAATTTTTCCTTGCCGATGAGAGCGGTGACGTCCGCGCTGATGCCTGGGCGCGTGAAGCGGTACGCATGGCGCTGGTTAACCTCTCCGCGGTTGCAGCCCCTGCAGGCGCGCTGCCGGTGGTACTGGGTGCCGGCTGGCCGGGTGTACTGCTGCACGAAGCGGTAGGACATGGGCTTGAAGGCGACTTCAACCGCCGTGAAACGTCGGTATTCAGCGGCAAGATGGGGCAGCTGGTTGCCTCTGAGCTCTGTACCGTGGTGGATGATGGCACGCTGGAAGGACTGCGCGGCTCGCTGGCAGTGGATGATGAGGGTGTGCCGGGCCAGTACAACATGCTGATCGAAAATGGCGTGCTGAAAGGCTACATCCAGGACAAGCTTAATGCACGCCTGATGGGGGTGCCGCCCACCGGTAATGGCCGGCGCGAATCGTATGCGCATCTGCCTATGCCGCGCATGACCAACACCTACATGCTGGCTGGCAAGTCCACGCCGCAGGAGATCATCGAAAGCGTGGAATATGGCCTCTATGCGCCTAACTTTGGCGGTGGTCAGGTCGATATTACCTCGGGCAAATTTGTGTTCTCTACTTCAGAAGCGTATCTGATTGAGAAGGGCAAAGTCACCCGGCCGGTTAAAGGCGCTACGCTGATTGGCTCCGGTATTGAGGCGATGCAGCAGATCTCAATGGTCGGTAACGATCTGGCGCTGGATAAAGGCGTTGGCGTATGCGGTAAAGAGGGACAGAGCGTTCCGGTTGGCGTGGGTCAGCCGACGCTGAAGCTGGACAAAATCACCGTAGGCGGCACCGCCTGAGGGACTAAACCTCTGTCACTATAAAGGCTGCCTGCGGGCAGCCTTTTTTGTGGCTGCGTCAGCTATAAATGCGCCCGATTCAGCCATTTTGGCAAAATGGACATCGCGTTAAGTCGTTCGATTATTTATTCTGGCTAAAAAGTGATTTATGTCACGATTTGTAGAAAACATATAGTCAGGCACGTTATTATACGCGCGCTGGGTTTATGCACCGCACCCCGTCATGGACCTGACAGGCTGATGATGCGCTATGATTAGCTCAGGGCGGCCTGAGTGTTACTGCCACTTTTCTGCTGCCTGCTTAGCCACTCCTGGTGCGGCACAGCATGCGGGCAAAAGCGGTGCGATCCCCGGCAAGGTCGAACTAAGGAACCGAAATGAGTGTGCTTCCGGTATTTGTCGTATTCGGGCTATCTTTTCCGCCCATCTTCATTGAACTACTGGTTTCGCTGGCGCTGTTCTGGCTGGTGAAACGTGTGCTGACGCCGAGCGGGATCTACGATCTGGTGTGGCATCCGGCACTGTTTAACACGGCCCTCTATTGCTGTGTGTTTTATCTTGTATCCCGTCTATTCATCTGAGGTTTTAAGTGAAAGCGCTCATAAGAAAAATCGCGCGTTACGCGATTACGCTCCTGCTGGTTATCATCGCCATCGTGATTGTCTTCCGCGCCTGGGTCTTCTATACCGAATCCCCGTGGACACGCGATGCTAAATTCTCTGCGGATGTGGTGGCTATTGCACCTGATGTCACCGGTCTGATCACCGACGTACCGGTGCATGACAACCAGCTGGTGAAGAAGGGCGATACGCTGTTTATCGTCGATCGTCCGCGCTATCAGAAAGCGCTGGCGCAGGCGCAGGCAGACGTGGACTATTATCAGGCGCTGGTCAGTGAAAAACGCCGCGAGGCGGGACGCCGTAATCAGCTCGGTACCAGCGCAATGTCGCGTGAGGCGATTGAACAGGCCAACAGCGATCTGCAGACCAGTGAACACCAGCTGGCGAAATCGATCGCCACCCGCGATCTGGCGGTTATCGATCTTGACCGCACCACCATTAAAGCCCCCTCTGATGGCTGGGTGACCAACCTCAATGTGTATGAAGGTGAATTCATTACGCGCGGCTCTGTAGCGGTAGCGCTGGTACAGCAGCACTCCTTCTACGTCCTGGCTTATATGGAAGAGACCAAACTCAGCGGCGTGCGTCCGGGCTTTCGCGCTGAAGTCACCCCGCTGGGCAGTAATACCGTGTTACGCGGCACGGTGGACAGCGTGGCCGCCGGGGTGACCAATAGCAGCAGCAGCATTGACAACAAAGGCATGGCAACGGTGGATTCTAATCTGGAGTGGGTGCGTCTGGCGCAGCGCGTGCCGGTGCGTATCCGCCTTGATGCCCAGCCTGGCAACCGTTTCCCGGCAGGCACCACCGCGACCGTGACGATCACCGGTGAGCAGGACCGGCAGACCAATGTCTCGCCGCTGGCGCAGTTCTTCAATCGCCTGCGTGAGTTTGGTTAAGCGGGGGCGTGATGATTGAGTTTCTGCGTTTCCCGGTCAAGCTGACGTTTGCGCTGGTGGCCGCGCTGATGATTGGTTTTCACTTTCATCTGGAAACGCCGCGCTGGGCAGTCATGACCGCCGGGATTGTGGCTGGCGGTACCGCCTTTGCGGCAGGTGGCGATCCTTACTCCGGTGCGCTGCGCTATCGCGGCGTATTACGCATCATCGGTACCTTCATTGGCTGTATCGCTGCGCTGACCATCATGATCACCACCGTGCGTGCGCCGGTGGTGATGTTGCTGCTCTGCTGCATGTGGGCCGGCTTCTGCGTCTGGCTCTCCTCGCTAATCAAAGTCGAAAACTCCTACGCGCTTGGCCTGGCAGGTTATACCGCGCTGATTATCGTCGTCACCGCTGACGCGACCGGCGGGCTGACGCTGGCCCCCCAGTTCGCCGTAGAGCGCTGCAGCGAAATTGTGCTCGGGATCCTCTGCGCGATTCTGGCAGACATGCTGTTTTCACCCCGTTCAATTAAAAACGTTATTGATGCAGAAGTGGATGCGCTGCTGGTGGCGCACTACAAATTGCTGCAGCTCTGCGTTGCGCACGAAGATAAAGATGAGGTGGATAAAGCCTGGAGCGCGCTGGTGCGTCGTACTACCGCGCTGAACGGCATGCGCAGCCAGCTGATGATGGAGTCGTCGCGCTGGCAGAACAGCAGCCGCCGGCTGCAGATGCTCAATACCCTGTCGCTGACGCTGATTACGCAGGCAGCAGAGACGTTTCTTATTCAGAACTCCCGACCCGACTATATTCCGCCCCAGTTTCGGCTGTTGCTGGAGAAAGAGGCAAACAGCGCCGGCGAGGTTCATAAGCGCACGAAGGTATTACGCCGCGTTATCAGCGACAGCAGCAAAACGGTCCCGGTTACGCTGGCCAGCTGGACCGGGGCGGCAACTGAATATCTGCTGCTGATCAAAGGGATTAAATGCAACAGCCGTATCAGCGCGCGGGAAGAGAGTATCCTGCAGCGGGAGATCATCGTTCAGGCCCGATCGGCTGAAACTCACCATGCGATGATCAACGGTATTCGCACCTTTGTCGCCACCGCGCTGGGGGCCCTGTTCTGGCTCTATACCGGCTGGACCTCCGGCAGCGGCTGCATGGTCATGCTGGGGGTGATTACCGCACTGGCGATGCGCATGCCTAATCCGCTGATGATGGCCAAAGATTTCTTTTACGGTATGGCGTTCGCCGTGCCGCTCGGGTTGTTCTACTTCACCTGGGTCCTGCCTGCAACGCAGCAGAGTGCGCTGCTGCTCTGTATCGCCATCGGTCTGCTCGGCTTTGTCGGCGGTATCTTTGTGCAGCGGCGGCAGATTGGCACGCTGGGTGCGCTGATCGGCACCATCAATGTGCTGGTGCTGGATAACCCAATGAAGTTTGAATTCAACGTGTTTCTGGATAATGCGCTGGGACAGTGGATCGGCAGCTTTGTCGCCATGATGGTCATTTTGCTGATTCGCGATAAATCCAAAGCGCGTACCGGCCGCAAGCTGCTGAATCGCCTGATGTATGCCGCCGTTGCGGCGCTGACGACGAATCAGGCCCGGCGCCGGGAAAACCATCTGCCGGCGCTTTATCAGCAGCTTTTTCTGCTGCTGAATCTGTTTCCGGGCGATATCGACAAATACCGTATCGCCCTGACGCTGATCATTGGTCACCAGCGGCTGCGTAATGCAGAGGTGCCGGTCAATGCGGATCTCTCTGCTTATCACCGGCAGCTGCGACACACCGCCGATCGGGTTATTTCGGCCAGCAGCGATGATAAGCGGCGCGACGCGTTCAGAACGCTGTTGCAGGAGCTGGCCATCTATCAGGAAAAGCTGGCGCATTATGCTGCGCCAGACAGCGTCACTGAACCGGTCGCGCGCCTGACGCAGATGCTGGACAAATATCAGAACACCCTCATTCAGGTTTAAATCTGCCGCCGCCGCTCTGTGCGGCGGCAGGCATATGCCACGCTGACACAAATCGGCTGCGCGTTGCCATCTATACTTTCCTGACGGATGCATACTGACAGGAGAATATTGATGTCCGCTTCTTTGCAGCAACATGAACTCTTCAAAACCGGCTTCTTCGCTGCGGGTCAATGGCACTCTGCCTCCGCGACGTTTGACGTCACCAACCCGGCGACCGGCGACGTGATTGCCCGCGTTGCAAAAGCAGGTAAAGCGGAAACTGAACAGGCGATTACTGCCGCGCAGCGCGCTTTTCCCGGCTGGCGGGATAAAACGGCCAAAGAACGAGCCGGGATCCTGATGCGCTGGTATCAGCTGATCATGGATAACAAACGCTGGCTGGCAGAGCTGATGACCGCCGAGCAGGGCAAGCCGGTTAAAGAGGCGGAGGGCGAAGTGGAGTATGCCGCCAGCTTTATCCAGTGGTTTGCGGAAGAAGCCAAGCGCGCTAACGGTGAGATTATCCCGCCCGCCAAACCGGGTTCGCGTATTCTGGCCACGCGTGAACCGGTGGGCGTGGTCGCGGCCATTACTCCCTGGAATTTCCCGATGGCCATGCTGACCCGCAAGCTCGGACCGGCGCTGGCCGCGGGCTGCACCGGCATCATTAAACCGGCTAATAATACCCCGCTCAGCGCGTTTGCCCTGGTCGCGCTGGCACAGCAGGCTGGCGTGCCGGACGGTGTGCTCAACGCCGTGGCGGGTGATACGCAGGCGATCAGCGACGCTATTATGGCCTCGCGCGCAGTGCGCAAAATCTCGTTTACCGGTTCAACGGCAGTGGGTAAAACGCTGATGCGTAATGCGGCTGAGACAATGAAAAAGGTCTCTATGGAGCTGGGCGGCAATGCACCCTTTATCGTCTTTGAAGATGCAGATATTGATGCTGCCGTACAGGGCGCAATTGCCAATAAATTTCGTAATGCCGGTCAGGTCTGTGTCAGCGTGAATCGCTTTTATATTCATGAGCAAATTTACGATCGCTTTGTTACGCAGCTGGCAGAGGCCGTTAAGCAGCTAAAAGTCGGTAACGGTATGGACGATGGCGTAATTGTCGGGCCGCTGATCGCTGCCTCCGCGCTGGAAAAAGTTGAAGAGCATGTGCAGGACGCGGTGCGCAAAGGGGGCCGGATAGTAACCGGTGGCGAACGGCATGGGCTGGGAGGAAATTTCTGGCAGCCCACGGTGATCGCAGAGGCGCAGGAGAGCATGATGCTGGCGCAGGAGGAGACATTTGGTCCGGTCGCAGCCTGTTTCCGCTTTAACAGCGAAGAGGAGGTCATCGGGCGGGCAAATGATACCGAATATGGTCTGGCTGCCTACTTCTATACGCAGAATCTGCAGCGGGTGTTCCGCGTCTCTGCTGCACTGGAAGCGGGGATGATCGGGATCAATGAGTGTGCGGTCTCTACCGAGGTGGCACCGTTTGGCGGGATCAAAGAGTCAGGGCTGGGGCGTGAAGGCTCAGTGCTGGGTATCGAAGAGTATCTGGAAGTTAAAGCGCTGCATCTGGGCGGTCTCTCTTAGCAGGAGGATACAGGCATGCGAACCGAGCGTTTCGATTTTGATGAAATAGTCGATCAGGCCCATTTCTATAGTCAGTTTGGCGAGCGTTTTATGCTGGCAGACGCCGCTATTCGCGATCTGGACGATCTCTGGCGGGTGATTACCGGTAAACAGCTGCCGCTGCCGCTGGAGATCCTCTTCATTAATCTGGGGAGAGGGCAGAAACGCCGGTATAGCGCATTGATCCTGCTGTTTGATAAAGCAGAAGAGGAGCTGGAAGGCCAGCTCCGCTTTACAACTCAGTAATACAACCCAAAAAGGGCCCCGCAAAGCGGGGCCAAAGGGTTCGTCAGGGGTGACGAGGAATTACTTATAGAGTTCAGCTGTTACGTGATAGCTGTCACCGGTACGCGCTTCAATAACGCGGTAAGCGCTGGCACCCTGCGCATCAGCTTTCTGGGAAAGCTGCTCGCGATAATCCATCGGTGCACCGCCGGTACCGCTGATTGAAATGGTGCTGCCTACAGGCTGCAGATGTTGTGCTGATTCGCTGGTGACCAGTTGAGCCGCAGAGGCGCCAAAGGCAAACAGAGACAGCAGGCCAGCAGTTGCAAGAGTTGTTTTGATTTTCATGATATATCTCCTCGTTCGTATCAACAACCTGCAGCTACACCAGAGTAAGCGGGTCGTCGATGAGCATTGGCGTTCATAACGCCGGTTAACAGTTATTTATAGAGTTCAGCCGTAGCGTGATACGTATTGTCTTTATACGCCTCGATAACACGATATGCTTTTGCGCCCTGCGCATCGGCTTTAGCATTAAGCTGCTGATGGATATCCATCGGTGAGCCGCCTACGCCGCTGACGCTGATGGTGCCGGCTGCCTGCAGATTAGCTGCCTGATCGGCAGAAACAGAATCTGCTGCAGAAGCGCCAAATGACAGTGCAGAGAGAATGCTAAGGGTGGCGATAGTCGCTTTAATGTTCATGGTCTTTTCCTCGTCTGTGATTTTTATCTTTTTAGTTAGTGTGATTTGCGTCACGAAAAGAAGTATAGATCTAATCACGCAGGAAATTAATACTTCGCTAATAATGTTTCGTTGTTATCCTTTATCCTTATGATGCTTTTTTATAACGTTAAGTTATTAAAAGCGGGTGTTTTTTATTCACAGAGCCGCTTTTTTTCGTAAAAACAGTGATCTGCGTCAAATTAACTTTTCGTGCGAAAGTTTATGGTTGATGCCGCTACAGGCTGGCGAGTAAAGTAGTTTAAAGGGGTGAAATACTGCTTCTATGCAGCATAAAATATGGATAGGTATCGGAAAGGCCTAAAGGTCGGACCTATACAGGCCGGTTTGATAACGTTTTGCGATAAAGAAAAGAGGGGGCGGAGTACAGCAGCATCTAGCATCGCCAGACGGAGCCGGCAGCCAGGCTGCCGGCAGAGAGACGTTACAGCTCCTGTTCAAACAGCACCAGTACCGCGTCATAAAGCTGTTTAACGGTAAAAGCACGCGCAGGCGTAATGAAAATGGTGTCATCGCCGGCAATAGTGCCCAGAATCCCTTCCGCTTTGCCAAGTGAATCGAGCAGCCGTGCAATCAGCTGCGCGGCACCCGGGCTGGTATGGATCACCACCAGCGCCTCGTTGTAATCGATATCCAGTACCAGATTTTTAAGCGGGCTGGTCGCGGTAGGCACACCCAGTTCAGCGGGCAGACAGTAGACCATCTCCATTTTTGCGTTGCGCGTGCGCACCGCGCCAAACTTTGTCAGCATGCGTGAAACTTTTGACTGATTGATATTCTCAAAGCCATCTTCCTGCAGAGCCTGCACGATTTCGCCCTGAGAGCTGAATTTTTCTTCTTTAAGCAAGGCCTTAAATGCCTTGATAAGATCGTCTTGTTTTGAAGGATTACGCATAAGCTACCAATGAATGAGAGGCGCAGCAGGCAACAAGCCTGCAGCTGATAAATTATTATGCATTTAGATGAATTTTTATGCAATGCGTCAGCGGCGACTTTCGCGATACGTCCGCGCGGGCCGGGCATTCTAGCAGAAACTGGCTAAGCACCAAAATCGCGCGCTGACGCGCAAAGCAGAGGTTGCAAAGTTGTTATACTATTGACGTGGTAACAACCAGATCGACGATCAAAGCCGTATATCTCTGCTGGCTGCGATAAGATCATTCAGGCGCTTCTGAAACAGAGCGGTATCGGAAGCGGATAGTAACATGCTGCCTGTGCGCGGCGGCAATGTCGCTATCGCCTGAGATGTTGACTAAACTCGTAAGCTGATGGATTTCTGGCATATCTTTGCCCCATCTTAATAAGGAGTTCAGGATGAAAGTTGCCGTTCTCGGAGCCGCTGGCGGTATTGGCCAGGCGCTGGCTCTGCTGCTCAAAACGCAGTTACCCGCGGGTTCCGCCCTCTCTCTCTATGACATTGCACCGGTTACGCCTGGCGTAGCGGTCGATCTCAGCCATATCCCTACTGCTGTAACCGTTGAGGGTTTCAGCGGTGAAGATGCTACCCCTGCCTTAAAGGGGGCCGATGTGGTCCTGATTTCTGCCGGGGTAGCGCGTAAACCCGGCATGGATCGCGCCGATCTGTTTAACGTTAATGCGGGCATTGTCCGCAACCTGATTGCGCAGGTAGCCAGCACGGCACCAACCGCGCTGATTGGTGTGATCACGAATCCGGTTAATACCACGGTGGCAATCGCCGCAGAGGTGCTGAAAAAAGCCGGCGTTTACGATAAAAACCGGCTGTTTGGCGTCTCCACGCTGGATGTCATTCGCGCTAATACCTTTGTCGCTGCGCTCAAAGGTAAACAGCCAGATGAAGTCGACGTGCCGGTGGTGGGGGGCCACTCCGGCGTGACCATTCTGCCACTGCTGTCGCAGGTGCCAGGCGTCAGTTTCAGCGAGCAGGAGATTGCCGATCTTACCAGGCGAATTCAGAACGCCGGCACCGAAGTGGTGGAAGCAAAAGCGGGTGGCGGGTCGGCTACCCTCTCAATGGGACAGGCCGCCGCACGCTTTGGTCTGTCGCTGATCCGTGCGCTGCAGGGTGAAGCAAACGTGGTTGAATGCGCCTATGTCGAAGGCGACGGTGAATATGCGCGCTTCTTCTCTCAGCCGCTGCTGTTAGGGAAAAACGGGATTGCTGAACGCCGCCCGCTGGGCACGCTGAGTGAGTTTGAGCAGCAGGCGCTAAACGGTATGCTGGAGACGCTGAAAAAAGACATTGCGCAGGGTGAAGAGTTTGTGAAGCAGTAAATGCTTTGACGCAGTGCGAAACGCCCGGCGTCTGCCGGGCGTTTTTGTTACAGTCCGCCAGACCTGAAGGTCTGGGTGGCCGCCGTGCCATTGCCGGCAGGCGTTTTGCGTCCCAGCGTTTCCATACGCACCTGGAAAGGCGGGAAGGGCATTTCAATGTTATGTTCTGCAAAGCCCCGCAGGATCAGCTGATGCAGCTCATGTCGCAGCGGCATACGATGTCCCATCTCTGCCGCATGCACGCGCAGCTCAAACAGCTGAATACCCTGCTGCAGATCCACCAGGTAGACTTCCGGCGGCGGCATATCCAGCACGTAGGTGCAGCGCTCAGCCGCCTGTTTCAGTATGGTCGTGGCTTCTTCACTGTTGACGCGCGCCGGTGCCGGGATGGTCAGCACCACACGCGTAACGGAATCGGACAACGACCAGTTCACAAACTGCTCGGTGATAAACGCTTTATTGGGCACGATAATCTCTTTCCGGTCCCAGTCGGTAATGGTCGTGGCACGGGTGTTAATACGCGTAATGCTGCCGGTGAGATCGCGGATGGTTACGGTATCGCCAATACGAATTGGTTTTTCAAACAGGATAATCAGGCCAGAGATAAAGTTGGCAAAAATTTCCTGCAGGCCAAATCCCAGTCCCAGACCCAGTGCAGCCACCAGCCACTGCAGCTTTGACCACTCCACGCCAATCATCGAGAAGCCAATCAGGCCGCCCATCAGCATCAGCGCATATTTGGTCAGCGTTGTAATGGCGTAGCCGGTACCGGGAGCCAGGCTGAGATGCTGCAGCAGCGCCAGCTCCAGCAGCGCCGGCATATTGCGGACCAGCTGCGTGGTGATAATCAGCACCAGAATAGCGATGAGCACCGCACCCAGCGTGATAGGCTGCACGCTCTCAACACCCTGAACGGTGGTACTGGCATCCCAGAGCGGAATGTTATCGAGAAAACTAAACGCAGAGTGGATTTCCGACCAGAGCAGGATCACCGATACCAGCGCAATCAGCGTCAGGATGGAACGCACCAGTCGCAGCGACTGCGCACTGATGGCATCAAGGTCGATCACCGGCTCATCAATTTCAATCGTGTCAGTATTGGTCGCGCTCTGCTGCTCTTTTTCCTCTTCACTGCGTGCGCGGTTGGCCAGCATATCGGCACGACGCTGGCGGGCACGATCAAACGCAATGCGCCGGCGCTGAATCAGCATCCAGCGGCGAATAATATGATAAATCACCAGCAGGAAGAACCAGATACAGACTGAGGTTTCCAGACGTGCCAGCAGCGCCTGGGCGGTTGCCAGATAGCCAATGCAGGAGGCGAAGGCGGCCACCAGCGGGATGGCGATCATCAGGTTCCACAGGACGCGGTTAACAAAATTGTCACCGTTGCCTTCTTTATCAAGATACAGCGGAATGCCGGCGCGCTTCAGGCTGACAGTAACAATGCTTAGCGCGCCGCAGATCAGAACAAAGCAGAGCCGGCCCAGCGTCGCGGAAAACTGCGGATCTTCCAGATTGCCAAAGGCGATCAGCAGCATAATCAGCGGTACAATCAGCCCCACGGTCAGCGAATAGTAGCGCATGGCGCGCGCCACCCGCGTCTGCGGCCAGCGAAAGTGCACGACAAACAGGCCGTCGTGACGGGCAAAAGCGGCGCTGATCATAAACGCCCACAGCAGCGGCAGCGTGGCGGTGATGCCATCGCCTATTGCCACGGCGAACGGGTAGGGCCACGCATGCTGCAGGCCATAGCCCAGTGCCGCCCAGAGCACCGGCAACGGCAGCGCCACCAGAATGGACCAGAATACCGTACGCAGCGTCAGGCTAAAGCGATCCTGTGTCACTTTGCCCACGCGGCTGGCAGCACGCGCCATAAACGCGTTGTAGTGACGGCGTGAGCTGATGCTGAAACCCACCAGCAGCACCGCGCCCATAATCGGCAGCACCGTTTCGCGACTGGTAAACATCATGGCCAGCGCTTTACCCATCTGGCCCAGCGTATCCAGCGACAGCAGACGGGTGAGTGCGCTCGCAACTTCCAGTGGATATTTCAGGCCAACCGGACTGACATCCGCTGTCCAGAAGAGGTAACGATGCGTCGCTTCTTTGACTTCGCTGAGCGCATCCTGCAGCTGCGTGTTTGATACCCTGAGTTTGGTGATCTCCAGAATCAGCGTATCGCAGCCGGAGATCAGCGAATTAAGCAGTTCACGCTGCGTGCGCAGCTGCGCGTCCAGAATCCGGTTCTGCTCACTGGTGTAAGGCGTGCCATCATCCTGCTTCTCTTTACGTAAAGCCTGCTGACGCTCCAGCAGTGACTCATAGTGCAGCCGCTGCACCCGCAGCTCGCCCATTTCGCTATCGATCTGCTGCGCTTTTGGCATATCGGGCAGACGGGCCACCTGCGCGCGCAGGGCTTCACCCAGCAAATTAGAGGCGCCCAGCCACTGTGACTGCTCGCGCAGCGTACTCAGCGCCTGGCGCACCTGCAGCGTCTGATTAGTCGCCAGACGCTGCTGAGAGGCGACCAGATCCATACGCTGCGCCTGCTGATTCAGATCTGCAGAGAGCTGACGATTGATACGCAGCTGCTCGCTAATGGCAGGCGGCAGATCGCCGCTGTTTTCCGCCAGCTGTTCCGTACGCTCCAGCGCCAGTTCCGCCTCACGCTGACGCTGGTTATTCAGCTGGCTGCGCAGCGCCTGCAGATAGTTATCGAGCTGCGTGGCTTTCCGCTGATGCACTTCTGCCCGCATGCGGGCCAGCTCCTGACGGTTATTGGCAGAGAGCTGCGCCAGTTCCAGCTCATCCACCCGGGCTTTACTCGCTGCGCTTTCCGCCTGGCGGGCGTAAATCTGCGCCTGGGCAAGGGGTGACGCTGACACGGTGTTGGAAACCCCCTGCGCGCGGCGCTCATTTTCAGTCATGGCACGGCGCGCATCGGTCTGCTGCTGCGGCAGCTGCGCCAGTGAGTCGCTGATTTCACGCGCGCGGTCCTGCTCCTGCTGCGCCTGCCGTCCCTCTTCCAGCAGCTGGCTGCTGACCTGGAGTATCTCCTGATCCAGTTCCGCATTGCTCATATTGCTGCGTACGGGTTTGCTGGTCTCATTCAGCGCGGCGATCTGCTGGCGCAGTTCGCGTGCCAGCCGGGGAAAATCGTCGATCACCTGCTGATACTGTTTCGCCCGCTCCAGTGAATCGCTGCGTTCAGAGAGAAAATTGATGGCCGCTTCCAGCGCCTGCACCTGTTCAGTTTGCGCAGGACTGTTTTTAGCGGATTTCGCCTCATCCAGTTCCTGCTGCAGCTGCGTGGTGGAGGGAAGGGAGGCGGCATAGAGAGGGCTGCTGAGCGCGAGGCTCAGCAGCAGGACAAGAAAGGCGCGCACGGGAGCAGGTCTCTGATTAGTGAGTCAGCGGGGCGCTGTCGCCAGACTGCGGCAGTGCAATAGCCAGCGGCTGGCCGAGACGGGTTTTGCTTTCCGCCTCCAGGCTTTCCGCCAGTTTTACCCGGTCAGGCGCAAACAGGTTGATCACGGTTGAGCCAAGTTTGAAACGGCCCATCTCCTGACCTTTTAGCAGCACGACCGCACCATCATGTTCAGCAGACGGATAGCGCCAGCGTTTGATCACGCCTTCACGCGGCGGCGTTACGGTCCCTGCCCAGACAGTTTCAATACTGCCGACGATAGTGGCGCCCACCAGAATCTGTACCATCGGGCCGTGATCGGTATCAAATACGCAGATAACGCGTTCATTACGGGCAAACAGATTAGGGATATTGCGCGCCGTGAGCGGGTTAACGGAGTACAGATCGCCCGGCACGTAGATCATTTCACGCAGGATACCGTTACAGGGCATATGCACCCGGTGGTAGTCGCGCGGAGCAAGATAAGTGGTGACAAACTCACCATCAATAAATTTCTCTGCCAGCGCGTCGTTGCCTGCCAGCAGCGCCTGCAGCGTATAGTAGTGTCCTTTCGCCTGAAAAATCTGATCGCCGGTGATACGGCCCAGCTGGCTGATCGCGCCATCACACGGCAGCGCCAGCAGCGAAGCGTCGGGATCGACAGGGCGGGCACCCTCTTTCAGCGGGCGGACAAAGAAGTCGTTGAATGTGCGATAGCTGCCGGTATGCGGCTTACTGGCTTCCGCCATATCAACTTTATAGAACCAGACGAAAGCATCAATGACCGCTTTGGTCAGCCAGCCACCGCGGCGACTGGCGCCCCAGCCGGCGAGTTCGGTCAGCGCCTTCTTGGGCAGAATATGATTCAGGCCGAGTTTAAAACGATCAAACACCGTTGCCTCCTGGCTTAATACCTGTGGTTTACGTAAAAAAGGGGGGCGGATTGTAGCAGCGCCCCGGTGAGTTAGCGACTATGTCGTTTTACCGATCAATCTTCATCGGCAGAAAAGTTTTTACGCGTTTTTACCTGCGCCATACTCTCCAGAATACGGTGGTAATTATCAAAGCGCGATGCGTTAATCAGGCCATTTTCTACCGCTTCGCGGATTGCGCAGCCGGGATCGGTATCGTGCTTGCAGTCGCGGAACTTACAGCTGCCGAGAAATTCACGAAATTCCACAAACCCGCGGGTAACCTGTTCCGGCTCAAGATGCCACAGGCCAAACTCACGCACGCCGGGCGAGTCAATCACATCGCCGCCGTGCGGGCAGTGATAAAGACGGGAGGCGGTCGTGGTGTGCTGTCCCAGGCCGGACACATCTGAGACATCATTGGTCAAAATCTCGCTGCCGGCGACGTCCAGCCCCAGCAGCCGGTTCAGCAGGCTCGACTTACCCACGCCTGACTGGCCGGCAAAAATACTGACGCGCCCGGTCAGTGCCGCTTCCAGATCTTTCAGACCATCCTGTGCGTAGCTGGAGACCATCAGCACGCGATAGCCAATATGGCGATAGATATCCATCTGTTCATCAACAAACGCGCGCGCGTCACTATCCAGCAGATCGATCTTATTGAGGACCAGTAATGGCTCAATACCCAGCGTTTCGCTGGCGACCAGATAACGGTCGATAATATTTAAAGAGAGCTCCGGCAGAATAGCTGACACGATCATGATCTGATCGATATTGGCCGCGATAGGCTTTACGCCGTCGTAAAAATCTGGCCGGGTCAGCACGGTTTTACGCTCGTGTACCGCTTCAACGATCCCTTTACCGCCATTTTCGTTCGCTGCGCGCCACACCACGCGATCGCCGGTAACCAGCGAGCGGATAGTGCGGCGGATATTACAGCGATGCACTTCACCCGCCTGGTCTTCGACATCTGCGTGCATGCCAAAGCGGCTGATCACCACACCCTCAGACGCATCGCCAAACAGGCTGTCATCAGGCTCCGGTTTTTCACTCCGTTGCTGCAGACGACGCTGATGGTTTGCGCTTACGCGACGTTGTTGACCCTTCGACAGTTTATTTTTGCTCACGCATCCTCTCACGCTTTCGCCAGGCTTCGCCCCGCTGGGCAAAACGTCTATGATACACCTTAACGCGGTCGAATGACGACACTGGTAACGGATGGAAAATAGATGACAGCTGGAAACGAAAATAACCTGATCTGGATCGACCTTGAAATGACCGGACTCGATCCGGTACGCGATCGCATTATTGAGATCGCGACTATCGTCACGGACGCAAACTTAAACATTCTTGCAGAGGGGCCGGTGCTGGCGGTGCATCAGTCTGATGAGCAGCTGGCCCTGATGGATGAGTGGAATGTGCGTACTCATACCGGCAGCGGTCTGGTAGAGCGGGTCAAAGCGAGTCAGCATAACGATCGCGCGGCTGAGCAGGCCACGCTGGCGTTTCTTCAGCAGTGGGTACCTGCTAATACCTCACCTATTTGCGGCAACAGCATCGGCCAGGATCGCCGCTTTCTGTTTAATTATATGCCGGAGCTGGAAGCTTACTTCCATTACCGCTATCTGGATGTCAGCACCCTGAAAGAGCTGGCGCGGCGCTGGAAGCCACAGATTCTGCCAGGCTTTAAAAAAGCGGGTACACACCAGGCGCTGGATGATATTCGCGAGTCGATTGCGGAACTGGCGTACTATCGCGAGCACTTTTTACAGCTGTAACGGCCTGAAATGCGCAGTAAAGCATCATTTTGTCGATTAAATCAGCAAACGCGCTGAAAGCGCAAAATTTTGCGATAAGAGGCTTGCGGCAAAAACGAATTCTCGTATAATGCGCACCCCGTACCGATGAAGAATTTCGTGTGGTGCGCAGCAGTAAAGTATCAGCGTTTATCCCCAGCGTGCAGGTTGCGCCGGTTCAGATAATCGCAATAATGATGCGGGAATAGCTCAGTTGGTAGAGCACGACCTTGCCAAGGTCGGGGTCGCGAGTTCGAGTCTCGTTTCCCGCTCCAGATTTAAAGATGTAGTCAGATACCAATATCAGATGTTTTGCTTTGCCGCGTAGCAGCAGGGTGAATATCAACGATAATGCGGGAATAGCTCAGTTGGTAGAGCACGACCTTGCCAAGGTCGGGGTCGCGAGTTCGAGTCTCGTTTCCCGCTCCAGAATCTGTTTTGTAGTAACCTCTTTGCGGGAATAGCTCAGTTGGTAGAGCACGACCTTGCCAAGGTCGGGGTCGCGAGTTCGAGTCTCGTTTCCCGCTCCAGTTTTCTTATTCACGATTGTTTCCTGCCTGCGGGCGCTATCAGACATTAAGCACTGCGTTTGTTCCTTTTGCAGCCTGCGTTGTTCTGATCATTACACACGCTGTGTCAGCGTCGATATTGCCGATGGTTTGCTGCATACCGCTGCAAGTTATCCACAATTTGCCCGCGCCTGAAAGGCGGCGTTATACCCACTATGCAAAACCCTTTTGAACAGAGTTATCCACAAGCTCTGGCTCGACCCCTGCGCGTTATCTGGTGAATATAAGTTTACAAATGCTGTATAAGTGTTTGTTTAACATAGCTAAATTAGTATTTCATTATGTTAATGAGCGCTATAGACCACAGGCGCCCCCACGTCACTGTTTTTATGAAAAAATCTTATGCACAGCGTGTGGACAAACCTGTGTGCAGCAGGAGCGCTCAATCATGCATCACGCGTCAGGCCCTTTTCCACGGCGCGTACTAAACGCAGCGTTTTCGCAGGCTGTACCTCAATAACCTCCGCTGCGCGCTTCTGCTGCTGCTGATCCAGTGCCCAGTCAATATGCTCATCCAGCAACGGATGCTCGCCACGCCGCTGTTGCAGCGCTGCTACGCATTCGGCTGACCAGGGCGCATTACCCAGCGCCACGGCAATATTGCGCAGCCAGCGCAGATGACCAATTCGCCGAATTGCTGAACCTTCCGTTACGCGAAGAAAGCGCGCCTCATCCCAGCCAAACAGCGCCGTCAGCTCTGGTGCATGCAGCACCGCACGCGGTGAAAAGTCCGCTTCATCCGTCAGCTGACTGTAGCGATTCCAGGGACAGATCAGCTGACAGTCATCACAGCCATAAATACGGTTGCCGATCAGCGGACGAAACGCTTCAGGGATCGCACCTTCCAGCTCAATGGTGAGATAAGAGATACAGCGCCGCGCATCCACGACATAAGGTTCCACAATGGCACCGGTCGGACAGATTGTCAGGCAGGCGACGCAGCGGCCACACTGCTCCTCCTGGGGAACATCAACCGGCAGCGGCAGATCGATCAACAGTTCCCCGAGGAAAAACCATGAGCCTGCTTCGCGATTCAGGATCAGCGAATGTTTTCCGGTCCAGCCAAGTCCCGCTTTCGCTGCCAGCTGGCGCTCCATCACGGGAGCAGAATCCACAAACGGGCGAAAATTGAGTTCGCTGCAGTGTGACTGGATCATTTCTCCGAGCTTTTTCAGGCGATTGCGTAATACTTTGTGATAGTCGCGACCCAGCGCATAGCGGCTGACGTAGCCAAGCTGAGGATTTTTCAGGGTCCGGGCAAAAGCCGCTTTTGCGGGCAGATAGTTCATGCGGACGCTGATCACCCGCAGCGTGCCGGGCAGCAGTTCATGCGGACGCGCACGCATCATGCCGTGGCGCGCCATCCATGCCATCTCACCGTGATACTGCTTGTCCAGCCACGCCTGAAGCTTTGGCTCTTCGGCACGTAAATCGGTATCACAGATGCCAACCTGCTGAAAGCCGAGATCGCGCCCCCACTGTTTAATCTGTTGAGCAAGCTGTTGAAGATCGAGAGGATATGACATGAGAAACCAGGCAGTTGATGCAAACGCACGCAGTTTACCACACTCTGTCTGGCCTGCGCAGGCCATGGCGCAGCTGGAGCAGGAGGCAGCTGACAGCCTGGGAGTGACGTTGTATGAACTGATGCAGCGCGCCGGTCAGGCGAGCTTTACGCTGGCGCGTCAGAGCTGGCCTGAGGCAAAACACTGGCTGATCCTGTGCGGCCATGGCAACAACGGCGGTGATGGCTACGTCATTGCGCGACTGGCTCAGGCAGCGGGCATTGCAGTCACGCTGCTGGCGTGTGAAGGCAGCAGGCCGTTGCCTGACGAAGCACGACAGGCGCGCGAAGCCTGGCTGGAGGCGGGTGGCGAGATCCATGCTGCAGACAGCGTATGGCCGGAGCCGGTCGATTTGATTGTGGACGCGCTGCTGGGCACCGGCCTCAGCCGTGCGCCTGCGGCACCGTATACAACATTGATTGAGGCGATCAATCAGCATACCGCGCCGGTACTGGCTATTGATGCGCCATCCGGCTTGCTGGCGACAACCGGTGTCACGCCGGGTGTGGCGGTCGTCGCCAGTCGCACACTGAGTATGATCGCGCTGAAGCCGGGTCTGCTGACGGGGAAAGCACGCGATCATGTTGGTGAGCTGCACTGCGATACGCTGGGCCTTGATGCCTGGCTCAGCGGGCAACAGGCGCCTGTCCGGCGCTATGCAGCGGAGCATCTGACGCACTGGCTTAAACCGCGTAAAGCAACCTCACATAAAGGCGATCACGGGCAGCTGCTGATTATTGGCGGCGACAGCGGAACCGCTGGCGCGATCCGTATGACCGGTGAGGCGGCACTACGCAGCGGCGCCGGACTGGTACGCGTGCTGACGCAGGCTGATAATATCGGGCCGCTTATTACCGCGCGCCCTGAGCTGATGGTTGATGCATTTACGCCTGAAAAACTGCACAACGCGCTGGCGTGGGCGGATGTCGTGGCGATTGGACCGGGCATGGGACAGCGCGACTGGGCACAGCAGGCGCTGCAGCAGGTTGCTGCCAGTGAAAAGCCGATGCTTTGGGATGCAGATGCGCTTAACCTGCTGGCAATCAATCCCGATAACCGTCAGAATCGCATCATTACGCCGCATCCCGGCGAAGCGGCCCGGCTGCTGGGGGTGAAAACCAGTGAAATTGAGCACGATCGCCTGCAGGCCGCGCAGACGCTGGCACGGCGCTATGGCGGGGTAGTGGTCCTGAAAGGCGCCGGGACGGTCATTGCCAGTGCCGCAGGAGACGTCGCGATTGCTGATGTGGGTAACGCCGGTATGGCATCGGGCGGCATGGGCGATACGCTGAGCGGTATCATTGCAGCACTGCTGGGCCAGCAGCTTTCGCTATTTGAAGCAGCCTGTGCGGGCTGCGTGGTACACGGCGCAGCGGCAGATGCAGTTGCCCGCCATCACGGAACGCGCGGTATGTTAGCCACTGATTTGTTTGAACAACTGTGGCAGTTTGTTAATCCAGAGATGATGCAACAATAACGCATGAAAACCTGTGTAATTTCTTTGCCCGATGAGGCGGCAACCCTGAAACTGGGTGCGCAACTGGCCCGCGTTTGCAGCAGCGCGGCCGTCATTTATCTGTACGGTGACCTGGGAGCAGGTAAAACGACGTTCAGCCGCGGCTTTCTGCAGGCGCTCGGTCATCAGGGCAATGTTAAAAGCCCGACCTATACGCTGGTTGAACCCTATGAGATAGGAACACGCACCCTCTATCATTTTGATCTCTATCGCCTGGCCGATCCGGAAGAGCTGGAATTTATGGGTATCCGCGACTATTTCAGCGGTGAGGCACTCTGTCTGATTGAATGGCCGCAGCAGGGCGCAGGCTTTCTGCCCGAGCCCGATCTGTCGCTGACGCTGCGTTACGCAGAAACGGGCCGCGAAGCAGAAATCACTGCGGTTTCCGCCAGGGGTGCCGCGCTGCTTGATCAGATGCAGCAGGGAGATCCGGCATGAGAGCACGGATAAAAAGCATCGTGCTGGCCGTGCTCTGCCTGTTTTCCGCTACGTCATTTGCCGCCACGCTTTCAGATATCAAAGTTGAGAACGGCTCGAATCAGGCGACAGTGACGCTCAGCTTCAACGGCCAGCCGGTCTACGGTTTTTTCCCGCTGCATAACCCTAACCGTGTAGTGCTGGATATTCGTCAGAGCGGCACCATAAAAGGATTGCCGCTGAGCTTCAGCGGTGAAAATATCGTTCAGCGCATTCGCAACAGCCAGCCCAAAGATGCTCAAAGCATCCGGCTGGTATTTGATCTTAACCAGACGACCAAAACCCGCGCGGCGACACAGCGTGACGGGAATAACTATCGTGTAGTGTTTACGCTGCGCGGCACGCAGCCGGTGAACCGCAGCAGTGCCGCAGCCGCACCGGTTACCGCTGCGCGCCAGAGCGCCAGCGTCGCCAGCAGCCAGGGCAATCCGTTTGACGGGAATCCGGTCACTTCAGTGACCAACAGCAACACCACAACACGCCCGGGCGGAGCGGTTACCCTGAACGACGCGGTGATTGTGGCGATTGACGCCGGCCATGGCGGACAGGATCCGGGCGCGATGGGGCAGCGCGGCCTGCGGGAAAAAAACGTCACTATCGCCATTGCACGCAAGCTTAAAGCGCTACTGGATCGGGACCCGATGTTTAAACCGGTGCTGACGCGCAACGGTGATTACTTTATCTCGGTCATGGGGCGCTCAGAGGTTGCCCGTAAAGAGAACGCCAATTTGCTGGTGTCGATCCACGCCGATGCGGCGCCAAACCATTCGGCAACGGGCGCTTCTGTCTGGGTTTTGTCGAACCGGCGTGCCAATAACGAAATGGCAAACTGGCTGGAGCAGAAAGAGAAACAGTCTGAGCTGCTGGGCGGGGCGGGCGATCTGCTGGCGAACAGTCAGGCCGATCCCTATCTCAGCCAGGCCGTGCTGGACCTGCAGTTCGGGCATTCGCAGCGCGTTGGCTATGACGTAGCGGTCAAAGTTCTGCAGCAGTTACGCGGCATTACGCCGCTGCATAAACGGCTGCCGGAGCACGCCAGCCTTGGCGTGTTGCGTTCACCTGATATTCCATCTTTACTGGTTGAAACCGGCTTTATCAGTAACGCCGGGGAGGAGCGGCTGCTTGGCAGCAGTGCGTACCAGGAAAAAATTGCACAGGCGATCCATAAAGGCCTGCGCAGTTATTTCCTCGCACATCCGTTACAGTCCGTCCCAAAGCAGGAAAACCGGCCGCTGGACAGCGTGCCAGCGGTTAGCGTCGCCAGCAATCCGGCCAGCGGAACCGTACAGTATACGGGCGTGACGCAGCGCCATACGGTAACGCGCGGCGAAACGTTGTCAGGTATCGCCGCGAAGTATGGGGTCAGCATGGCAACGCTGCGCGAGCTTAATAAGCTGAAGCGCGACGTGGTCTGGGTGGGGCAGCGCCTGAAAGTACCAGCCGGCAGTCGCGTCAGCACCACGGCTGCACGTCCGGCGCGCCACAAGGTGGTACGCGGTGATTCACTGACGGCTATTGCCGTGCGTTACGGCGTAAGCCCGAAAGCGATCATGCAGGCCAATAATATGAAGTCAGACAATGTGATGCTGGGGCAAAATTTAAAAATTCCTCAATCCTGATCGCTGGCCTCCGGGCCAGCAAGCGACATACAAGGATCACCACCATGCCTATACAAATTTTACCACCGCAGCTGGCAAACCAGATTGCCGCGGGCGAAGTGGTTGAGCGTCCGGCATCGGTTGTAAAAGAGCTGGTGGAGAACAGCCTTGATGCCGGCGCAACGCGTATTGATATTGATATTGAAAAAGGCGGAGCCCGGCTTATTCGCATCCGCGATAACGGCTGCGGTATTCCCAAAGCTGAGCTGGCGATGGCGCTGGCACGCCACGCCACCAGTAAGATTGCGTCGCTGGACGATCTGGAAGCGATCGCCAGCCTTGGCTTTCGCGGCGAAGCGCTGGCCAGCATCAGCTCGGTTTCTCGCCTGACGCTGACCTCACGCACGGCCGATCAGCAGGAAGCGTGGCAGGCTTACGCCGAAGGGCGTGACATGCAGGTCACCGTTAAGCCGGCGGCCCATCCGGTGGGCACCTCGCTGGAGGTGCTGGATCTGTTCTACAATACGCCGGCCCGGCGTAAATTTATGCGCACGGAAAAAACGGAGTTTACCCATATTGATGAGGTGATCCGTCGCATTGCGCTGGCGCGTTTTGATGTCGCCATTTCGCTGACGCACAACGGTAAACTGGTGCGTCAGTACCGCGGCGTGTCGCAGACGTCGCAGCAGGAAAGACGTCTGGGGGCGATCTGCGGTACGGCATTTATGCAGCATGCGCTGCGCATTGACTGGCAGCATGACGATCTCGCGCTGCGCGGCTGGGTAGCCGATCCGGCTGGCGCACGGCAAATCCCCGATTTGCAATATTGCTATGTTAACGGCCGTATGATGCGCGACAAGCTGATCAATCATGCTATCCGACAGGCCTGGCAGGCCCAGGGTGGCGACGATCAGCAGCCTGCCTATGTACTCTACCTGGAGATCGACCCGCATCAGGTTGATGTCAACGTTCATCCCGCCAAGCATGAAGTGCGTTTTCACCAGTCACGGCTGGTGCATGACTTTATCTGGCAGGGCGTGATGAGCGTGCTGCAGGCGAGCCGCAGTCCGGCGCTGCCGGACGTTGCTGCAAAAGAGCCCGCTGCACAGTGGCAGCCAGAGAACCGGCAGGCTGCCGGCGGCAACCATTTTGCTCAGCCCGCTGCTGCACCGCACCGTCCTGATGATAACGCCGCCGCCAGCCGTCGCGACAGTGCTCCCGCCCGCAGCGGAAGCGCAGGCGCAGGCGCAGGCTGGCAGCATAAAGAGCCTGCGTACCGCGCCCGTGAGGGGGCCGCCTATCAGCAGCTGCTGAAAACGCCATCCGGACCAGCACCGGCACCGGCACCAGCTGCACCACAGACGACGCGTCAGACCACGCATCAGGCCACGCCCGAGACACCGCTGGCAGCACATGCACAGAGCTTTGGCCGCGTGCTCAGCGTCGTACGCGAACGCTATGCGCTGCTGGAGCGCGGCCCGGCACTGCAGCTGCTCTCGCTGCCTGTCGCATCGCGCTGGCTAAAACAGGCGCAGCTTCAGCCAGGAGAAGAAGGTCTTAAGCCGCAACCGCTGCTGATACCGGTACGGCTGAAAATTGCCGCCAGCGAGCAGGAGGTCATTACCACCCGGGCGGCGCTGCTGCAGCAGATGGGCATAGATTTACAACGGGATGGGCAGCACGTCACCCTGCGCGCGGTGCCTTTACCGTTAAGAACACAAAATTTACAAATCTTGATTCCAGAACTGTTAGGCTACCTGGCCCGGCAGCAAGAGGTATCTGCGTCCATACTGGCCCAATGGCTGGCACGTCGTGAGGATGCAGAGGAGCCACACTGGAATCACTCGCAGGCGATTGCGCTACTGGCGGAGCTGGAGCGGCTCTGTCCGCAGCTGCTGAAATCGCCGCCTTCAGGTCTGTTACAGACGTTAGAGATTGAGAGCGCGATTAACGCGTTGAAGCATGAGTGAACTAAACCAGGCTGGCCGGCCAAAGGCGATTTTTTTGATGGGGCCAACCGCCTCCGGCAAAACTGCACTGGCGATTGCATTGCGCCAGCAGCTGCCGGTAGAGCTGATTAGCGTTGACTCCGCCCTGATCTATCGCGGGATGGATATAGGAACGGCAAAACCTTCGGCTGAAGAGCAGGCGCTGGCTCCTCACCGTCTGCTTGACATACGCGATCCGGCAGAGAGTTATTCTGCCGCTGAATTTCGTCGCGATGCGCTCGCTGAAATGGCGGAGATTACCCGGGAAGGTAAAATTCCGCTGCTTGTTGGTGGAACCATGCTCTATTTTAAAGCGTTGCTTGAAGGATTGTCGCCGCTGCCCCCGGCCGATCCACAAGTACGTCAGCAAATAGAGCAAACGGCGGCTGAACAGGGGTGGGAAACCCTGCACCGCCAGCTGTGTGAAATCGATCCGGTCGCCGGCAGTCGTATTCATCCGAATGATCCGCAGAGACTTTCGCGAGCACTGGAAGTTTTTTTTATTTCGGGTAAAACTTTAACGGAACTGACAAAAACGTCCGGTGAAGCGCTACCCTACGATGTGCACCAGTTTGCGATCGCTCCGGCGCATCGTGAAATGCTGCACCAGCGCATTGCATTGCGTTACGACCAGATGTTAGCGTCAGGCTTTGAGGCGGAGGCTCGCGCCCTTTTTGCGCGAGGTGATTTGCATACGGACATGCCTTCCATTCGTTGTGTCGGTTATCGCCAGATGTGGTCTTATCTTTCAGGTGAAATCAGTTACGACGATATGGTTTATCGGGGAATTTGCGCCACCCGGCAGTTAGCCAAGCGCCAGATGACCTGGTTACGAGGCTGGGAGGGTGTGCACTGGTTAGACAGTGATGCGCCTGAAACAGCCCGCGACACGGTACTTCAGGTAGTTAGTGCTAAGCAGGGCTGATTGTGTACAATTGATCGGTTAGCGTGCGCAAATTTTTACGTAGTTTTTCTGAACCACGGTTCTTAAGTAACAAACAACAAGCATATAAGGAAAAGATAGAATGGCTAAGGGGCAATCATTACAAGACCCGTTTCTGAACGCACTGCGTCGTGAACGTGTTCCGGTTTCGATTTATCTGGTGAACGGCATTAAGCTGCAGGGACAAATTGAGTCTTTCGATCAGTTCGTTATTTTACTGAAAAACACAGTGAGCCAGATGGTGTATAAGCACGCCATCTCTACCGTGGTTCCTTCGCGTCCGGTTTCGCATCACAGTAATAATGCGGGCGGCGGCGGTAGCAGTAACTACCACCACGGCGGAAGCAATCAGAGCGCTCAATCGCAGCCACAACAAGACGGTGATAGCGCAGAGTAAGTTTGCGTAGCCGTAAAGCCAGGGCCGGGGAGCAATCAGGTTTTCCCGTCCTGGTTATTTTATTTTAGCGAGGTTATAGCTTGTTTGACCGTTATGATGCCGGTGAGCAGGCCGTACTGGTACACATCTGGTTCTCCCAAGACAAAGAGCTGGAAGATTTGCAGGAGTTTGAAACTCTTGTCTCTTCTGCGGGCGTCGATGCACTGCAGGTCATTACCGGCAGTCGTAAAGCGCCACATCCCAAATATTTTGTCGGTGAAGGAAAGGCAGTTGAAATTGCCGATGCGGTAAAAGCGAGTGGAGCATCGGTCGTATTATTCGATCATGCCTTATCTCCTGCTCAGGAACGTAATCTCGAGCGTCTGTGCGAATGTCGTGTTATCGATCGCACCGGCTTAATTCTCGACATCTTTGCGCAGCGCGCCCGTACCCATGAAGGGAAATTACAGGTCGAGCTGGCGCAGCTACGCCATCTGGCCACCCGCCTGGTGCGCGGCTGGACACACCTTGAACGTCAGAAAGGCGGCATCGGACTACGTGGACCCGGTGAAACTCAGCTGGAAACTGACCGGCGCTTGCTGCGCGGTCGCATCAGTCAGATCCTGTCGCGGCTTGAGCGCGTTGAAAAGCAGCGTGAACAGGGACGTCAGGCGCGTGCCAAAGCTGATGTGCCAACTGTCTCGCTGGTGGGTTACACCAACGCCGGAAAATCCACCCTGTTTAACGCGATAACGTCTGCCAATGTGTATGCGGCGGATCAGCTGTTTGCCACGCTTGATCCGACCCTGCGCCGTCTCAACGTCGCCGACGTTGGCGAAGTGGTGCTGGCAGACACCGTAGGGTTTATTCGCCATCTTCCGCACGATCTGGTTGCGGCGTTTAAAGCAACGCTGCAGGAGACCCGACAGGCAACACTGCTGCTGCACGTGATCGATGCCGCTGATTTGCGCGTCACCGACAACATTGATGCTGTGAATGAAGTGCTGGCTGAGATTGAGGCGGATGAGATCCCGTCGCTGCTGGTCATGAACAAAATCGATATGCTGGATGGGTTTGAACCGCGTATCGACCGCGATGAAGAGCAGCGCCCGACGCGCGTGTGGCTCTCTGCGCAGAACGGCGTCGGTCTGGAGCTGTTGTGGCAGGCGCTCTCAGAACGACTGGCAGGTGAGATTGCGCAGTATGAACTGCGATTGCCGCCTGAAGCAGGACGCCTGCGCAGCCGCTTTTACCAGCTGCAGGCGATTGAGAAAGAGTGGAATGAAGAAGATGGCAGTACGGGTTTGCAGGTGCGTATGCCAATTGTTGACTGGCATCGCTTATGCAAACAGGAGCCGTTGCTAACCAGTTATATTGTTTGATATTGCCCAAACGCCTTTATCTGACACATGAGAATGATGCTGTAAGTATGATTGCAGGTTGTAAGCGCCGGAACACGGTTTTGCGGGCGCAACAACCACTGCGCGACTGACCGGATGCTTACCTCTGTAGCGGTCCGGCGACGGGCAGGCAGTTTACCGCACGGCAGCAGGCGACGTGAAAGGTAAAACACGTAAATACAATAAATGGAGTAGAAACATGGCGTGGAATCAGCCCGGAAATAACGGACAGGACCGCGACCCGTGGGGAAGCAGCAATAATCAAGGCGGCAACTCTGGGGGGAATAAAGGAGGGCGCGAGCAGGGGCCTCCCGATCTGGATGATATCTTCCGTAAACTGAGTAAAAAACTCGGCGGACTGGGCGGTGGCAAACAGAACGATAACGGTCAGCGCAGCGGCGGTAGCGGTGGCAAACTGGTTGGCATTGTAGGCGCAGCCGTAGTGATTATCTGGGCGGCCAGCGGGTTCTACACGATCAAAGAAGCTGAGCGCGGCGTTGTTACCCGCTTTGGCAAATTCAGTCATCTGGTTGAGCCTGGCCTCAACTGGAAACCGACATTTATCGATAACGTACGCGCCGTTAACGTTGAAGCGGTTCGTGAGCTGGCTGCATCAGGCGTCATGCTGACATCAGATGAAAACGTGGTACGCGTTGAGATGAACGTCCAGTATCGCGTAACTGATCCGGAGCGCTATCTCTATGCAGTGACCAGCGCGGATGACAGTCTGCGTCAGGCCACTGACAGCGCGCTGCGTGGCGTGATTGGTCGCTCCACCATGGATCGCATTCTGACCGAAGGGCGTACCGTGGTGCGCAGCGATACACAGCGTGAGATTGACGAGACGATTCGCCCCTACAATATGGGGATCACTCTGCTCGACGTAAACTTCCAGGCGGCGCGTCCACCGGAAGAGGTAAAAGCCGCGTTTGACGATGCGATTGCCGCACGTGAAAACCGTGAGCAGTATGTGCGTGAGGCAGAAGCCTACGCTAACGAAGTGCAGCCGCGTGCCAACGGTCAGGCGCAGCGTATTCTTGAAGAAGCGCGAGCGTATAAAGAGCGTACCGTACTGGAAGCGCAGGGTGAGGTTGCCCGTTTTGCGCGTCTGCTGCCGGAGTATAAGGCGGCCCCGCAAATTACCAAAGAGCGTCTCTATATCGAAACCATGGAACGCGTGCTGAGTCATACGCGTAAAGTGCTGGTTAACGATCGTGGCAACAACCTGATGGTACTGCCGCTGGATCAACTGCTGCGCAACGGCCAGTCAGGCAGCCAGAGCGGTCAGAACAACACTAACCTGATGAAATTGCCTTCATCGCCAGGCAACAGTGCCGATCGTAACGGTAACTCATCTTATAGTCCGGACAGCATCATGGACCAGCGTCGCGCAAATGCGCTGCGCAACGATAGCCAGCGTGAAGGGAGGGAGTAACCGATGCGTAAGCCAATCATCGCCGTAATTATCGTAGTGCTGGTGGTGCTGTACGCGTCACTGTTTGTTGTGCAGGAAGGCCAGCGCGGTATTGTGCTGCGTTTTGGTAAAGTCCTGCGTGACGACGAGAATAAGCCACAGGTTTATTCGCCGGGTCTGCACTTTAAAATCCCATTTATTGAAACCGTGAAATCGCTGGATGCGCGCATCCAGACCATGGATAACCAGGCCGATCGCTTTGTCACCAAAGAGAAGAAAGATCTGATCGTCGACTCTTATATCAAGTGGCGTATCAGCGACTTCAGCCGCTACTACCTGGCAACAGGCGGTGGCGATATTTCTCAGGCTGAAGTACTGCTAAAACGTAAGTTCAGCGACCGCCTGCGTTCAGAAATGGGCCGCCTGGATGTAAAAGATATTGTGACCGATTCGCGTGGCCGTCTGACCACTGACGTACGTGATGCGCTGAACACGGGCAGCGCGGGCAACGATGATGAAGTACAGACGCCGGCAGCGGATGATGCAATCGCCAGTGCTGCCGCGCGCGTTGAGCGTGAAACCAACAGCAGCGAGCCTGCGCCAAATCCAAACAGTATGGCGGCGCTGGGTATTCAGGTTGTCGATGTGCGCATCAAGCAGATTAACCTGCCAACTGAAGTCTCTGACGCTATCTACAACCGCATGCGCGCCGAGCGTGAAGCGGTCGCCCGTAGCCAGCGTTCACAGGGTCAGGAAGAGGCAGAAAAACTGCGTGCACAGGCTGATTATCAGGTAACCCGTACGCTGGCTGAAGCCCAGCGTCAGGCGCTGATATCGCGCGGTGAAGGGGATGGTGAAGCCGCCAAGCTGTTTGCCGATGCTTTCAGCCAAGATCCCGATTTCTACGCATTCATTCGCAGTCTGCGGGCGTATGAAAACAGCTTTGCTGATAATCAGGATGTCATGGTGCTGAGCCCGGATAGCGATTTCTTCCGCTATATGAAAGCACCGACTAACGTTTCACGATAAAAGTTGCTATAAAGCCGGGGCCGACACTGATGTCGGCCCTTTTTTTTGGGTAACGTATGAATTCAACTATCTGGATGGCGCTTGCGCTGGTGCTGATACTGGAAGGCGTGGGGCCGATGTTAATGCCGCGACTCTGGCGGCGTATGATACTTTCTCTGACGCAGCTGCCTGACCGCCTGCTGCATCGTTTTGGCGGTGGACTGGTGGTGGCGGGCGTGGTGATTTACTGCCTGTTCAGCCAGCACATGCAGGGCTAAGAATGCCGCTTGCCGGGTAAATTGTGTCTGTAAGGCTGCGCTTCCCCAACATGTTGTGAGCTGAACAAAACGCAGACAAAAAACAGCGCAAACGTGTGCTAAAAGTGCTGAAACTGTGAAAAACCGATGGTAGAATCCATTTTTAAGCAATCGGTGATTTTAGAAATGGGTAAGAACGTCGTCGTACTGGGCACCCAATGGGGTGACGAAGGTAAAGGTAAAATCGTAGACCTTCTGACTGAACGCGCTAATTATGTGGTGCGTTACCAGGGTGGCCACAATGCAGGCCATACACTTGTCATCAACGGTGAAAAAACCGTCCTCCACTTAATTCCTTCTGGCATCCTGCGTGAAAATGTTACCAGCATCATCGGTAATGGGGTGGTATTGTCACCTGAAGCGCTGATGAAAGAGATGAACGGTCTGGAAGCGCGCGGTGTGCCGGTACGTGAACGTCTGCTGATTTCTGAAGCCTGTCCGCTGATTCTGCAATACCACGTTGCAATGGATCTGGCGCGTGAAAAAGCGCGTGGTGCCAAAGCGATCGGTACAACGGGCCGCGGAATCGGACCTGCCTATGAAGATAAAGTCGCGCGTCGCGGTCTGCGGGTCAGCGACCTGTTCAACAAAGAAACCTTTGCGGTTAAGCTGAAAGAGATTGTTGATTTCTACAATTTCCAGCTGGTGAACTACTACAAAACAGATGCCGTTGACTACGAAAAAGTGCTGAGCGACGTGATGGCCGTAGCGGACATCCTGACCAGCATGGTGGTTGATGTATCCGATCTGCTGGACGGCGCGCGTAAGCGTGGCGATCTGATCATGTTTGAAGGTGCGCAGGGTACGCTGCTGGATATCGATCACGGCACTTATCCCTATGTAACCTCTTCTAACACCACCGCAGGCGGCGTGGCAACCGGCTCCGGTATCGGTCCGCGCTATGTCGACTACGTGCTGGGTATCGTAAAAGCTTACTCTACCCGTGTCGGAGCTGGCCCGTTCCCGACCGAGCTGTTTGATGAGACCGGTGAGTTTCTCTGCAAGCAGGGCAATGAGTTTGGTGCGACTACCGGCCGTCGCCGTCGTACCGGCTGGCTTGATGCGGTTGCCGTCCGCCGTGCCGTACAGATTAACTCGCTTTCCGGCTTCTGCATGACCAAACTGGACGTGCTGGATGGCCTGAAAGAAGTTAAAATCTGTGTGGGCTACCGTATGCCGGATGGGCGTGAAATGACGACTACGCCGCTGGCAGCCGAAGGCTGGGAAGGTATCGAACCGATTTACGAAACCCTGCCTGGCTGGAGTGAAACCACTTTTGGTGTTAAAACCGTAGAGGGTCTGCCACAGGCTGCACGTGATTACATCAAACGTGTTGAAGAAGTAACCGGTGTGCCGGTTGATATTATCTCAACGGGCCCGGACCGTAGTGAGACCATGATTCTGCGCGATCCATTCGACGCATAATCTTCTCAGGCCGGACATGCTCCGGCCTCTGTTTATCCGCTGTTTGCTTCCGCTCACTCTGTTTTTTCCTGCTCAGGACCACACGGGCATGAAAAAAGCGCTCCGGGTTTTTCCGCACTGGTTTATCATCATTGTTAATCGAAGCGCACGACTGGCGCTAAAACTAAAAAATCTGATGGTTTACTGAGGTATATGTGCAGCTAACAAGTTTTACCGATTATGGTCTGCGCGCACTGATTTACATGGCTACGCTGCCCGAGGGCAGGCAGACTAACATTACTGAAGTCACCGATACTTACGGCGTATCGCGTAACCATATGGTAAAAATCATCAATCAACTGAGCCGGGCCGGCTTTGTAGCTGCTACACGCGGCAAAAACGGCGGAATTCGTTTAGGTATGGACCCGGAAATAATTATTATTGGCGATGTTGTCAGAAAGATGGAGCCGCTGCAGTTAGTCAATTGCGCAACCTGCGCCATCACGCCAGCCTGTCGCTTACGTAAAGCGCTCAGTGACGCTGTGCAGTTATTTTTGCAGGAGCTGGATAACTATACGCTGGCCGATCTGGTAAGAAACAACGATTCGCTCTACCACATCCTATTGTCCGAACCGCCGGTGGCAATCCACTCCAAATGACATCGGAGGAACCTAATGTCAAAAGATCCTTTTCAGGACAGAGAAGCTGAAAAATACGATAACCCGATCCCCAGCCGCGAATTTATTCTCGGGCTGCTGGAGCAGCGGGAAAAACCAGCCAGCCGCGAAGAGATTGCGGGGGCATTAAATATCACCAGTGAAGAGCAGCTGGAGGCGCTGCGCCGTCGTCTGCGTGCAATGGAACGCGACGGCCAGCTGGTCTTTACCCGTCGTCAGTGTTATGCGCTGCCGGAACGCCTCGACCTGCTGCGCGGTAAAGTCATCGGCCACCGTGACGGCTACGGCTTTTTACGCGCTGAGGGGCAGAAAGATGACTTCTATCTGTCCGCTGAGCAGATGAAATTTTGCCTGCATGGCGACGTGATCCTGGCGCAGCCAGGCGGGGCAGACCGTAAAGGTCGCCGCGAAGCACGCGTGGTGCGGGTCCTTGAACCGCGTAACAGCCAGATTGTCGGCCGCTATTTTACCGATGCCGGCACGGGCTTCGTGGTACCGGACGATAGCCGTCTGAGCTTTG
Source organism: Pantoea sp. UBA4549 (assembly GCF_002387285.1). Lineage (NCBI taxonomy): Bacteria > Pseudomonadati > Pseudomonadota > Gammaproteobacteria > Enterobacterales > Erwiniaceae > Pantoea > Pantoea sp. UBA4549. Next base: position 185,883 of record NZ_DGLH01000018.1, on the reverse strand, counting down.
ATATTCTTATTCCGCAGGACGCCACGCTTGATGCCCGGATGGGCTCCGTTGTCGTGGTAGAGATTGTGCAGCGCGCCACGCGCCGCACCAAAGCTATCGGTAAAATCACCGAGATCCTCGGCGACAATATGGGCACCGGGCTGGCGGTTGATATGGCGCTGCGCACGCATGAAATTCCGCACACCTGGCCGGAAGAAGTCGAAAAAGAGATCGCAAAGCTGAAAGAAGACGTGCCGGAAGCGGCGAAGCAGGGGCGTGTCGACCTGCGTCAGCTGCCGCTGGTCACCATTGATGGTGAAGACGCCCGCGACTTTGATGATGCAGTCTACTGCGAGAAAAAACGCGGCGGAGGCTGGCGCCTCTGGGTGGCAATCGCTGACGTGAGCTACTACGTGCGGCCGGGTACGGCGCTGGATGATGAAGCCCATCAGCGCGGTACTTCAGTCTACTTCCCGTCTCAGGTTGTGCCGATGCTGCCGGAGATCCTCTCTAATGGCCTCTGCTCGCTGAATCCGCAGGTGGACCGCCTCTGCATGGTCTGCGAGATGACCATCTCTGCCAGCGGTAAACTGACCGGCTATAAGCATTATGAAGCGGTGATGAACTCGCACGCGCGTCTGACGTATAACAAAGTCTGGAATATCCTGCAGGGCAATCCTGAGCTGCGTGAGCAGTATGCGGCGCAGGTAAGACATCTGGAAGAGCTGTACTGCATGTATGAGGTGCTGGAAACCGCACGCGAGCAGCGCGGTGGCATCTCATTTGAAACCGAAGAAGCGAAATTTATCTTCAACGCTGAGCGCCGTATCGAGCGCGTTGAGCGCACGGTGCGTAACGACGCACATAAGCTGATTGAAGAGTGCATGATCCTCGCTAACATCGCGTCTGCCCGCTTTGTGGAGAAACACCAGGAGCCGGCGCTGTTCCGCGATCACGATCGTCCGAGCGAAGACAGCATCACCAGTTTCCGTACCGTCCTGAGCGAGCTGGGACTCAGCCTGCCGGGCGGCGCAAAACCGCAGCCTGTGGATTACGCCGAACTGCTGGATCAGATAGCCGATCGTCCGGATGCTGAGATGCTGCAGACCATGCTGCTGCGCTCCATGAAACAGGCGGTGTACGATCCGGAAAACCGCGGGCACTTTGGTCTGGCACTGGCTTCTTACGCCCACTTTACATCGCCTATCCGCCGCTACCCCGATCTGCTGCTGCACCGCGCGATTAAATATCTGCTGGCAAAAGAGCAGGGCATGGAAAACGGGATCACTACGGCAACCGGCGGCTATCACTATGATATGCAGCAGATGCTGCAGCTGGGTCAGCACTGCTCATTGGCCGAGCGCCGCGCTGATGAAGCGACACGCGATGTTGCTGACTGGCTGAAGTGCGACTTTATGCAGGATCAGGTTGGCAACGTGTTCAGCGGCGTGATCTCCAGCGTGACCGGCTTCGGCTTCTTTGTGCGTCTGAGCGACCTGTTCATTGATGGCCTCGTGCATGTCTCTACGCTGGATAACGACTACTATCGCTTTGATGCCGTCGGGCAGCGTCTGATCGGTGAATCAGGCGGACGCACCTATCGTCTGGGTGATGCGGTGGAAGTGCGCGTGGAGGCGGTGCACATGGATGAGCGTAAAATCGATTTTGCCCTGATCTCCAGCAAGCGCGTGCCGCGTGGCGAAGGCAAAACCGCGCGGGAACGCGAGAAGCGCGGCGGCAAGCCGGCCACAAAGCGCCGTCGCGACGCGGGTAAAAAAGGTAACTTTGAACCGGATGCTGCTTTCCGTGGTGAAAAGAAACCGGCTGCTGCGCAGAAAAGTGAGAAAAAAGACAAAAAAGTCTCTGAAAAAACCCGTAAAATCGCCGCCGCCACGAAGGCTAAGCGGGCATCAAAGAAATAAAGCAGCGCAGCCTGATTGTCACCGGATTGTCCTGACGGGCAATCCGGGTACGATTTGCACGCTGTACCAGATGCGCCGCCGCGCGCATCCTGAACCCGGATCTCAGCGATCGCTGTTCTAACCCAATCTTGAGCAAAATAATGAGCGAAATAGTTTTTGGCATTCATGCCGTGCAGGCGCTGCTGGAGCGCGACCCCCAGCGTTTTCAGGAAGTTTTCATTCTCAAAGGGCGCGACGATCGCCGCCTGCAGCCGCTGATTGCCGCACTGGAAGCTCAGGGTATTGTGATCCAGCTGGCTAACCGTCAGTGGCTCGATGCGCAGGTAGAGGGCGGCGTGCACCAGGGCATCGTGGCCCGCATCAAACCGGGTAAAAATTATCAGGAGGGCGATCTGCCCGATCTGCTGCAGTCGCTGGAAAAACCGTTTCTGCTGATCCTCGACGGCGTAACCGATCCACACAACCTGGGCGCCTGCCTGCGCAGTGCTGATGCGGCGGGTGTGCACGCGGTCATCGTGCCGAAAGATCGTGCCGCACCGCTTAACGCCACGGCGAAAAAAGTCGCCAGCGGCGCTGCGGAAAACGTTCCGCTGATTCGTGTCACTAACCTGGCGCGCACCATGCGACTGCTTCAGGAATACAACATCTGGATCGTTGGCACCGCCGGTGAAGCCGATCATACCGTTTATCAGAGCAAAATGACCGGTCCGCTGGCGCTGGTCATGGGAGCAGAGGGCGAAGGTATGCGCCGCCTGACCCGCGAGCACTGCGATGAACTGATTAGCATCCCGATGGCAGGCAGCGTCTCTTCGCTGAACGTCTCTGTGGCGACCGGCGTTTGCCTGTTTGAGGCAGTTCGCCAGCGCCTGGCGTGATCGGCGCCGCAAATTATAAACAAGCGCTTTCCCCTCCTGTACGGCTCTCCTGAATAATTCAGACAGAGCAGGCTGCCAGCTGGTTACTCTGCCTGGCAGCCTCGTCGCTGTGATGCGTTATCATCAGGAGGCGCCATGTTCCATTCCACACATCACGTATTCAACCAGCCTCATCCTCTCTGCAACAGCAATTTGTTCACCCGCGACAGCGCGCTCTGCGAGGCCGTCATGCGCGAAGGCGCGGCCTGGGACCAGGCGTGGCTGGCGTCGGTTGGTCTGCAGCTTGGCAGCGCTGAATCGCTGGAGCTGGGCCGGCTGGCCAACAGTGAACCGCCGGTACTGCAGCGCTATGATGCGCGCGGTGAACGTATTGACGAGGTGCGGTTTCATCCCGCCTGGCATCTGCTGATGCAGGGCGTCTGCGCCAGCCGTTTACATAACCTCAGCTGGCAGCCCGATGCGCCCGCTCATGCCATGGTAGCGCGCGCGGCACGCTTTATCCTGCACGCACAGGCGGAGGCGGGCTCACTCTGTCCGGTCACCATGACGCACGCCGCGCTGCCTTTGCTGCAAGCGCATCTGCCTGCCCCCTACGCCGACTGGCGCGCTGGCCTGCTGAGCGACCGCTACGATGCCCATCATCTTCCCGGCGGTCAGAAGCGCGGCCTGCTGATTGGCATGGGGATGACTGAAAAACAGGGCGGTACTGACGTGCTGAGTAATACCACGCGCGCTGAACCCCTCGGCATACGTGCGCCAGGCGAACCCTGGCGCATTACCGGTCACAAATGGTTTTTCTCTGTACCGCAAAGTGATGCGCATTTGATTCTGGCCCACACCTCACGCGGCCTGAGCTGTTTTTTTCTGCCGCGACTGCTGCCCGACGGCACGCGTAATGCGCTGCGTATTGAGCAGCTGAAGGAGAAGCTGGGCAACCGCTCGAATGCCAGCGCTGAAGTGGAGTTTCAGGACGCCACCGGCTGGCTGATGGGCGAAGAGGGCGAAGGCGTCCGGCTGCTGTTACGCATGGGCGGCATGACACGCTTCGACTGCGCGCTCGGCAGCCACGGCCTGATGCGCCGCGCGCTGTCGGTGGCGCTGCATCATGCGCAGCAGCGGCAGGTGATGGGCAAGCAGCTCAGTGAACAGCCGCTGATGCGTCTTCAGCTGGCGTGTCAGGCGCTGCAGCTGGAGGCGCAGACTGCGTTACTGCTGCGGCTGGCCCGCGCGTGGTCAGCGCCCGCCAGTGAGACGGAGCGGCTCTATGCCCGGCTGTTTACACCGGTGGCGAAGTTTGCCATCTGCCGGGCCGGGATGCCGTTTGTGGCAGAGTGCATGGAGGTGCTGGGCGGTATTGGCTACTGTGAACAGAGTGAACTGCCGCGGCTCTATCGCGAGATGCCGGTTAACAGCATCTGGGAAGGGTCGGGCAATGTTATGTGTCTGGATATCCTGCGGGTACTGCAGCGCTACCCTGCAAGCCATGCGCTGCTGCAGCAGGAGTTTGACGCGGTGAAGGGCGCTAATCGTCATGTTGACCGCCGCTGGCGTCAGCTACGTCTGCAGCTGCGTCATCCGCATGAAGCGCAGGCGCGGGACATAGCGCAGGAACTGTTCTGGCTGGCGAGTGCGGCGATACTGCTGAAAGTAGCAGAACCGCCGCTGGCCGATGCGTGGTGCGCGCTTGCGTCTGGCAGACGCGGCGCGCGTGATCCGGATGATACGCTGAGCGCGCGTCTGCTACGGCGTGCCGGCACTGCCTGAAGGCGCGCCGTAGAGAATGGCAGTGGCATACCACAAGCCAGGGAAGCTGGTTTCATCCAGCATCACAATCTGATAATAGACGGCCCCCGCCTGGCTGGCACGTGCGGCAATCGCGCGCTGTGCATCATCCGGTGAACCACGCGTCGATGCGCTGATGTTGCCCAGCTTCGGCAGCCCGGCGCTCTGTGCACGCGAAATCTCCTGAGGATGCGAGGCGGGTGGTGGGGGGGCCTGCGGGGTCGACTGCAGCGTTGAACAACCACACAGCACCAGACACAGCAGCAGTAACAAACGGGGCATGATGGCTCCGGACGTGCAGGGAAGATAGCTAAAGTGTAAGCCATCTTCCCGCAATCATCAGTTATTAAGCCGGAACAGGCTGACCAGTGCCGTAAGGTGATGTCCTTTTTCGCTCAGATGCCGGGCGGTGCTCTCGGACTGCATCACCATATCGCTGCTCTGATGCGTCGCCTGGCCAATATGGTTCATGGCCAGGTTAACCTGACCGATACCCGCTGCCTGTTCCTGGGCTGCAATATTGATCTCATTCATCAGCGTTTTGACCTGCTCAAAATGCGTCACGATATGGCTCATATTGTCGCGCGTCTGCTCAGAGAGCGCGTGGCCCGCAGCAACCCGCTCAATGGATCGGGCGATCAGCGTATCGATCTCTTTTGCTGCGCTGGCGCTGCGCTGCGCCAGCGCCCGCACTTCGGCGGCGACGACGGCAAATCCGCGGCCATGTTCGCCCGCGCGCGCGGCTTCTACGGCTGCGTTCAGCGCCAGGATATTCGTCTGGAAGGCGATGGACTCAATCACATGCGTAATATCGGCAATGCTCTGCGACGCGACCCTGATTTCCGCCATGGTTTCCGCTGAGCGCGCCACAGTGGCGCCGCCCTGACTGACGGTACCGGCAGCCTCACTCATTAATGCCATCGCCTGGCGTACGTTAGCGGCGGTCTGCGCGACCGTGGCACCAAACTGCTCCATGCTGGCGGAGGTCTCTTCCACGCTGCTCGCCTGACGGCCAATCTGCTCGCTGATGGTGGCGCTGCCGGCTGCAATGGTATCGGTGCCGTCACTGATCTCCTGAGCCGCACCCCGCACCTGGCGCACCACTTTTTCCAGCCCGTCGCCAATGCCGTTAATGGCAGCAACCAGCTGACCGACCTCATCGCGTCGCGCTGAATCAAGATGCGCCTGCAGATTACCGGCTGCATACTCCTCAGCCAGATGGATCACCTGCTGCAGCGGGCGGGTAAGGGCGCGACGACAGTAAAACACAAAGCCGGCAGCAAACAGCAGTACCAGCGCCAGGCCGATAGCCATAAACAGATTGCGACTCTGCGTAACCGGAGCCAGCAACGCGGCACGGCTGACCTCACCGGCAATGACCCAGTCCCAGCCCGGCAGCTGCTGCCACGCCAGCAGCCGGGTTTCACCGGCGTCCTCAAAGCTGAGCAGCCCGGCGGGCTGGGTCAGCAGCTGCTGCTGTACCGTTTTGCTCCAGCGTGGCTGCTGGCCCTCAGCGTGGCGGTCAAACAGGTAGGTGCCCTGTTTGCTGCCCGGTGTACCGTTCAGCACAAAGAAACTGCCGCTGTCACCGAGATGGCGTGCCAGCACTTTGTCGCGCATCAGCGCATACTGTGTATCGATTTTTACGCCGACAAATAAAATCGCAATGACGCTGCCGCTCTCATCACGCACCGGCTCATACTGGGTGATATAGCGATGGCCGAACAGCGTAGCCAGCCCGCGCCATGTGGTGCCCTGCTGCACGCTGCGCCAGGCAGCGCTGCTGCGATCCAGCCGGGTGCCGATGGCGCGGCTGCCATCCTCTTTTTTCAGTGATGTCGCGATGCGTACGTAATCATCACCGTCGCGCACAAAGATGGTAGTCACCGCGCCGGTGCGCTCAAGGAAGTCATCCACGGCAAGCTGGTCAAGATTGAGTGTTTTCAGACCGGCACGCAGCACAGGTGTGCTCAGCTCGCCTGTCTGAATGCGGGTGCTTTCGTCACGGCTGAAACGTTTAGGTAAAAAGCTCTGGAATAGTCGGGTGTAGTTTTCTACCTCTTCAGAGAGCGTAGCGTTAAACAGTGTGGCCATTTCACGGATGCCCTGCACCTGATTCGTCATATCATCGGTAGCGAGCTGTTCCAGCTGACGGGCGGCGTTGTGACTCAGGGTGAATGTCAGGACAAACAGCACAATGGCGACGCTGAAAGACGTCAATACAGACAGCCTGACGCCAAGACTCAGGACGCTGAGAGAAAGACGCTTCATAAAATACCTGTTTTTAAAATGGGGGAGAACGATCAACGGCAGAAGCCGGCAAAGGTTTAGGGCGAATAAGCAGCGACGTTAATCTGCTAACGTGTCAGCAGAGAACAGGTACACTCGCTATCAGATGCACGCTATTCAGGAGCGTTACCGTGATTGAACTGACAACAGAGTCTCTGGCAGGAATTGAGTGTATTCATGCCGCACCCGCTGGTCAGCGGCAGACCCCGCTGCCCGTCGTTCTGTTTTACCATGGCTTTACCTCATCAAAGGAAGTGTACAGTTACTTTGCTGTGGCGCTGGCGCAGGCAGGATTTCGCGTCATCATGCCCGATGCAGACATGCACGGAGCGCGTTATCAGGGTGACAGCGCGCTGCGGATGACGCGCTTCTGGGAGATTCTGCGACAAAATATTGATGAGCTGCCGCAGCTGGAGGCTGCGCTGCGTGGCAACAGCTGGATCGCCGGGCAGCGTTTTGCCGTGGCGGGGGCCTCAATGGGGGGGATGACGGCGCTGGGGGCCATGGCGCGCTATCCGCACATTCAAAGCGTCGGCTGCCTGATGGGATCCGGCTATTTCCGGCAACTCAGCGAGCAGCTGTTCCCGCCGCTGGTGGCGCAGACGCCTGCGCAGCAGCAGAGGCTTGCCGCGCGTCTGGCACCGCTGACCGCTTACGATCCTGCCACGCAGCTGGACCGGCTTGCCAGCCGGCCGCTGCTGCTCTGGCATGGCGAAGCGGATGAGGTAGTGCCCTTTGCTGAAACGCAGCGTCTGGCCGATGCGCTGCGCGCTGCGCAGCAGGATGGGCAGCTTACGTTCCTGTCTGAGCCGCAGATCGGGCATAAAATCACGCCCGCTGCGCTTACCGCCGTGGTGAATTTTTTTACGCGTCATCTCTGAGCGGCTGCCCGGCTGATGCTTCGTGAGGCTGTACACAGCGGGGTTGCGCGCTGAAATTGCCTGCGTAGCACAAAAGGGCGGTTCAGCTGGCACGGCTGCAGCAAATTGGCGAAATGCCTGCTTGTGTTTGGTGCCTGACGCCAGTATGATTACGCGTCAATTTTTCAGCTGCATTCAGAGGTGTGTGTCATTTAACAATGATATGCAACCTATAACGTTCCTTGCTTCCATGGGCCGCAGCTGACCCTGACAGGAGGCTGAATAATCCGTAAGGAGCTATCGATGCGTCATTACGAAATCGTATTTATGGTCCATCCTGACCAGAGCGAACAGGTTCCGGGCATGATCGAGCGTTACACTGGTGCTATCACTGGTGCACAGGGCACGATCCACCGTCTGGAAGACTGGGGCCGCCGTCAGCTGGCTTACCCGATCAACAAACTGCACAAAGCTCACTATGTTCTGCTGAACGTAGAAGCGCCGCAGGAAGTGATCGACGAGCTGGAAACTAACTTCCGCTTCAACGACGCCGTTATCCGCAGCATGGTTATGCGCGTTAAGCACGCGGTAACTGAAGCTTCTCCGATGGTTAAAGCGAAAGACGAGCGTCGTGAGCGCCGTGAAGATTTCGCTAACGAATCGGCAGAAGAGTCAGATGCTGGGGATTCTGAAGAGTAATTCCCGATGACGGCAAATCAGCTGCGTCTGTCTGGCACGGTGTGCAAGACGCCAGTTCGAAACGTCAGTCCGTCAGGGATCCCACACTGCCAGTTCATGCTTGAGCATCGTTCTGTGCAGGAGGAAGCCGGGTTTCACCGGCAGGCCTGGTGTCAGATGCCGGTGATTATCAGCGGCAGCGCCCATCAGGTGATTACTCAACATATAACGGTCGGCACGCAACTCACGCTTACAGGTTTTATTAGCTGCCATCAGGCACGCAATGGCCAGAGCAAACTTGTGTTACATGCCGAGCAGATTGAATTGATAGATTCTGGAGACTAGCCAAATGGCACGTTATTTCCGTCGTCGCAAGTTCTGCCGTTTCACCGCGGAAGGCGTTCAAGAGATCGATTATAAAGATATCGCAACGCTGAAAAACTACATCACTGAAAGCGGCAAGATTGTTCCAAGCCGTATCACCGGTACTCGTGCTAAATACCAGCGTCAGCTGGCTCGTGCTATCAAGCGCGCGCGTTACCTGTCTCTGCTGCCGTACACTGATCGTCATCAGTAATCGGCAACTGTCCATTAACGACTTTAAGAGGATAAGGTAATGCAAGTTATTCTGCTTGATAAAGTAGCAAACCTCGGCAGCCTGGGTGATCAGGTTAACGTTAAAGCGGGCTACGCTCGTAACTTCCTGGTACCACAGGGCAAAGCTGTTCCTGCTACCAAGAAAAACGTTGAGTTCTTTGAAACTCGTCGTGCTGAACTGGAAGCCAAACTGGCTGACGTTCTGGCAGCTGCCAACGCACGTGCTGAGAAAATCAGCGGCCTGGGCACCGTTACCATCGCGTCTAAAGCAGGCGACGAAGGTAAACTGTTCGGTTCTATCGGTACCCGCGACATCGCTGATGCAGTTTCTGCAGCAGGTGTTGAGGTGTCTAAGAGCGAAGTTCGCCTGCCGAACGGCGTTCTGCGCACCACCGGTGAGCATGAAGTTGACTTCCAGGTTCATAGCGAAGTTTTCGCTAAACTGGTTGTGAATGTAGTTGCTGCATAATTTTATGCAGTGATGCGAAAACGCCGGCCTTGTGCCGGCGTTTTTGTTTGCGGCGTTTACTGAGCGCGGATAAAGCTGCCGTCGGGCTGACGGGTAAACAGCACCGGACCATTGCTGCCGTCAACGGTAAGCCCGGTTATCACACCATCGCCATTCTGGCGAATTTTCACCTGCTGACCGCTCTGCAGCGAGCTCAGCGGCGAGCCTTCCCCCTCCACACGCGCCATCGCAAATACATCATTAACCGGCAGATTATTGTCACGGAACAGCTGTGCCAGCGTCTGGCCCGAGGCTACGCTGTAGCTGCGCCAGGTGCCCTGCGCATCAATAGCCGGCTGGCTGTTTTGCGGCGCAGAAGCGCTGTTCTGGTTATCAGAAAGCTCCGCCTGCATGGGCACCTCTTTCGGCTGGCTCTCAACCGAACGCTCTACCGGATATTTTCCGTTGCTGGTTGGCCAGAGAAACGCCAGCAGGACAATCAGCAGGGCGATAACGATGCCCCGGCGATGAAGCGGCGGTAGGGGGTCCATCCAGCGTACATCATCCAGCAGGTGCCAGATGCGCTGCAGGGCAGCAGGCATGCGGGACGGGGTATCTGTGGCCATAGGTGGATCCTCCTCGCCAGCGGTTTTATGCAGTCTGGCTGGCAGCCAGCGTTGCAGCCAGGGTTTCAGCGTTCGCGTTGTGCGCGTCCGGCGACGTCGCGGGGCAATCTGGCCCATGTTATCTCTCTTGTTTTACAGTATGGGCAATGACAGCAGGAAGTGCCCGCCAGCATTGAAAAATTTGACCTGCGTATTGTTTCTGTTTCGTCGCCAAATGTCATCCCGCACCGCGTGAGATTTTACGCCAGCCGCGTGCGCTGCTATGCTGCCGGTTCACTTTTATCCGGGATTAAGGAATCAAGATGACGACCCCTTCATTTGACAGCGTCGAATCACAAGCAAGTTACGGTATCGGTTTACAGGTTGGCCAGCAGCTGCAGGAGTCTGGACTGCAGGGTCTGCAGCCTGAAGCGCTGCTGGCGGGTCTGCGCGACGCGCTGGAAGGGAACTCACCGGCGGTTCCGGTTGATGTGGTACACCGTGCGCTGCGCGAAGTCCACGAGCGTGCAGAAGGCGTGCGCCGCGAGCGCACCGAAGCGATGGCCGCCCAGGGTCAGCAGTTCCTTGAGCAGAATGCCCAGCGCGAAGGCGTCAGCACAACGGAATCAGGTCTGCAGTTTAGCGTGATCAAACAGGGCGATGGCCCGATCCCGTCACGTCAGGATCGCGTGCGCGTGCACTATACCGGTAAGCTGATCGACGGCAGCGTGTTCGACAGCTCCGTTGCCCGCGGCGAGCCAGCAGAGTTTCCGGTTACCGGCGTCATCGCAGGCTGGATCGAAGCACTGACGCTGATGCCGGTTGGCTCAAAATGGGAGCTGACCATCCCGCACAACCTCGCCTACGGTGAGCGCGGTGCCGGCGCCTCAATTCCGCCATTCAGCACCCTGGTTTTTGAAGTTGAGCTGCTGGAAATTTTGTAACAGCTTCGCCGCCAGGGGCGCATAAATGCGCCCCCTACGAGTCGATGCAGGGGCGCCATTAATGGCGCCCTGGTTACGTGCGGGATTGAATGCAGGGGCGCCATTAATGGCGCCCTTGTTGCGTGCGGGGGCTGGAACCCGGGGCGCATAAATGCGCCCCCTACGGGCGGGCCGGGGTAGGGGCGCCATTAATGGTGCCCTGGTTGCATGCGGTGGCTGGAACCAGGGACGCACAAACACGGCAGGGGCGCATTAATGCGCCCCCTGTGGGCGGGCCGATGTAGGGGCGCCCTGGTTGCGTGCGGGCGCAGGGTCAGGGATGCTGTAAGTTCACCTGCCACACGGCAAAGCCCGTCTCGTCTGTGCCCACCGGCTTCATCGGATAGTCAGCGTATTGATTTATAAATTGCGTGGCTTTACTGCCCGGCGCTGTCTCAAAACGGATATCCAGCGGCGTCTCACTCTTAATGGGCGCTAAGCGCCAGTTATGGTCCGCCTGCGGCTGTACGGCACCCTGTTGCTGACTCTGGCTGCTGATATAGGCTGCTACTACGGCGCGATTCTCATCCGGCGAGGCAAAGGCGACAAACCGGTCGCCGGTGCCGGCAAACTTACCGCCCCAGGCGCGATAATTATTGGTTGCCACAAGAAAGGTTGCTGCGGGATCAACCGGCTTGCCCTGCCAGGTGAGCTCACGGATACGCGAGGCATTTTGATTGATCAGGGCACATTCGCTGTCGTAGCGGGCTGGCTGCGTCACATCAATCTGATAATTCACGCCATCTATCACATCAAAATTGTAGGTGCGAAAATCCCAGTTAATCAGCGACTGCGGTTTGCTGCTGTGCGGGTCAATCTGATTGAACTGCGCGGCTGAACACTCCAGCCACTCTTTTACCTGAGCGCCGCTCACTTTCATCACAACCAGCGTATTCGGATAGAGGTAAAGATCGGCGGCGTTGCGAAACGTCAGCTCACCTTTCTCAACCTCCACGTAGCTTGCAGGATCGTTTTTGCGGCCGCCTGCTTTAAACGGAGCTGCTGCCGACAGCACCGGCAGGCGTCCCAGATCGGGATCGCCCTGAATAAAGCGTTCGGTATAGGCGCGCTGCGCGTTATTCACAATCTGCACGGTGGGATCGTCCTGCACCAGCGCCAGATAGCTGTACATCACATCTGCTGCTTTGCCGATCGGTTTAGCGACAAACTCGCGCGTGGCGCGATGATCGTCTGCCAGTACCGCAACCAGCGCGGGATCCTCTGCCGCCAGCGATCGCTTCGCCGCTGTGTCATAAATCGGACGCGCAGCGGCAGTACCCTGCGTCACCTGCCACGATCCCCGATCGTTGCTCAGCACCAGATCGACCACGCCAAGATGATCGCCCCACATTCCTGGCATCACGGCGGGTATGCCGTTCAGCGTCCCCTGAGCAATATCAGCGCCTTTGATCGCAGCAAACTCTTTTGAGGGGAATACCGCATGCGCATGACCGAACATGATTGCGTTAATACCCGGCACCTGGCTCAGATACCACACGGAGTTTTCCGCCATCGCATGATACGGCTCGCTGCTCAGGCCGGAGTGGGGAATCGCAACAATAACGTCAGCCCCTTTTGCGCGCATTTCCGGTACATAACGTTTTGCTGTTTCAGTAATGTCCTCAACCCGTACTTTGCCCTGCAGATTATTACGGTCCCATACCATAATTTGCGGGGGTACAAAGCCGATATAGCCGATTTTCAATGTGTGCTGAGCGCCGCTGCGATCGGTAACCGTGGTCTCTTTAATCAGATAGGGCGTAAACAGCGGCTTACCGCTGGCTTCATCAATGATATTGGCATTCACATAGGGAAAGCGTGCACCTGCCAGCGCGCGCTGCAGATAAGGAAGGCCGTAGTTGAACTCGTGGTTGCCCAGGTTGCCGACCGCGTAATCCAGCGTGTTCAGCGCCTTATAAACCGGATGCACCTCGCCTGGCTGCAGCCCTTTTGCCGCCATATAGTCGCCAAGCGGGCTGCCCTGAATGATATCGCCATTATCGACCAGCACGCTGTTTTTGCGCTCGGCGCGCGCCTGCTGAATCAGCGTGGCGGTACGTACCAGGCCAAACTTCTCTGTGGATTTATCTTTGTAGTAATCAAAATCCATCATGTTGCTGTGCAGATCGGTGGTTTCCAGAATACGCAAATCCACAGTAGCCGCCTGGGCGGTAGCGGCTGCCAGACACAGCGCCAGTAACGACATGTTCAGTCTGAACACGGCTTTCTCCTTGTTTACCAAATAGGCCTCTCAAAATAATGTAAAACCATGACAAATTATCAGTTCAATTTGTGATAGATATCGGGGTTTTGCTTTTTTCCCGCTACCGCAGGCGATTCAGCAATGCGCCATAGTTACCCTTTGCAATCTATGGTATTGATATTACGATCTATTATTGAACGCGATGCCGGACAACAGACAGGCGGGGCTTTACCTGCCAGACTTTGAAGAGCAACAGTCCGGGTCGGAACGTGCATTTCTGCGAAAATGAGGTGAAGCATGTTAGAGAAAATTTGCCAGCTGGCGCGTGACGCAGGCGATGCAATTATGCAGGTCTACGACGGCGCGCAGCCGATGAACGTGACCAGTAAAGCGGATGATTCACCCGTTACCGCGGCGGATCTGGCCGCACATGATGTGATCATGCAGGGCCTGAAGACGATCTCGCCCGATCTGCCGGTGCTGTCTGAAGAGGATCCGCCAGCGTGGGCGATCCGTCAGCAGTGGCAGCGTTACTGGCTGGTTGATCCGCTGGATGGCACCAAAGAGTTTATCAAGCGTAACGGTGAATTTACCGTCAACATTGCCCTGATCGAGCAGGGCAAGCCGGTGATGGGGGTCGTTTATGCACCGGCACTGGGCGTGCTCTATTCAGCGGCAGAGGGTAAAGCGTGGAAAGAGGAGGGGGGGCAGACCACCCGCATCCACGTGGTGGATGCCCGGCCACCGCTGGTCGTGGTCAGCCGCTCACACGCTGATAACGATCCGGAGCTGAAGGAGTACCTGGCGCATCTGGGTGAACACCAGACTACGGCTATCGGCTCATCACTGAAATTTTGTCTGGTGGCTGAAGGTAAAGCACAGCTCTATCCGCGCTTCGGGCCTACCAATATCTGGGATACCGGTGCAGGCCATGCGGTCGCCCTGGCGGCAGGTGCCCATGTGCATGACTGGCAGGGACGTACGCTTGACTATACACCGCGCGAATCCTTTCTGAATCCCGGCTTCCGCGTTTCGCTGTTTTAAGGCACCGGGAGGCATACGCCTCCCGTTCTTTACGGCTGCAGCAGAGAGTGAAGCAGCGTCATCACCTGTTTAATCTCATCCTGCGTCAGTGCGCCCTCTTTCGCGAAACGGACATGTGCCGTTTTATCCAGCACCACCACAGCCGAGCCTCCTTTTTCCAGCTGCCACGCTTTTCGCGCGCTGCCGTTACTGTCGATAATGAACTGCGACCACGGGAACTGCGCTTTATTACTTTCAATGCTGTTGCGTACAAACATACCGGTTCCCGGAATGGCATCGTCGGTATCGACCAGCGTGGTGGTCTGATAGCGATCGTGCGGTAATTGTGCCGCCTTAATCGCTTCAATCAGCGCTGCATTTTGCTCTTTGGCTGAAAGCCGTCCGGCGAGATGCAGGATCACCCGCACTTTGCCGCTTAGCTGAGCGCTGTTCCACGGCTGATAGCTAAATTTATCCTGCTGATACATCAGCTCGCCCCGATCGGGAATACCCACCGGCGGCACGCGATCGCCGGTTTTAAAGACGTGGGCGGCAGCCAGACCAGGCACTAGCAGCGCGATCGCAAGCAGAGAGGGGGCCAGACGCATAGAATACTCCTTAGTGATCGGACCAGTGAGTCATATTATTGTCATGGTAAGCGCGGATGATGCGCCTGTCGTAAAAACCTGGCAGCTTTGCAACCTGTGCCACAAATCTGTAACCAACAAAGGTTTATACTGGATTTTGTGAGCTGAATGACAGAGTTGTCTGTAATGATGTGTCAATTCAGTAAAAAATTCATGTTTCCGGAACCCGGATCAAAAATCCTGTTCTATATTTAGGCCTCATTTGCGCTTCATGAGTTCGTATACCCATTTGGCAACGGCGAAGCGTATTACATCTGTTCAGGAGTTAAACAGCATGAAGATCTTCCAGCGATATAATCCGCTGCAAATTGCGAAATATGTCAAAACGCTATTTAAAGGAAGGTTGTATATCAAGGATGTCGGCGCGTTTGAGTTTGATAAAGGCAAAGTCATTTTGCCACGCGTTAAAGATAAACAGCACCTTAGCGTGATGTCAGAAATTAATCGCCAGGTGCTGCGGCTGCAGGCTGAGTACAACTAAGCGTTAAAATCAGGCAGTAAAAAGGGCGCCGCGGGCGCCCTTGATGTTTCTGCTACTTTCGTTCTGAATCAGCTCTGTCCGAACCAGAACCTCTCTTTATGAAGACAGTGACGGATTTTCATCATCACTGGTTTTTACGCTCAGCGCCGGCGGGCGTTCATCAATACGCGTGACCAGCAGCTGGTCAATACGGTAACTGTCGATATCCACCACCTCAAACTTATAGCCGGAAAACTTCACGAAGTCGGTACGTTTCGGTATTTTGCGCAGCATGTACATCATAAAGCCGCCGATGGTTTCATAATTGCCGGACTGCGGGAATTCATCAATATCAAGCACGCGCATGACGTCATCAATCGGCGTGCCGCCCTCGACCAGCCAGGAATTTTCGTCGCGTGCGACAATCTGCTCTTCCAGCCCCTGGCCCACCAGGTCGCCCATCAGCGTGGTCATAACGTCATTCAGCGTGATGATACCCACCACCAGCGCATACTCATTCATGATCACGGCAAAGTCTTCGCCGGCAGTTTTAAAACTCTCCAGCGCTTCAGAAAGCGTCAGCGTGTCGGGCACAATCAGCGCCGAGCGGATCTGAACGCCGCTGTTGAGCGCCATGCTCTGATTACCCAGCACGCGCAGCAGCAGCTCTTTGGAGTCAACGTAGCCAACGATATGATCGATATCTCCGTCACATACCAGAAACTTTGAGTGCGGATGCTGTGCGATTTTGGTTTTCAGGCTTAGCTCATCTTCATGCAGATCGAACCAGACGATGTTCTCGCGCGAGGTCATTGAAGAGGGAACGGTGCGTGACTCCAGTTCAAACACATTTTCAATCAGCTCATGCTCCTGCTTGCGCAGGACACCGGCCAGCGCACCCGCCTCTACCACCGCATAAATATCGTCAGAGGTAATATCGTCTTTGCGCACCATTGGCAGTTTGAAAATACGGAAAAAGACGTTGGCGAGGCCGTTGAACAGCCAGACCAGCGGCCGCATGACCAGCAGGCAGAAGCGCATCGGATTAATGATGCGCAGCGCGACCGCTTCCGGGGCGATCATGCCAACACGTTTGGGCGTCAGGTCAGCAAACAGGATAAAAAGACTGGTTACGATGGTAAAGGAGCAGATGAAACTGAGTTTTTCTGCCAGTTCAGGCTCCACAAAGCGGTTGAACAGGCTGCTGAAAGCAGGGGAAAACGCGGCGTCACCCACGATACCGCCCAGAATCGCTACTGCGTTCAGGCCAATCTGCACCACGGTGAAGAACATACCGGGCTGTTCCTGCATCTTCAGCACGCGCTGCGCGTTGATGTTGCCTTCGTCAGCCAGCAGTTTAAGTTTGATCTTGCGGGCAGCCGCCAGCGAGATCTCTGAAAGAGAAAAAAAGGAACTGATAACGATCAGTAAAAGTATGACAAGCAGGCTATCTAGCATAAAAGGTCCGTTGAGTTAATCACTTGTCATTTTTGGCCTGGGCAGCGCGAAGAGGGGTACGTCCGGTACACACCAGTCTGACAGGGCTATCCGTGCCAAAAATGTCTGCGCCAGTTCGACAATGGAGAGTAACGTCGGGGCAGAATTGAACGCAGGCGAGGCCTGCTGGTCGGTGATTATAGCAGCAGCGCCTGTCATGCCGCCAGAGGTACGATCGGTGACATCAGATTTATCCGGCAGCAGCGCAGCGGCGCACAGAAGCACAGCATCCCGGTTGTATCACCGCCACCAATTACCGACAATAGTCACCAATTTGGCTTAGTCGTGGGTTTAACGTAGCCGTTTGCCCTAAAAGATGGCTATGCTGATGGGTAAATGGGGGAAGTGAAACCCTGCCTGACTGATTAACGCCCCTGCGGAAGGGGGGCAGGCATTAATAACAGGAGTACGCGTGCCGCGATTTCATGTTTATTGTTTGGCCAGCCTGCTGCTTGCTGCGCCTGCCGTTGAGGCAGCGAAAGTGCGACTGCAGGTAGAGGGCCTGACCGGGGATTTAGAAAAAAATGTCAGGGCGCGCCTGTCCACCATTGGCAGCGATGAAGTCTCCAGCGACGGACGCTTTCAGGCGCGGGTCTCAAATGCCATTAAAGAGGGACTGCACGCGCTCGGTTATTATGAACCGCAGATTGACTTTGAATCGCGTCCGCCCCCGCCACAGGGCGGTCGTCCGGTTCTGATTGCTCACGTCACAGCCGGCGAGCCGGTAAAAATTGGCGGCAGCACTATTGTGATCGAGGGTGAAGCGAAAGAGGATCCGGACTACCAGGCGTGGGTAAAGCAGGGCAGACCAAAAGTGGGATCGCAGCTGAACCACGGCACCTACGATAAATTCAAAAGCGGGTTCTCTAACCTGGCGCTGCGTAACGGCTATTTTGATGGCGATTTTAAAAAGAGTCAGCTTGGTGTCTCCGTTGAGCGGCGGCTGGCTTTCTGGGACATTGATTACGACAGCGGTCCGCGCTATCGCTTTGGCGACGTCAGCTTCGAAGGCTCGCAGATAGATGAGGCCTATCTCCATAATCTGGTACCGTTTAAAAAAGGCGATCCCTACAGCTCACGCGAGCTGGCTGAGTTGAACCGCCGCCTTTCTGCCACCGGCTGGTTTAACTCGGTTGTCGTGGCACCGGAGTTTGATAAAGGGCGTAAAACCAAAGTGCTGCCGCTCAGCGCCGCACTCTCGCCGCGCGTGGAAAATACCATTGAAACCGGCGTAGGCTACTCCACTGACGTCGGTCCGCGCCTGAAAGGCACCTGGCGCAAGCCCTGGGTTAACGATCGCGGCCACAGTCTTGCGGCCAGCGCCTATGTCTCTGCCCCGGAGCAGCAGCTCGATCTCAGCTATAAAGTGCCGCTGCTGAAAAGCCCGCTGGAGCAGTACTACACCTTTTCCGGCGGCCTGAAGCGCACCGATCTTAACGATACGAAATCAGATACCACAACGCTGGCCATGTCGCGTAACTGGGACAGCAGCTCCGGCTGGCAGAAAGCCGTTAACCTGCGCTGGAGCCTCGATCACTTTACCCAGGGCAACGTGACCAATACCACCATGCTGCTCTATCCGGGCGTGAGCCTGAACCGCACGCGATCGCGCGGCGGACTGATGCCCACATGGGGTGACTCACAGCGCTATTCGGTTGACGTTTCTGATACCACCTGGGGCTCCGATGTCGACTTCCTGATCCTGCAGGCGCAAAACGTCTGGATCCGCACGCTGGCGGATAAACATCGCTTTGTTGCACGCGGCAACCTGGGCTGGATTGAAACCAATAATTTTGAAAAAGTGCCGCCCGACCTGCGCTTCTTTGCCGGCGGGGATCGCAGCATCCGCGGCTATAAATACAAAAACATTTCCCCGCGCGACGAAGAGGGCAAGCTGACCGGCGCCTCGAAACTGGCCACCGGATCGCTGGAGTATCAGTACAACGTCTCCGGCAAGTGGTGGGGCGCGGTATTTATCGACTCCGGTGAAGCGGTTAATGATATTAAGCAGAGCAACTTCAAGACCGGTGCAGGCGTAGGCGTGCGCTGGTCTTCGCCGGTCGGGCCCATTAAGTTTGATATCGCCCGCCCTGTTGGCGATGACAAGGAGCACGGATTGCAATTTTATGTCGGACTGGGGCCTGAACTATGAAGCTGTGGAAAAAGGTCCTGATCGGCCTGATTATTTTTCTGGTCATCCTGCTGGGCAGCGTGGCGCTGCTGGTGGGGACCACGCCGGGTCTGCATCTGCTGCTGAAAGGTGCTGACCGCTGGGTGCCCGGCCTGTCAATTGGCAAGGTCGATGGCGGCTGGCGCAATCTGACACTCAACAACGTAAAGTATGAGATGCCGGGCGTCAGCGTGGATGCAGGGCGCTTTCATCTCGCCCTGAACCTGAACTGCCTGCTGCACTCCTCGGTCTGCGTTAACGCCCTCGCGCTGCAGGATGTCAGTGTCGTGGTCGACAGCAAAAAAATGACGCCGGCCAGTGAACCGCCGCCAGAGGAGTCGGGCAGTACGAATCTCAGTACGCCGTACCCGATTACGCTGCGTAACGTCGCGCTGCACAATATCAACGTTAAAGTTGATGATACGGCGATTTCACTGCTCGACTTCAGCACCGGCCTGCAGTGGCAGGAACGGGCGCTGACGCTCTATCCTACCCGTATCCAGAACCTGCTGATTGCGCTGCCAAAAGCGGCTCAGGTGGCGAATGAAGAGATTGTTCAGCCGAAAGTTCAGCAGCCGCAGCCGGATGAAAAACCGCTGGGCGAAACGCTGCAGGCGCTGTTTGCCAAACCGCTGCTGCCGGCGCTGCCTGACTTCCGTCTGCCGCTGGATATTACCGTTCAGTCGCTGCTCGGCGAGCAGCTGCGCATTACCGGAGATACCGATCTCACCCTCTCGCGCCTGCTGGTGAAAGCCAAAACGGCAGAGACGCATCTGCAGCTGGAAACGTTTGATATTGATTCACCGCAGGGCCAGGTCAGCGCCCGCGGTGACGCACAGCTGGCGGGCAACTGGCCGGTTAATTTCACGCTGAACGGCGCACTGAATATCGATCCGGTTAAGGGTGAAAAAGTGAAGCTGACGCTGGGCGGCGCGATGCGCGACGAGCTGCAGCTGGGGCTGAATCTCTCCGGACCGGTGCGTGCACAGCTTGCGGCGACAGCACAACCTGCCGTGGCTGAACTGCCGCTGTCGCTGACGCTGACCAGCCCGCAGCTGCGCTGGCCGCTGACCGGACCGGTGCAGTACCAGGCAGATAATTTCGATTATCAGTTTAAAGGAAAAGCCACCGACTATGTGATGTCGCTGCGTACGGCGGTAAAAGGCGAGGCGATCCCGCCGGCAACGATTACGCTGGATGGCAACGGCAACGAGCAGCAGTTTACGCTGGATAAACTGCGTGTCGCCGCGCTGCAGGGCAATATCGATCTCTCTGCGCTGGTGGACTGGCGTAAAGCGATCAGCTGGCGCAGCGAGCTGACGCTGGCCGGTATTAACACCGCGAAGCAGTATCCTGACTGGCCTGCGAAGCTGGACGGCAAAATCACCACGCGCGGCAGCCTTTACGGCGGCAGCTGGCAGCTGCGCGTACCGCAGCTGGAGCTTAACGGTAACGTGAAACAGAATGCGGTACGCGCAAAAGGCTCCCTGAGCGGTAACAGCTATAACCAGTGGAACATTCCAGGCCTGAATGTGGCGCTGGGCCGCAACTATCTGGATGTGAAAGGCGAACTGGGTGACACGCTGAATCTGGATGCGATTGTGGATGCCCCGCATCTCGACAACGCATTGCCGGGCCTCGGCGGCGTCGTCAAAGGCGCAATCAACGCGCGCGGCACGCTCCAGGCGCCGCAGCTGCTGGCCGATCTTACCGCCACTGGCCTGCGCTGGCAGCAGCTGTTAATCCGCCGCGCCACGCTGAAGAGCGACATCAAATCGGGTGAGCAGGTTGCCGGTAAGTTGCAGCTGCGCGTGGAACAGCTGCAGCAGGCGGCACTGAAAATCAACCTGCTGACGCTGAACGCTGACGGCAGTGAGAAGCAGCATCAGCTGAAGCTCAACGTTCAGGGTGAGCCGGTTTCAGGTCAGCTGGCGCTGAACGGCAGCTTTGATCGCCAGGCTGGTCGCTGGCAGGGCACGCTGAATAATACCCGGTTTGATACGCCGGTCGGGGAGTGGCGCCTGACGCGCGCTATGGCGATTGACTATCTCAACAGCAAGCAGAGCGCAACCATTGGTCCGCACTGCTGGCAGAACCCGAACGCGCAGCTCTGTGTACCGGAACCGATTGAAGCCGGCGCAAGCGGCCGGGCGCACGTTGTACTGAACCGCTTCGATCTGGCGATGGTAAAACCCTTTCTGACCGATGCCACCCGGCTCAGCGGTCTGTTCAGCGGAGATGTGCGCGTTAACTGGAGCGCGGACGGCGCGCTGCCAACCGGCACCGTGGCGCTGAAAGGCAGCGGCGTAAAAGTGGTGCAGGATGTGCAGGGCAATGCGCTGCCGATAGCGTTCGATACGCTGAACCTGAATGCGGCGCTGCGTGACGGACGCGCGCAGCTCGACTGGCTGATCCGGATTGCTAACAATGGCCAGCTGAACGGCAACGTGCAGATCAACGATCCGCAGAACCGGCGGCAGCTGTCGGGCAATATCGGCATCAGCAACATCTCTCTGGCGATGCTGAATCCGGCACTGTCGCAGGGTGAGAAGGTGCAGGGCAGGCTTAACAGCAACCTGCGGCTGGGGGGGACGCTCCAGCGGCCGCAGGTGTTTGGCCAGCTCGGCCTGAGCGATGTCAACGCTCAGGCGAGCTTCATGCCGGTGACGCTGACGTCGGCAAACCTGAACATGATATTCAACGGCATGAGCTCTACGCTGAATGGTCTGATACAGACGCAGCAGGGCAACCTGACTCTGGGCGGAAACGCTGACTGGAGCCAGCTGGATAACTGGCGTGCGCGTGTTACGGCGCAGGGCAGCCGCATTCGCGTTACGGTGCCGCCGATGGTGCGTATGGATGTCTCACCGGATCTGGTCTTTGAGGCTACCCCTGCTGCGTTCAGCCTGGACGGTAAAGTGGATGTGCCGTGGGCACGTATCACCGTGCAGGAGGTGCCGGCGAGCGCCACCGGCGTCTCATCGGATGAAGTGATGCTGGATGAGAATCTCAAGCCGATCGCGCCGAAAACGGCGGCCATCCCGATTAACAGTAATCTGGTGATCCACGTCGGCAATGATGTGCGCCTCTCGGCATTTGGCCTGAAAGCGCGGCTCAGTGGTGACCTGAAACTGGTGCAGGATAAAACCGGGCTCGGCCTTAACGGGCAGATCAATATTCCGTCTGGCCGCTTCCACGCCTATGGACAGGATCTGATTGTTCGCAAAGGTGAGCTGCAGTTTGCCGGCCCGCCGGATCAGCCGTATGTCAATCTGGAGGCGATCCGCAACCCGGATGCCACCGAAGATGATGTCACGGCGGGTCTGCGCGTCACCGGTCTGGCGGATGAGCCTAAAGTGGAGGTGTTCTCCGATCCGGCGATGTCGCAGCAGGAGGCGCTCTCTTACCTGTTACGCGGTCAGGGACTGAACAGCGACGGCGACAGTAATGCATTAACCTCTGCGCTGGTGGGTCTGGGGGTTGCACAAAGTGGGCAGGTTGTGGGTAAAATCGGTGAGACGTTTGGCGTCAGCAATCTTGCGCTTGATACCACCGGCGTAGGTGACAGCCAGCAGGTTCAGGTCAGCGGCTATGTGCTGCCGGGGCTGCAGGTGAAATATGGCGTAGGTATCTTTGACTCACTGGCAACCCTGACCCTGCGTTATCGCCTGATGCCCAAACTCTACCTGGAAGCCGTGTCTGGTCTCGATCAGGCGCTGGATTTGCTCTATCAGTTTGAGTTCTAGCAATGCGAATAATTGTCTACGGCAGTTTACGGCGCAAGCAGGGAAATAGTCACTGGATGACCAATGCGCAGTGGCTCGGTGAGCACCAGATTAAGGGGTTTGACCTCTATAATCTGGGGCTTTACCCGGGTGTGGTAGAGGGCGAAGGAATCGTCCTGGGTGAGGTATACCGCATTGATGCCAGCACGCTCGGTGAGCTGGATGCGCTGCGCTGCAAGAATGGTGAGTATAAGCGTCAGCTTATTCAGACGCCTTACGGCAGCGCCTGGCTGTACGTGTATCAGCGTTCAGTTGCGGGGCGACCGCACATTGCAAGCGGCGACTGGCTGCAACGTGATGACGCAGCAGATGCATAAATAAAAACACCGCCTTTATGGCGGTGTTTTTTTATCGGTAACGCGCATCTTTTCCGGTTTACCCGGTTAAGATTACTTCTGCTGCGCGCGTTCGAAAGAGGTGATGATTTCAGCTTTAGCCGCTTCTGCGTTATCCCAGCCGTCAACCTTCACCCATTTGCCTTTTTCCAGATCTTTGTAGTGCTCAAAGAAGTGGGTGATCTGCGCTTTCAGCAGCTCTGGCAGGTCGTTCACATCGTTGATGTGATCGTACTCTTTGCTCAGTTTGGTATGCGGTACCGCAACCAGTTTAGCATCTTCGCCAGACTCGTCGGTCATCTTCAGGACGCCAACCGGACGGCAGCGGATCACTGAACCCGGCACCAGCGGGTAAGGGGTTGGCACCAGCACGTCAACCGGGTCACCATCCAGTGACAGCGTATTGTTGATGTAGCCGTAGTTGCACGGATAGAACATGGCGGTAGACATAAAGCGGTCTACAAACAGGGCGCCAGACTCTTTATCCACTTCATATTTGATCGGATCGGCATTTGCCGGGATCTCAATAATTACATAGATATCTTCTGGCAGATCTTTACCTGCAGGCACCTGGTTCAGACTCATCGGGCTTTCCTTCATTAGTCGTATGTTGAGTGACGGCTATTATAGCCAACTGACTCTGAAAGTATGCCCCCTTTTTGGCGTTTCAGAATGCTCCAAGCCCGCTACTTCGCCGACACAAACAGCGAAACAATGCCCGCCGCAATCAGCGGTCCTACCGGCACGCCGCGAAAGAACGCCACGCCAATCACAGTGCCAATCAGCAACCCGGCGACCACCGATGGCTGAATGCTCATAAAGCTGACGCCGCGCCCGCCGAGCCAGGCGACAAACACGCCGACCAGAATCGCTACAATGGATTGCCAGCTGGCAAATGATTTCAGCAGGGCGCTTACCGGCAGGGTACCACTCGCCAGCGGCGCCATGACGGCAACGGTCAGAATGATAATCCCCATCTGAATTCCCTGCTTCTCCACGTAAGGGAAAAACTGCGCCAGCGGCGTGAGCTTGATGGCCAGCAGGATCAGGATTGAGATCGTCACGGCGCTGTTATGAACAAAATAGCTCAGTATGGCGAGGCAGATAAGAACCAGCGAGGAAGCGTAGGGGGCCATGATTTCTCCATAAATAATCAGCAGGCTGACAATGAGCCATGCAACAGTTTGTCTGCTTTCCTTTATCAACCATCAGAAAAAATGGCGCAACCGGCTTATGCATAATTATCTCTGCTGCAGTAAAGAAAATTTGCAGCACGGGTGATCATCATTCGCCTGATCGTCAGGCAGCGGTAAAGTTTCAGCACGTCACCGCCGATAATTTCTTCGTTTAGGGTCACTGGATTCTCCCTTTTTACTGCACACGGAAATTATCATGATTGCTCAGCTCTCGCTTCGCACCGCCTTACTTTCGTTGCTTATCTGCATGACACTGCTGCTGCTGGCCGTCAGCGGCATGGGCATTTACGCCATTAATGCCGGCAATCAGTCGCTTAATGCCATCAACCGCATTCAGGGAATTGAACTGAATAGCCTTTACCAGAGCAATGCCGATCTGATGCGCGCGCGCGCCGGCGCCGCGCTGGCAGTACGCAAAATTGAGATTGGCCTGCTGGATGAGGGAGCTGCAGTTACGAAGCAGGCCGCCGCAGACGTCGCCAGCTCGCAGCGGCATCTGCAGGCGTTTATTGATGCCGGTACCGTAACGGCTCACGGCAAAACGCTGGCTGAAGCGATCGCCGCCGCCTATAAAGCGTATCAGCAGGGTGCGGTCGTCCCGATGATGGCTGCGCTGGAAAAGCAGTATACCGACGAGTATTACCAGGTACTGGAAGGCAATGTATCGCAGCTCGCTGCCCGTTATGCCGGAGCGGTTAACGCATTCAGCCTCTATGCCAGTGAGGTCTCTGCCGCTCGGCTGGCGCAGGCGGCACACAATGAGTGGCAGATGAAAATGTTGATTGGCGTTGCGGTCGCACTGACCCTGCTGCTGACCGGTCTTGCCTGGCTGCTGCTGCGCCAGGCGCTGCTGCGTCCGCTGGAGAGCGCCGTCCGGCATCTGGAGCAGGTGGCTGCAGGCGATCTGTCGCAGCAGCTGCCGGCTGCCGGTCACAATGAGATTGGCCGTCTGAATCAGGCGCTGGCTGTTATGCAGCGCGCGCTGCGCCACTCGGTAAGCCAGGTGCGCGAAGCGAGCCTGCAGATTGATACCGGCAGCCGGGAGCTGGCGGCCGGTACGGTGCACCTGTCACAGCGTACCGAAGAGTCCGCCGCTTCACTGGAGCAGACGGCGGCCAGCATGGAAGAGCTTACCGCCACCGTGCGGCTCAATGCCGTTAATGCGCAGCAGGCGAATCAGCTTGCCAGCAGCGTCTCTGACACCGCCAGCCGCGGTGCTGAAGTGGTGTGCTACGTGATGGAGAAAATGCAGGAGATCACGCAGAGTTCCAATCGCATCGCGGATATCCTCAGCGTGATCGACGGCATTGCATTCCAGACTAACATTCTGGCGCTTAACGCCTCGGTGGAAGCGGCGCGTGCTGGCGAGCAGGGCCGGGGCTTTGCCGTGGTGGCCAGTGAAGTACGCACGCTGGCAGGACGCAGCGCCAGCGCGGCCAAAGAGATCCGGACGTTAATCAGCGAGTCGCAGACGCGGGTTAAAGAGGGCAGTGAAATGGCGACGCGCGCGGGGGCGACCATGGATGAGATCGCTGGCGAAGTGATACGCGTAACGGCGCTGATGAAAGAGATTTCCGGTGCGTCTGACGAGCAGAGCCGCGGTATTGAGCAGGTCAATATGGCGGTGACGCAGATGGACGAAGCGGCGCAGCAGAACGCGGCGCTGGTGGAGCAGGCGGGTGCCGCGACCCGCCTGCTGGAAGCGCAGTCGCAGCAGCTGCAGACCTCAATGGCGCAGTTCCGCATCACAGCCGCCTAAGAGAAAACAATAAAAAAACCCGCTCAGCGGCGGGTCTTTTTATTAATCAGTGCGACTCAGGCGCCGTGGTTATCCGGGTATTCGCGGATAAAGCGCTCAACATCATCAACCATCGCTTCGTTACCACAGAAGAACGGGCAACGCTGGTGCAGCGTCTCTGGCTGAAGGTCAAGAATACGGTTTTTACCGTCGCTGGCTTTACCGCCCGCCTGTTCGGCGAGAAATGCCATCGGGTTGCACTCATACAGCAGGCGCAGCTTGCCGTTAGGATGGCTGGCGGTGCTTGGATAGAGGTAAATCCCGCCTTTCAGCAGGTTACGGTGGAAGTCAGCCACCAGTGAACCGATATAGCGCGAGGTATAAGGACGATGCGTATTGATATCCTCTTCCTGGCAGAACTTCAGGTATTTCTTCACGCCCTGCGGGAAGCGAATGTAGTTACCTTCGTTAATGGAATAGGTGTAACCCTTTGCCGGGTAGGTCATGCGCTCATGACTCAGGCAGAATACGCCGAGCGACGGATCATAGGTAAAGGCGTGTACGCCGACGCCGGTGGTATAAACCATCATGGTTGAGGAACCATATACCACATAACCGGCGGCCACCTGCTGATTCCCCGGCTGCATAAAGTCCGCTTCCGTGATCGGCGTACCGGGTTCACTGATGCGGTGGTAGATAGAGAAAATGGTTCCGACAGAAACGTTTACGTCGATGTTGGATGAGCCATCCAGCGGATCCATCAGCACCACATATTTGCCATCTTCTGAACCTTCAAAAATAACAAACTCATCCTCTTCTTCCGAGGCAATACCGGCAACCACACCACGCGCTTTCAGGGCAGCTTTCAGTTTTTCATTCGCGAAGAGGTCCAGCTTCATCTGCTGTTCGCCCTGCACGTTTTCCACGCCGCTGGCACCCAGAATATCGACCAGACCCGCTTTGTTGATATCGCGGTGAATGATTTTAGCGCCCAGTTTGATGGAGGAAATCAGCGCCGTCAGTTCACCTGTGGCGTGAGGAAAGTCGTGTTGCTTCTCGACGATGAATTCGCCTAACGTTTTCATAACACATTCCCTGAATCTACGATGGAGTGGCAGCAGCTGTAACAAACTGCCAACGTATGCGTACGCAGTTTAGCCGATTGAACTTTAAAAACCATAGTCCTAATCCGTTTCTTCCCTTCAGACTCGGGGTTACACTGTGCGCCGGACTTTCAGTTAATGGATCTATTTATGCGCATTCACATCCTCGGCATTTGTGGCACTTTTATGGGCGGCCTGGCTATGCTGGCGCGTTCGCTGGGACATCAGGTAACCGGCTCGGACGCAAATGTTTACCCGCCGATGAGTACGCTGCTTGAGCAGCAAGGCATTGAATTAACTGAGGGTTATGACGCTTCGCAGCTCGACCCGGTGCCAGATATGGTGATCATCGGTAATGCCATGACGCGCGGTAATCCCTGTGTTGAAGCGGTGCTGGAGCGTAACATTCCCTACCTCTCCGGCCCTCAGTGGCTGCACGATTTTGTCCTGCGCGATCGCTGGGTGCTGGCCGTAGCCGGAACGCACGGTAAAACCACTACGGCCGGCATGGCAGCGTGGATCCTTGAGGCGTGTGGCCTGGAGCCAGGCTTTATTATTGGTGGGGTGCCGGGTAACTTCGACGTATCGGCAAAATTAGGAAAAAGTCCATTCTTTGTCATTGAAGCGGATGAATATGACAGCGCCTTCTTCGATAAGCGCTCCAAGTTTGTACACTACTGCCCGCGTACGCTGATCCTCAATAACCTTGAGTTTGATCATGCAGACATTTTCGACGACCTGCGCGCTATCCAGAAGCAGTTCCATCACCTGATTCGCATCATACCCGGCCAGGGCAAAATCCTGCTGCCGGAACACGATCATAATCTGAAGCAGGTCATGGCCATGGGCTGCTGGAGCGAGCAGGAGACAACAGGCGAACAGGGTCACTGGCAGGCAAAAAAGCTGACGCCGGACGCTGCCCGCTGGGAAGTCTGGCTGGAAGGGGAAAAGGTGGCAGAGGTGAACTGGGGGCTGGTCGGCGAACACAACATGCATAACGGCCTGATGGCGATTGCTGCCGCGCGTCATGTGGGCGTGAAACCGGCGGATGCGGGCGAAGCGCTCAGCAGCTTTATCAACGCGCGCCGCCGCCTGGAGCTGCGCGGTGAGGTCAACGGCATCAAGGTCTATGACGATTTTGCTCACCATCCCACGGCCATACACGCCACGCTGGCCGCGCTGCGCAGTAAAGTGGGCGGCAGGGCACGTATCCTCGCGGTACTGGAGCCTCGCTCTAACACCATGAAAATGGGCGTCAGTAAAAACGATCTGGCACCGTCGCTGGGCCGGGCAGATAAGGTCTTTCTGTTGCAGCCGCATCATATTCCGTGGCAGGTCTCCGATGTGGCAGACGCCTGTATTCCGCCTGCGCAGTGGAGCGCAGACGTCGATACGCTGACGGAGATGATTGCGAAAGAGGCGCAGCAAGGCGACTCAATTCTGGTGATGAGTAACGGTGGTTTTGGCGGGATCCATCAAAAACTGCTGGAGAGACTGGGACGCTAAGACCGTGGCGTCCTGCAGGACGCCTCCGGAGAGAGTGCGGCCGGCAGGCCGCCTCTTACGCTTCTGCCAGCTCGCGCAGATACTGGAAGATCTGCCGGGCTGCTTTTGGCGTTTTATTCGCCGCTTTCTCTTTCTGCGCGTTGCGGATCATGCTACGCAGCTGCTGCCGATCGGCCTGCGGATAGAGCGTGATCACCTCGGTCATCGCGTCGTCACCCTGATCGATCAGACGATCGCGCAGATGCTCCAGCTTGTGGAACAGCGCCACCTGCTGATTGTGCCGGTTTTTCAGCTTATCCAGCGCCTGACGGATCGGATCTTCATCGCGCTGGCGCAGCATTTTACCAATCAGCTGCAGCTGGCGACGGCGACCCTCTTTCTTAATACGCTGCGCCAGCTCAATCGCATTGCGCAGATCCTCATCGAGCGGGATCTTATCCAGGGAGTTTTTCCCCAGATCAACCAGCTCGGCACCGAGGCGTTTTAACTCTTCGGCGTCACGTTTAATTTCACTTTTGCTGACCCAGATAATCTCTTCGTCTTCTTCTTCCTGATTATCCGGTACATCATCGAGCCAGTCTTCGGGCTGCCTGGTCATCTCTTGGCTCCTTAAAAAAAGAGGCTAATCCTACCAGTTTATCGGGCGACTGCGAAATTGTTCTCTGAGTCTGATAGACTCAACAGATTCATACTTAAGATTAGACGGCAGGTCGATGAACGTATCTACTCAGGTTGCAGAACAACGTAAAGCGCTGGAACAGGCTGTCGCCCAGGCGCTGGAACTCGCTAAAGCTCACACCGATGGTGCTGAAGTGGCGGTGACAAAAACCACCGGTATCGGCGTTAGCACGCGCTATGGCGAAGTGGAAAACGTCGAATTCAACAGCGACGGTGCGCTTGGTATCACCGTCTATCATCAGAACCGCAAAGGCAGCGCCTCATCGACCGATCTCAGTCCTGATGCCATTAAAAGCACCGTGCAGGCAGCGATCGATATTGCGCGCTACACCTCACCCGATCCTTACGCTGCACCGGCAGAGCGTGAACTGCTGGCATTTGATGCGCCCGATCTTGATCTCTACCATCCGTGGGAGATCGATGCCGATCGCGCCATTGAGCTGGCTGCGTGTGCCGAACAGGCGTCGCTGCAGGCGGATAAGCGCATCACCAATACGGAAGGTGGCAGCTTTAACAGCCACGTTGGCATCAAAGTGTTTGGCAACAGCCACGGTATGCTGCAGAGCTACTGCTCCAGCCGCCACTCGCTGTCGAGCTGTGTGATTGCTGAGCAGGATGGCGATATGGAGCGTGATTACGCCTACACCATCGGCCGCTCGATAGACGATCTGCAGAGCGCAGAGTGGGTCGGTAACGAGTGCGCCCGCCGCGTACTGGCTCGCCTTGCACCACGCAAGCTGCCGACCATGAAAGCGCCGGTGCTGTTTGCACCTGAGGTCGCCACCGGCTTGTTTGGTCACCTGGTAGGCATGATCAGCGGCAGCAGCGTCTACCGCAAATCCACGTTTCTGCTCGACTCGCTGGGTCAGCAAATTTTGCCATCCTGGCTGACGATTCAGGAGCAGCCGCATCTGCTGAAAGGGCTCGCCTCAACGCCGTTTGACAGTGAAGGCGTGCGCACCGAAGCGCGCGATATTGTCAAAGAGGGTGTGCTGCAGAACTGGCTGCTGACCAGCTATTCAGCGCGCAAGCTTGGCCTGCAGAGCACCGGTCACGCGGGCGGCATCCATAACTGGCGTATCGCCGGTCAGGGCCACAGCTTTGATGACCTCGTCAAACAGATGGGACGCGGCCTGATTGTGACTGAACTGATGGGGCAGAGCGTCAGCGCCATGACCGGCGACTACTCGCGCGGCGCGGCGGGCTTCTGGGTTGAAAACGGCGAAATTCAGTATCCTGTGAGCGAAGTCACAATTGCAGGAAACCTTAAAGAGATGTGGCGCAATATGGTTACGGTCGGTAACGACATTGAAACCCGCAGCAATATACAATGCGGATCGGTGCTGCTACCGGAGATGAAAATCGCCGGACAATAACGACATCGCTTCCAGAAAGCAGCCGGCAAGGCTGCTTTTTTTTGCCTGAGAATAATTAAAAGGAACACATCATGCGTAAGCATTTGATTGCAATGTTGTCTCTGTCGTTACTGTTCTCCTCTGCCAGCGTGCTGGCGGCAGATCTTGAGCAGGATATGGATACGCTGAAAGCGAACCTGAGCGTAGTGAAGAAAACGGATGATGCGCAGGAGATGCATACTGCGCTCGGGAAAATGCGCCAGGCTGCGCAGGACGCCAAAAAGTCCACGCCAGATAAGCTGGAAGGGCAGCCAGCGGACAGTGCACAGATCAAAGATTATCATGCCGGTCTCGACACACTGATTGCGCAGATTGATGTGATCGACAAGCTCGCTCAGGCCAGCAAGCTGGATGAGGCAAAAGCCGAAGCGAAAAAACTGGAAGAGATCCGCAACGCCAACCATAAGAAATTCCGCTAATACGCCGGGCCAGACCCTGTGCTGGCCCGCTTCGCTGCCTTTCACGTACACATTTCTCCGTAAACAGCCGCTTTTTCCTCACGCCTGATGCACACCGCTCGCTGACATGCGCGATATGTGCTGTCTGCGATCTCACGCACCGCGCGTTGCCGCATTTCCGCTTCAGGGTGGAAAAAGTGCGTCTCCACACGGCCGGGCGGAACGCGTAGTTTGTTTTTCAACGCGAATTATCTGCCGTAAACAGGAGTAGAAGGGTGAGGAGTGATGCTGTCCCGCTGAACGCGGAAACCGTTCAGGCGCTGGCGGATCGCATATTAGGTCAAATCGCGATCCTCTATACCGCGCACCAGATTAGTCCCACACCGGTGCAGCAGCAGATGCTGAATTCGCACGTTCAGGCGATGGCCAGCCGTTCGCTAAGCGGCGAGGCGCTGCCGGAGGTAGAAGCGGAGCTGTTTGATGATATTCCGCCTGACAGCCTGCAGCTGGCGCAACAGATTGTCGATCTGTTCGGCAACCTGCCGGTGGAAGAAGCCTGGCTGCTGTCGGTGCATATTGAAGTCGCGAAAAGTAACGACGCATAAACAGAGAGGAAGTGAACATGGTGACAGTAGTGATTGGCGATCGTCTGGGTAAAGGTCAGAAAGTGGCTGCCGGAATTGAAAAAGCGGGCGGACGTGCGGTGGTGGTGCCGGGCGTGGCAGCCGATATGAAGCTGGGTGATGTGATGAAAGCGGAAAACGCTGACTTCGGCATCTCTTTCTGCGGCAGCGGTGGCGCCGGTGCCATTACCGCGCAGAACAAATATGGCTATCGGGCAAAACATGGTATGCGCTCGGTGGATGAGGGCGTAACGGCAATCAATGAAGGGGCGACCGTGCTGGGCTTTGGTTTTATGGACAAAGAGGAGCTGGGCGAACGGCTGGTACAGGCCTGGAACAAGAAGCACGGCAGCTGACGTATGAAACAGCACTATGAGACGCAGGTTATCGTGCAGGGAAAAGGCGATACCAAAGCAAAAGCCTTTGCCGATGCGCTCAGCAGCGTGCAGCAGCAGGTATTGCGCAACAGCCAGAAACTGCTGCTGCGCATTGAGCCGCTGGATGTGCGGGTGCTGCATGCCAGGGTGCGCACCCGGCGGGAAAAATTTCTGTTTTTTTTCCTGGCGCGCGAGCGGCATCACTACAGCGTTGAACTGGAAATCAGCGTCAGCGTCACCGTTATCGATATGGACAGCGTGACATTTACGGCGACACCCTGACCGCACGGGTCTGAGCGTTATCCCGCCAGGGAAGCAGGCTGGCCCGGTGCAACAATGACAATAAAGGGTACAACACTATGTTTCTCATCATTTTGTTTAAGTCGTTAATTATCGGCGGGCTGGTCGGCGTCGGCGTGGGAGCCGGCGCGGCGCGCATGTTCCACGCGCCGGTCACGCAGGGCATGGGCGCGTTTCGTACCCTGGGCGAGCTTAACTCGTGCGAAGGCGATCCCGCTTCCCACTTCTCTTTTGGTCTCGGCTTCTTTTTCAACGCCTGGGCCTCTTCGGTGGCCGCTGGCTCCTTCACGCAGGATGTGGATCACCGCATTCTGCCGAACTGGGGCGCTGCGGCGCTGATGGTAAAAAACCGCAACGTAGCAGAGACGCTGCATAACCCGAAACGCATGGCGATAGCCTGCGGCATCATCGGCATGATCGTCGTGTCCTTTCTGAACAGCACCGCCTCAGCCGTACCGGCTGCATTGCAGGTGACGGCAGTTAAAGTGCTGGTACCGGCAGCTAACCTGCTGGTTAACACCGTCATGCCGGTGATTTTCTGGCTGGCAGCCATCGATGCCGGCAGGAAGTCGGGCTTCTGGGCCACGATCTTTGGCGGCCTGGCGCAGCTGATTATGGGTAACGCCGTGCCGGGGCTGGTGCTGGGGATCCTGATCGGGAAAGGGGTAGAGGAGAGCGGCTGGAACCGGGTGACGAAAGTCATGATGGCGGCCATTGTACTGCTGTTTGTGCTGAGCGGTTTCTTCCGCGGGTTTGATATGAAACTGCTGCAATCGTTCCAGCTCGGCGTTCCAGGCTGGCTTGACATGATCCACAACAGCCTGAGCGGCAAATAAGGAGCCATCCATGAACGAACATGAAAACCGCGGCTTCTGGTATGCCGACTGGTCCTTCCCGATTTTTGTTGGTCTGCTCTCATCCGGCGTATTTGCCGGTACGCATATGTACTACCTCTACGGTATCGGCGCCTTTAACGAAGTGGCATTTGTCTCGATGTTGCGGGCCGGCATGGAAACCGGCGTGTATGGTGCGGTCGCCGCGTTTGGTGCCAGCTTTCTGTTTGCCCGCATCATTGAAGGCTCGCTGGTTGGTATTCTGGACATCGGCGGGGCGATTCAGACCGGCGTCGGGCTGGGTGTACCGGCACTGCTGCTGGGTGCCGGTATTGTGTTTCCAGTGGCGAACTTTGCAGCTTCGCTGGTAACGGGTCTGGTGATTGGGGTGGCGATTGGTTACGTCATTATTCTGGCGCGTAAATTCACCATCAACCAGAGCGACTCCACCTACGGCGCCGATGTCATGATGGGTGCAGGCAACGCCTCCGGGCGCTTTCTTGGTCCGCTGATTATCCTGTCAGCGATGGCCGCTTCCATTCCGATTGGCCTGGGTTCGCTGGCGGGTGCTCTGCTGTTCTATCTGTGGAACAAGCCGATTACCGGCGGCGCGATCCTTGGCGCCATGATACTGGGCGCAATGTTCCCGATTTCGCTGTAACAGGGCGGGCGCCATGAATGGCGCCCCT
>NZ_DGLH01000018.1:0-151863 GCF_002387285.1 Pantoea sp. UBA4549 | reverse complement strand
GTAGGGGGCGCATTCATGCGCCCCTGGCCGCAAACGAATTGTTCCGCATGAGGCGCATTCATGCGCCCCTGGACACAAACGAATTGTTCTGCAGGGCACGCATTTATGCGCACCTGGCAACACACGCAGTAAGGAGTAACCATGTTTAATCTGATTCTGCGTCGCGCACGACTGTGCGATGAGCAGCTGGTCGATATCGCCCTTCAGGACGGCAAAATCGCCGCGGTTGGCAAAGTGGAGGGCACTGCGCAGCAGGAGCGCGATCTGGCCGGGCGCTGGTATGTCAGCGCAGGCTGGATAGACAGTCACGTGCACTGCTATGCAAAATCGCCTGTCTACCACGATGAAGCGGACGCTGTCGGCGTGGCACAGGGTGTGACCACCGTGGTGGATGCCGGCAGCACCGGTGCCGACCAGATTGATGACTTCCGGCAGCTGACGCGCCACGCCACCACTGACGTCAGGGCGCTGATCAACGTTGCCCGCACCGGAATAGTTACCCAGAACGAACTGGCGGACATGCAACAGATTGATGAAGCGGCGGTGGTGCAGGCGGTCACGCGCCATCCCGGGTTTATTGTCGGTCTGAAAGCGCGCATGAGCAGCAGCGTGGTCGGGGAGAACGGCATTGCACCGCTGATCCGCGCCAAAGCGATCCAGCACGCTGCCGGCGATCTGCCGCTTATGGTACACATCGGCAATGATCCGCCGGTGCTGGAGGAGATCGCTGAGCTGCTGACCGCCGGCGATATCATCACGCACTGCTTTAACGGCAAACCGAACCGCATCCTCTCCGCGCAGGGCGAACTCAAGGCGGCGGTCAGTCAGGCGCTGGCGCGCGGCGTAACGCTCGACATCGGGCACGGCAGCGCCAGCTTCAGCTTCGCGGTTGCGCGACAGGCGATCGCCCGCGGCATTCTGCCCGATACCATCAGCTCGGATATCTACTGCCGCAATCGCCTGCACGGGCCGGTACACAGCCTCGCGCACGTGATGTCTAAATTCCTTGCGCTGGGCATGACGCTGCCGCAGGTGATCGCCTGCGTGACGACTCAGGCCGCGGCGGCGCTGCGCCTCAGCGGTAAAGGCGCGCTGACGCCGGGCAGCGATGCCGATCTGACTATTTTCAGCGTGAATCAGGAGACCCGTCCGTTTACCGATGCCGAAGGTGAGCAGGTGGCGGGAGAGCACCATTTTTTGCCGGTGGCTGTGACAGTGGCAGGCCAGTGGCATCTGACCGAAGAGGGAAAGCGTCATCATGTCTTCAGTGTATGAAAAATATCGCCTGAAACAGGTCATCAACGCGTCAGGCCGCATGACTATTCTGGGCGTCTCGACACCGGCGCCTGAGGTTGTGGACAGCGTCAGCTATGGCCTGAACCACTATTTTGAGATGAAAGATCTGGTGAATCACACCGGGGACTATATTGCCGGATTGCTGCAGGCAGAGAGCGCCGTCGTGGTCTCCTGCGCCTCAGCGGGGATTGCTCAGTGTGTGGCCGGGGTCATTGTGAAAGATAACGCCTGGCTGCTGGATAACCTGCATGCGGCACCGCTCACGGTCCCGCATGAGATCGTCGTGCCTAAAGGGCATAACGTGAACTACGGCGCGCCGGTCGGCACCATGGTGGCGCTGGGCGGCGGCCGGCTGGTGGAAGCGGGTTATAGCAACGAGTGTTCCGCCGCGCAGCTGGCGGCGGCGATCACGCCGGCTACGGCAGCGCTGCTTTACGTAAAATCGCACCACTGCGTGCAAAAAAGCCATCTCAGCGTGGCGCAGGCGGCAGAAGTCGCGCAACAGCACGGCATCCCGCTGATTGTGGATGCGGCCGCAGAAGAGGATCTGCGCGCCTACTACCAGATGGGGGCCGACCTGGTGATCTACAGCGGTGCCAAGGCGATAGAGGGGCCATCCAGCGGTCTGGTGGTAGGGCGCAGCCGCTATGTTGAGTGGGTAAAACGGCAGAGCAACGGCATCGGACGCGCGATGAAAGTGGGCAAAGAGGGAATGCTGGGTCTGACGCAGGCTATTGAGCGCTACCTGTCGCAGCCAAAGACGAGCGGCAGCGAGATGGTTCAGCACATGACGCCCTTTATTGACCAGCTTAACCAGCTGCCAGGCGTCACCGCACGGGTGGTGTGGGACAGCGCCGGGCGCGACATCGCGCGTACAGAAATTCATTTCGATGAAGCGCTGACCGGCTGGTCAGCCGGCGATCTGGTCCAGGCGCTGAAAAGTGGTGACATCGCTATCTATTTTCGCGGCTATAAGGCGAACGAAAGCATTATCGAAGCAGACGTGCGCAGCGTCACTGCCGCGCAGCTGCAGATTATCTTTAGCCGTATCGACGCGCTGCTGGCAGAAAGGAACAACGCATGAAGCTGACCCCCGACTTTTATCAGGATCGTCTCTGTCTCAACGTGCTGGCGGGCTCAAAGCAGAACGCACGCGACATCTGGCAGGCGGCGGAAGGGCATGTGCTGGTTGGCGTGCTGTCCAAAAATTACGCCAGCCACGACGCGGCGCTGGCTGACATGCGTGACTACGCTGCGCTGATCGATAATGCGCTTTCGATCGGTCTGGGGGCCGGCGATCCGCGTCAGTCTGCTATGGTGAGCGAGCTGGCGGCGGTGCTGCAGCCGCAGCACGTGAATCAGGTGTTTACCGGGGTAGCCACCAGCCGCGCGCGGCTGGGACAGTCGCAGACGGTGGTAAATGGTCTGGTCTCCCCCAGCGGAACGCCGGGCAAGGTGAAGATCTCCACCGGCCCGCTGAGCTCACAGGCGGCGGAAGCGATCGTACCGATTGACAGTGCCATCGCCATGCTGCAGGACATGGGCGGCAGCTCGGTAAAATATTTTCCGATGGGCGGTCTGAGCGCGGTGGCGGAGTATCGCGCGGTGGCAGAGGCGTGTGCCCGGCGCGATTTCTGGCTGGAGCCTACCGGCGGTATCGATCTGCATAATTTTGCAGAGATTGTGCAGATTGCGCTGGAGGCTGGCGTCAGCAAAGTGATCCCGCACGTCTACAGTTCAATTATCGACAGCGCGAGCGGCGAGACGCGCATTGACGATGTGCGTCAGCTTCTGGCAACGTGCAAGGCATTGCTGCAATAACTTCGTCACGGGTGAGGCTTTGTGAGATTTCCTAATCAGCGTCTGGCGCAGCTGTTTGCTGCGCTGCAGCATGAAACGCTGCCGCAGGATGAGCTGGCGCGGCGTTTCTCGGTCTCTACGCGCACGGTGCGCACCGATATTGCGGCGCTGAACGCGCTGCTGGAGCAACACGGCGCACAGTTTGTGCTGGCACGCGGCGCCGGCTATCAGCTGCAGGTCGGCGACGCGGCACGCTTTGACTCGCTGCAGCAGCAAAGCAGCGCGCCGCTGCGGGTGCCGCGCACCTCACAGGAGCGGGTACGCTATCTGCTCAGCCGGTTTCTCACCGCGGCCTGGTCGCTGCGGCTGGAAGATCTCTCGGAAGAGTGGTTTGTCAGTCGCGCCACGCTGCAGGGAGATATGGCGGAGGTGCGGGAGTGGCTGGGTCGCTATCATCTGCATATCGAAACCAAACCCCGCTACGGCATGAAATTGTTTGGCAGCGAGACGGCCATCCGCACCTGCCTTACCGATCTGCTGTGGCAGATTGATCAGGAGACGCCCGACAGCCCGCTGTTGAGCATTGAAGTGCTGCGCAGCGATATGCTGGCGCAGCTGCAACCGCTGCTGCAGCACTGCCTCAGCCGTTACGCTATCCGTCTCAGCGATGAGGGAGAACGCTACCTGCTGATCTACTGCGCGGTAGCGGTGCGCCGCATCAGCGAAGGTTTTCCGCTCAGCGATCCGGGCGCAGAAGAGGTGGGCGAAGAGGTGCGTGAGGCGGCGCACGCGCTGGTGCATCAGCTGCAACCACTCACCGGCAAAGCTTTATCACGGGCAGAGGAGAACTGGCTGCGCGTTAACATCGCCGCGCGCCAGATCCAGGCGCTGGAGCCGAGCACCATCAATGCAGATGATGCTGACGCACTGGTGAGCTGGCTGCTGAGTTACATCAATACCCATTATGCCTATCAGCTGCAGCACGATGAGCAGCTGCGTGCCGATCTGCTTACCCATATCAAATCGATGATCACCCGGGTGCGCTATCAGATCCATATTCCTAACCCGCTGCTGAGCAACATCAAACAGCACTATCCGCTGGCGTGGGATGTCACGCTGGCTGCCGTCAGCAGCTGGAGCAAATATACCCCTTATACGCTGAGCGAAAATGAGATTGGTTTTCTGGTGCTGCATATTGGCGTGGGGCTGGAGCGGCACTATAACGTTGGCTATCAGCGCCACCCGCGCGTGCTGCTGGTGTGCGACAGCGGAACCTCAACGCTGCGGATGATTGAGGCGCTGCTGCTGCGCAAATATCCGCAGCTGGTGGTTGCTGCCCGGCTGACGCAGCGTGACTACGCGCTGCGCGAGCGGATAGAAGAAGATTTTGTTATTTCTACGGTGCGGCTGAATGAAAAGAACCGGCCGGTGGTGGTGATGTCACCCTTTCCGACCGGGTTTCAGCTGGAGCAGCTTGGCAAACTGGTTCTGGTGGATCGCACCCGGCCGTGGATGCTGGAAAAATATTTTTCCGCGCAGCATTTTATGGTGCTGGATCAGCCCCTGACGCAGCAGGCGCTCTTTCAGCGGCTGTGCGATCGTCTGCAGGGGCAGGGATTCGTTGCAGCGGACTTTTATCCGTCCGTGGTCGAGCGTGAAGCGATTGTCAGTACCCTGCTGGGAGACGGCATTGCGTTGCCGCATGCGCTCGGCCTGCTGGCGCAGAAAACCGCGGTCTATACCGTGATTGCGCCGCATGGCGTCAGCTGGGGTGATGAGACCGCCTTTGTGATCTTTCTGCTCGCCATCAGCAAGCGTGAATATGAAGAGGCGATGGCGCTGTACGATCTGTTTGTCACGTTTTTGCGCGAACGCGCCATGCCGCGCCTGCGGGAGTGTCGTGACTTTGACCATTTTAAAACGGTGGCGATAGAGTGCCTGAGCCGTCCTGACTAGACCTGATTGCGCTTTGCCAGCAGCTTTGGAATTTCGCGCAGGCACCAGGCTTTGGCTTCACCCATGCTGTCGCGACGCCAGGCCATAATGATATCCACTTCGCGCGTATACTCAGCGCTGACCACGCGCAGCCGGCCCTCGGCAATATCTTTTTCCACCATCGGATAAGGCATGGTGGCGACGCCAAGCCCCGCCAGCAGGGCCCGCCGTTTATCATCCATGCTGCTGACCGTAAGACGCTGCTGCTTATCCAGCAGCTGAACCGTCAGCACCGGACGTTCACGCGCCGTATCAGCGACGGCAATACCGCGATATTTCACACGCGTGACTTCCGAAAGCGGCTCTGCCTCCTGATGAATAGGGTGGTCCGGACTGGCGACATAAACGCTCATAATGGTGTAGAGCTTGCGGGTGTTGATCTCGCTGGAGGCGCGGAAGTGCAGGTCAGGCGCAATCACGATATCTGCCCGGCCCTGCTCCAGCCGCTCCCACGCGCCCGCCAGCACTTCCGTGATCAGAGATATCTGCGTATTGGCTTTTTCTGACAGCTTGCTGACCAGCGGAAACAGCAGGTCAGTGGGGATCAGCGCTTCCGCTACGATAGTGAGATGCGTTTCCCAGCCGCGCGCCAGCGCTTCTGCGTCGGTGGTCAGCTTATCTGCAGCCTCCAGCAGCACGCGACCGCGCTCCAGCAGCATCCGGCCAACGTTAGTGAATTTGGTGCGATGGCCGGAGCGATCAAACAGCACCACATCCAGCTCCTCTTCCAGCTTCTGCATGGTATAGCTC
Organism: Pantoea sp. UBA4549; assembly: GCF_002387285.1. Lineage (NCBI taxonomy): Bacteria > Pseudomonadati > Pseudomonadota > Gammaproteobacteria > Enterobacterales > Erwiniaceae > Pantoea > Pantoea sp. UBA4549. The sequence goes on along the minus strand of NZ_DGLH01000018.1, from coordinate 146,022 downwards.
AGCGCAGAGGGGACGCGTCCCAGCTCATCTGCCGCGGCGGCAAAGCTGCCGCGCCGGTCAATCGCATCCATCACCCGTAACGCTTCTAACGTTAATGCACGCTCTTTAGCCATACTGATTCTCTGTCAGTAAATTTGAATATGCCGGGCAGATTAACTGGCTAACATTCCGCCGTCCAGCCTTTTACCATAAACCGATTGAGCCTGTAGTGAGCGTTTCCTGCAGTGCACCGGAGGTATAGCATGATGACAACCCGCTGCGCGTCCGCATGTGGCCAGGCTGATTTTGGCTGGTTGCAGGCGCGCTATAGCTTCTCTTTTGGCCACTATTTCGATCCTGAACTTATGGGATACGCCGCGCTGCGCGTGCTGAATCAGGAGGTGCTGGCGCCGGGTGCCGCTTTTCAGCCCCGTACCTATCCGCAGGTTGATGTGTTAAATCTGGTGCTGCAGGGCGAGGCGGAGTATCGCGACAGTGAAGGACAGCGCCTGACCGTAAGGGCAGGTGAGGCGATGATGCTGTCAACGCGACAGGGCGTAAGCTACAGCGAGATAAACATCAGCAAAGATCAGCCGCTGACGCGCCTGCAGCTCTGGCTGAGCGCCTGTCCGGAACGGGAAAATCCGCTGCTGCAGCAGATGACGCTGAACGGCCGGTCGCCGTTGCTGCTGGCTTCGCCAGATGGCGCAGAGCAGAGTCTGCAACTGCGGCAGGATGCCAGGGTATATCAGGTGACGTTAGCGCCGGGAGAGCAGCAGCGTGTGCAGCTGCGCGGCGCGCGCGCGTACCTGCAGTCGATTCACGGTACGCTGGATGTGCGCAGCAGCAGCGCGAATCAGCAGCGGCTGCAGTGCGGCGATGGCGCGTTTATCCGTGATGAGCAGCAGCTTATCCTGCAGGCAGAGACGCCGCTGCGTGCGCTGGTCATTGATTTGCCGGCATAAAAAAGGGCGGCCAGCGCCGCCCTGAAAGAAAAGGTGCAGATTACTTCAGAATGGTAAAGGCCGTTGTTACGTGCTTCACGCCGCTGACCCGGCTGGCGATATCTGCCGCCGCCGTGGCTTCTTCCTGCGTCACCAGCCCCAGCAGGAACACTTCCCCGTTTTCTGTCGTGACTTTAACGTTAGACGATTTGACCTGATCGCTGCCCAGCAGCTGCGAGCGGATCTTGGTGGTGATCCAGGTATCGGAAGAAGAGGTGCCGAGGCTGACCTTCTCTCCGGTGCGGATCTCATTGTAGACTTCTGTTGCCCCGTCGACGCCCATGGCGATCTGTTTGGCACGGCTGGCGAGATCGGCAGACGGCGCCTGACCGGTCAGCAGCACTTTGCCCTGATAAGCGGTCACAATGACCCGCGCCTGATTTTTTATCTGTTCGTCTTTCGCCAGCGCATTAGAAACGCGCAGCTCCAGCGTGCCGTCATCAACCTGTGTACCCACGGTGCGGGGGTCGGTGGCGGTTTTAGTGGCAACGGCGGCGCCGCCGGCAACTACGGCCACGCAGCCCTGCAGCAGCATAGCGGTTAACAGCAGGGCGATAGCGTTCAATGCTTTCATGTGAGCTCCTTCAGTCATTCCTGGTGGGGAAAGAGGGTGTTATCGATCAAGTCGCACAGGCAGTTCAGCGTCAGCATATGCATCTCCTGAATGCGCGCACTGTGATGAGAGGGAATGCGGATTTCCACATCGTGAGGGCCGAGCAGGCCAGCCAGTTCGCCGCCATCATGCCCGGTGAGCGCAACGATGGTCATATCGCGGGTCACTGCAGCTTCCACTGCTTTAACGATGTCGCGGGTATTACCCCGGGTTGAGATCGCCAGCAGGACATCACCCGCCTGACCCAGCGCCCGTACCTGCTTGGCATAGATTTCATCATGCAGCCGATCGTTACCGATCGCGGTGAGCATAACGTTATCCGCGCTTAGCGCCAGGGCTGGCAGGCTGGGACGTTCGGTTTCAAACCGGTTAATCATGCTGGCCGCAAAGTGCTGCGCATTGGCCGCAGACGCACCGTTGCCACAGCTGAGAATTTTATGGCCATTCAGCAGCGACTGCACCAGCGTCATCGCGGCGCGGGAAATGGCATCCGGCAGCGCTTCGGCTGCGGCAATCTGCGTCTGAATGCTTTCAGTAAAACATGCTTTAATTCTGTCCTGCACAAGACCACCTGGTTCTATTCATCGGCATTAAAAGCAGCGGGCAGCCACGTCAGTTCGCGCCCGGTAATGGCAATGATGTCAAAACGGCAATTTACCGTCTCAAAACTGCCGCCGCGCGTCAGCAGCCAGAGCGCTGCTGCCCGCAGCAGCTTCTGTTGTTTCTGGCGCGTTACGCTGGCGGCTGCTCCGCCATAGCGCGCATCGCGCCGGTAGCGCACTTCTACAAATACCCAGCAGTCGGCATCGCGCATAATCAGGTCAAGTTCGCCTCCGCGAAAGCGGACGTTACTGGCGACCCACTTCAGCCCGGCGCGCTCCAGATAGTGAAGCGCCTGCTGCTCATGCTCCGCGCCGAGACGCTGGCGGTTTACTGTACCGGAACGACCTGTCCCTGACGATACTGGTTCCATGCCAGCTTCCTGTTAATCACACAATCCGTGTCGGCGCTCAGCTTACCGGTATTGCCATCAATGGCAAAACCCGATACCTGCCGCATCTGGTTAAACTGCGTTGCCAGCGTCCAGGCATCGATGCCCATGGCGTAGAGGCGCACCAGCGAATAGTCGTTGTTGAACGCTTTTGCTGCCTGCTGCATCAGGCCGGGATTTGCGCCGGAGAGCAGCGGAATATCGCTATACTGCAGGCCTTCCATCTCCAGGCGGAAATCGGGACCCGCACCGGCCTGCGCGCTGCGTGAGCTGGCATAAAGCGCCGTGCTGTTGCGGCTGCTGGTACGCATAGCGATCATCGGTTTGATCAGCTGCAGTTCATTCTGGCTGGCAACGATATACACTGCGTCCACGCTGCCGCCACTGCTTTCAGCTGCCGGTGCCGGCGTGGTGCTCTGCGGCGCCGGGATCGTCAGACCTGCGACGGCAACGCTTTGCGGCTGCTCCATTTGTACCGTCAGCGGCGTACCGCTCAGCGCGATACCGGCTCCGCTGTTAATGCCTTGTTTAAGCTCCGCTACGCCGCCAAAGCGCTGCTGCAGTACCGTTGCGCCGCCCAGCTGCTGCCACTCTTCTGCAAACGCTTTTCCGACCCGGTCGCCATAGCTGCTGCGCGGTAGCAGCAGCAGCGGCTGGCGCTTGCCCTGTTCATAGATATGGTGCGCTGCATCGCGCGCTTCGTCTTCAGGAGAAAGCGCAAAATAGCAGATATTCGGATGGTTCTGGATCTGTTCCGGCTCGTTTAACGCCAGGACGTTGAGCGGCGTCTGGCTGTTTGCCACCTCTTCCACATGATTTTTCAGCAGCGGGCCAACCACCAGCGTGGCGCCATCCTGCTGCGCCTGCTGCATCACCTGCGCGATCGGCTGGCTGCTGGTATCGTACACTTTAACCTGTGCGCTGCTGGCTGCCGGCTGTGAAGCCGGTGCGGCAGGCTGCTGCTGCACACTCTCCTGCGGCGGCATGCTGGCGGCCGCAGGACTGACCACGCTATTGGCCGTCCCGGTATCCGTTGTCGCTTCAGGCGCAGGCTGGGCAGTGGCGTTTTCCGGCGTGCTGCTCTGCGCGGGGGCAGCGTTCAGCACGCCATTTCTGGCATCGTTGAAGCCTTTCTGAATTGCGCCCGCAAATACCTGCGCCTGACCGTTCAGCGGCAGCAGCAGGGCGATGGTACTGGTGGAAGCCTGACTGAAGTTTTTAACCTGGCTGAGCTGCGTTGGCAGCGTTTTTGCCGCCGGATTTTGCGGGTAGCGGGTCTGCCAGTCGCTGATGGCCGTTTTCAGCATCTGCGGATCCTGGCTGCTGGCATGCCAGGTATTAAGCAGATCGAGCCAGCCCTGCAGCGTATTTTCATCGGCATTGATAACAACGCTGTTAAGCTGATCCTGCGTCAGCTGGGTCAGCGCCTGCCAGGTGGCGTCGATATTGCTCTGATGTTCATCGCCCTTTAAGAGCGGCTCCTGCGCAATATAGGCGCGCAGCAGCGCCAGCGATGGCCGGTTCTGTGCCGCTGCAATCTGCAGCGCGTAGTAGCGTACCTGCTGATCGGAAGAGAGATCGGCCACTTTGACCGGGCTTAGCTGCTGCTGAGCACCACTGTAATTTTGCTGCGCAATCTGCAGCTGTGCGCGCAGCAGCTGCAGCTCCTGCTGCTGTACATCAGAGAGCTGCTGCGGCAGCTGGCCAAGCTGTGTCTGTGCCTGAGGATACTTTCCTTCCTTCAACAGGGCACGGATGGCAAGTAATTGCCAGTCGGTCTTGCTATCATCGCTGCTTTGCTGTGCCTGCTGCAGATAATAGTCAGAGCGTCCGGTTGCGGGGCCCTGAATATTGACGTTAGAGGTTTGCTGCGGACCCTGGCCGCTACAGGCGGCCAGAATCAGCCCGGCGAGAAGAACAGGTACAAAGCGTCCTGCTTTACGACGTACGACTTTTGAAGGAAGCATACTGTATCCAGTGATGTTTTTTTCTTGATGCTCAATATTAAATCGGCAATTCGGATGAGACAATGAAACAACTCGATCGGGCAGAGATTTCTGCCAGTACGCTCTATATCGTTCCTACCCCGATCGGTAACCTGGGTGATATCACACAGCGTGCGCTGACGGTGCTGGCGGGCGTCGATCTCGTTGCAGCGGAAGATACACGTCATACCGGGCTGTTGCTACAACATTTCGCCATCAATGCGCGGCTGTTCGCACTTCACGATCATAACGAACAGCAGAAAGCTGACGTGCTGCTGGCGAAGCTGCAGGAGGGGCAGAGTATAGCTCTGGTTTCCGATGCCGGCACGCCGCTGATCAACGATCCTGGCTATCATCTGGTGCGTCGCTGCCGCGAAGCGGGCGTACGCGTTGTGCCGCTGCCCGGCGCCTGTGCGGCCATTGCCGCATTAAGCGCGGCGGGATTACCCTCCGATCGCTTCTGTTATGAAGGATTCCTGCCTGCGAAAAGCAAAGGACGCTGTGATGCACTGCGTGCGCTGAGTGAAGAGCCGCGTACGCTGGTGTTTTATGAGTCAACGCATCGCCTGCTGGATACGCTGCAGGATATGGAAACGGTATGGGGCGCGGCGCGCTATGTGGTGCTGGCGCGCGAGCTGACCAAAACCTGGGAGTCACTGTATGGCGCGCCGGTGGGAGAGCTGCTCGCCTGGGTGCGGGAGGATGAGAACCGGCGCAAGGGCGAGATGGTACTGATCGTCGAGGGGCATAAGGCTGACGAGGAGGCGCTGCCAGCTGAGGCGCTACGGACGCTGGCGCTGCTGCAGGCAGAGCTGCCGCTGAAGAAAGCTGCCGCGCTGACCGCTGAAATTCACGGCGTGAAAAAAAATGCGCTGTATAAATATGCGCTGGCGCAGCAAGAGGAGTGACAAATGCGTCCAGATCGCCTATTATCCTGCGCCGAAGCTGACCAGACAGTCGCCGCTTTGTCGTCGTCCCTTTCGGGGGAGACAGGCAGAGGGGAGGAAAGTCCGGGCTCCACAGGGCAGGGTGCCAGGTAACGCCTGGGGGGCGCAAGCCTACGACCAGTGCAACAGAGAGCAAACCGCCGATGGCCCGGAAACGGGATCAGGTAAGGGTGAAAGGGTGCGGTAAGAGCGCACCGCGCGGCTGGCAACAGTCCGTGGCACGGTAAACTCCACCCGGAGCAAGGCCAAATAGGGGTTCACATGGTACGGCCCGTACTGAACCCGGGTAGGCTGCTTGAGCCAGTGAGCGATTGCTGGCCTAGATGAATGACTGTCCACGACAGAACCCGGCTTATCGGTCAGTTTCGACCTTTCAAATGAAAAGCCCCGCTTCGGCGGGGCTTTTTGTTTTCTGAGCCGCAAGTGCAGGTATCTGCGTTGCTCTCTGCGGCCAGGGGCGCATGAATTCAGCCAGGGACGCATGAATGCGTCCCCTACGGTTAATTACAGGGGCGCCATTAATGGCGCCCGTTTCGCACGCGATTAACCGCGGCCGTGCGGTTCGTCCCAGTCAAATGCCGGACCGAGTGAAATCACGCCGTTTGGGTTAATGGTTTTATGGCTGCAGTAATAGTGATGGCGGATCTGCGGCAGGTTCACCGTCTCTGCAATGCCGGGCATCTGGTAAATATCGCGCAGAAAGCCATTCAGATTGCGATAGTCACTTATACGGTGTCTGTCGCACTTGAAGTGCGTGACGTAAACCGGATCAAAGCGCACCAGCGTTGTCCACAGGCGCAGATCGGCTTCAGTCAGGCGATCGCCGGTCAGATAGCGATGCTGTCCCAGAATCTGCTCCAGCCGCGCCAGCGAATGAAACAGAGCGGTAACGGCTTCATCGTAAGCGGCCTGAGAGGTAGCAAAACCGCTCTTATAGACGCCATTATTGACCGTATCGTAGATCCAGCCGTTGAGTTCGTCGATCTTATCGCGCAGATCGGCAGGATAGTAGTCGCCGGCCCGCGCGCCCTGTGCATCAAATGCGCTGTTAAGCATGCGGATAATGTCGGCTGACTCATTGCTGACAATGGTATGCTGCTGCTTATCCCACAGCACCGGCACGGTAACACGACCGCTGTAGTGCGGGTCGGCATGAAGATAGAGCTGGTAGAGAAACTCATGCTGATACAGCGTGTCGCCGGTGGCATCCGGGAAGCTGTCATCAAACGTCCAGCCATTTTCCAGCATCAGCGGATGAACCACTGAAACCGATATCATCTCTTCCAGCCCTTTAAGCTTACGCATCAGCAGCGTGCGATGCGCCCACGGGCAGGCAAGTGAAACGTACAGGTGGTAGCGATCGCGCTCTGCCGCAAAGCCAGGCTTACCGTCAGGGCCGGCGCTGCCATCGGGCGTGATCCAGTTACGCCACGCTGATTCTGACCGTTTGAAACGGCCTCCGGTTGATGTTGTATCGTACCAGGTGTCGTGCCAGACACCCTCAATCAGCTGTCCCATATGCCCTCCATAGAAAAAAGGGGCGAGGATGATCCTCTGCCCCTGTATTCAGTATATCTGCTGTAAGCGACCTGCGCGCTTAACGGGCGGCGGCCGGTGCCATGCGCTGGCGGATCAGGCGGTCAATACTCCAGGCACCCGGTCCCACCAGACCCAGAACCAGGAAACCACCGGCAATGCTGAGGTTTTTCATAAACATCAGCTGGTTCACGCCTTCTGCAAAGTTGCTGTGAAACAGAAACGCGGTCAGCAGCGTAAAGCCTGCGGTAAACAGTGCGGTAAAGCGCGTCAGGAAACCAAACAGAATGGCCAGGCCGCCGCCCAGTTCCAGCAGGATCACCAGCGGCAGCATAAAGCCCGGCACGCCCATTGCCTGCATATACTGCTCGGTGCCGGCATAAGCGGTAATTTTGCCCCAGCCGGCCGTAATAAACAGAATAGTCATCAGTACACGCGCGGCTAACAGTCCTGCATCTTCGAATTTTTTCATCATCTACTCCAGCGTAATTTTGTGGCAGGCTGAAAACCTGTCCGTTAATTTCCCGCTGCAACGCAGATAAACGTTCACCGGGCTGATGGAGAGAGATAATAATCGCGGTGCGAAAGGGTTGTAAGCAAGATAAACTGTCGAAGTTGTTCAGGAATTCTGACGAAAAAAAACCGGACCTGCTGGTCCGGTTTTTTATAGAGCGGTTAGCGCCCTGGCATGGATGACTTGATCATACGCCAGGTGCTCCACAGGCCGAAGCCGCGTTTAGCGATGCGCAGCAGCCGGTTAGGGCTGCGCACTGACCAGATAGCCAGCGCGCTGCTGCCTATTGCCAGATAGCGACGACAGCTCACCAGCGTCAGCCAGCCGCGATCGTAACGGGCTGTATTTTCCAGCCAGTCACGTCCCGCTGCGCTCAAATCGAGACGCTGCTGCTGAACCGTATTAAGGAGTTCATGAATGCGGGCTTCGCGTTCATGGCGACTGCTCATGAGCGGTCCTCCTCCAGTAATTTACGATCGGAATCAAGCTCTTTACGGGTATGGCGCAGCAGCGTCGACTGACGCGATTTGCGCAGCGTCCACAAGCCAAAAATCAGCGCAAGCACAAACAGTGCGCCTGTGGTCACTCCGATTGCCATCAGCCGGTATTGCGCGTCGACCGCCCAGATGATCAGAACCATCAGGCTCATCAGCCCAAATGCCGTAAACAGCATGGTCAGGCCAATCATGATCAGCATCTGGATCAGATTGGCTTTCTCTTCTTCCAGCTCAACAACGGCCAGCCGGACACGCGTCTCGACCATACTGACCAGCGTAGTCACCACGCGCTGACCGATGTTAAAGACCCCTTTGCCCGGGCCGTGGCTTTGCTGAGAATCGTTCATATCAACGACGCGAAATCAGAATGCCAATCAGCACGCCCACGGCTGCGCCAACGCCAACGCCGTGCCACGGATTCTCACGCACATAATCTTCCGCTTTCTCTGCGGCTTCGCGCGTGGTTTTGGCGATACGCTCACCGGAGTCGCCCAGACGCTCACGTGAGCTTTCCAGTGCGCCGCGCGCTTTATGACGCAGGCGATCCAGTTCACTGCGTGATTTGTCTGTTGAGCTGCTTAATACTTCTTCCAGGGTGTCGGCCAGATTTTTCAGCTCAGCGCGCAGATGTTCAGATGTGGTGTCTTTAGCCATGAGAGTTCTCCATTACTTTAATTATTTACGTCCGATTAGTAAGGCTCTGCAGCAAGCTTTTTCAGCTCCTGCCTTGCCTCATCCAGCTTGCGTTCACGTTTTTCAATTTTGTCTTTGTCGTCCCTGTCGGCACGCGCTTTCTGCAGTTCCTGTTCGCGCTCGGCTACCTTGTTCTGCTGCGACTTCAGACGCTCTGAGTGCGCTGACTTCAGCTGCCGGTCGCTGCAGCTGGCGCGAACTTCTGTCAGCGCACGCTCCAGGCCGTTGACCCGGCGCTGATTATCGTGCGCTTTTGCCATGGCAATCTCATGCCGGATATCGCGCTCTTTTTGCTGACACAGAGACTCTGCCGCCAGCAGAGAGCCAGAGCAGGAGACAAGCATGGCGCCCAGAAGAAGTTGTTTCATCACGTTCGCACCTTCCCTTGTTGATGAACCGTCGCCTGCCAGACAGGAGCGTATCCCGGCGTTACGTCGGCTTGTGCTACCGTTAAGCATAGTCAGCCAGGGCAAAAATTCAAAAAAGACGGAGAGATAGCAGAGAAAAAGTATCGTCTGACGGCAGGTCAGACGATCGGATTAGCTGTAGGTCGGAGGATTGGTATCGTGCGGCTGCTGTGAGGCCTGCGGATCTGCAGCCACAACAAAGCCTTGTGGTAATAAACGGCGTAATACTTTCTGCGCTGCCAGGCTCTGTTCTTCATCTTCAAAGTGGATTACCAGTGCATCTCCTGCTGGCGTGATACTTTTAATGCGCACGCCCTGGGCGGATAGCTGCTGATAAAGATAAAAGCCATCCGGCAGGTTGGTCCCGCTATGGGCCACGCGAATTTGTACCACGGTTTCATGCTGCCAGAGTAGCGGAGCCGCACCTGCCGCGAGCAGCAGCAGTATGCCGCCGCACAGCCACGGCAGCAGTGGTCGGGTAAAGAGACGTCCTGTTTTCATTACTGCGCTTTCCCGTTTTGTCCTGCCTGACGCTTACGCCACAGCACCACCAGCGAGCCGATCAGGCCAATGACCAGCAGCGCCAGCGGCAGCATCATCAGAAAAAACATCAGCTCATCTTCGTAACGGCGAAACAGCGGCGTTTTGCCCAGTGCAAAGCCGAGGACGGTAAGAATCAGCACCCACAGGAAGCCACTCATCCAGTTAAAGAACTGAAAGCGCGCATTACTCAGGCCAGATAATCCGGCAATCGTGGGCAGCAGCGTTCGCACAAACGCGATAAAGCGCCCAATCAGCAGGGCAGAGAGACCGTGACGATGGAACAGGCTGTGGGCGCGCTGATGATATTGTGCCGGCAGGTGTGACAGCCATTTCTGTACGGTTGGGGTGTTTCCCAGCCATCGTCCCTGGATATAACTTACCCAGCAGCCGAGGCTGGCACCTGTGGTCAGAACCAGCAGCGTCAGGGGGAAAGTCATTGTGCCTTTGGCAATCAGCACGCCGACAAGGATCAGCAGACTATCACCGGGCAGGAAGGCGGCAGGGAGCAAGCCATTTTCAAGGAACAGAATCATGAACAGCAGGCCATAGATTGCCCACACCAGAGTGGGGTCAGAGAGCATCTCATAATCCTGCTGCCACAGGGCATGCAGCAGTGCTTTCAAAATATCCATCAATCTTTCCCGAACATCATTGTTAAACGAGCCCATCAGGGGCTAAAGCGCAGGCAGAGGTGAGTTATACATTTTGGGTATGCCACCTGAGCAGAGGTCCGTATCCATGCGGCTATAAGTGTTAAATCAGCGACTTTTGGATGGCCTTGTCGCAAAAGGTAAAAAAAGGGCGATAACTGTAACAAATACTTCCCAATTCAGACAGTGCAATATATCCGTTGTAGTGGAGTTTTACCCTTTGCAGCCAGGAGTAAAAGGAGCTTTACACGAGCTGACACTATTGCAGATTATCTGACCTCGCCTGCTGGTTCAGAACAGGCAGATAGGGTCATTTTTACGTTGTTCGGCCTGATTAACCGGTTTCCGGCAAACAAGTTGCAATTACAGGCAGAGGCCGCGTTATGTATGTCACCGCTGCACCGCCACCGCTTAGTATTTTCCAGATATGGCAACATTGCCAGTTTACGGCGGTAGTTTGTTGGGTGCGGCAGAAGTGAGTGAAGGCAACACGAGGGCGGAAAGCGTGCGGCGCACATCGTGCGCCGCAGAGGAGAGTCAGGTCGCGGTGCCAGGCTGACGTTCCGCTTCTGCCTGGCAGACAGCCGCAGTAAACAGAATATCGGTTGAAGAGTTAAGGGCCGTTTCCGCTGAGTCCTGCAGGACGCCGATAATAAATCCAACCGCCACAACCTGCATTGCCAGGTCGTTAGGGATGCCGAACATATTACAGGCCACGGGGATCAACAGCAGCGACCCACCCGCTACGCCGGAGGCGCCGCAGGCGCACAGCGTGGCGACCAGGCTCAGCAGAATGGCTGTCGGGACATCGACATCGATACCGAGCGTATGTACTGCAGCCAGAGTCAGAACGGTAATGGTAATGGACGCCCCCGCCATACTGATAGTTGCACCCAGCGGAATGGACACGGAGTAAGTGTCTTCATCAAGGTTAAGCCGTTTTGCCAGCGCCATGTTAACCGGGATATTGGCGGCTGAACTGCGGGTAAAGAAAGCCGTCACGCCGCTTTCGCGGATGCAGGTAAACACCAGTGGATAGGGATTACGCCGGATTTTCTGATACACCAGCAGCGGATTTACGATCAGCGCCATAAACAGCATGCAGCCAATCAGCAGGACCAGCAGGCTGCCATATTCCCATAGTGCGCCAAAGCCGGTTGAGGCCAGAATAGAGGCAACAAGGCCGAAGATACCCAGTGGTGCGCAGCGGATCACACAGCGCACAACCCAGGTTGCCGCGTGTGAAGCGTCATTTAAGAAATCTTTGGTACCCGGACTGGCGTGACGGAACGCCAGGCCAAGACCCAGCGCCCAGACCAGTATGCCGATGTAGTTCGCGTTCATCAGCGCATCAAACGGATTAGCCACCATGCTCATCAGAAGGCCATGCAGCACCTCAGTGATACCGGAAGGTGGCGTAATGGTGGTGTCGCCGGCCACGAGTGACAGCGTCTGCGGAAAAAGGTGGCTGAAAATCACCGCGACCATCGCGGCAAACAGGGTGCTGAGCAGATAAAGCATAATGATGGGACGGATATTGGTTTTCTGTCCCTGCTGATGGTTCGCAATGGACGCGATAACCAGCACCAGAACCAGCAGCGGCGCGACGGCTTTCAGTGCCCGGACAAAGAGTTCACCCAGCAGGCCGGCGGCTAACGCGGCATCGCGGGACAGCCACGCCAGCGCCACGCCGGCCACCAGGCCTATCATGATTTGTTTGACCAGGCTGCCTTTAAACAGCACGCCTGCCACTCTGGAAAGGTTATTTTGCATATCGTGATCTTTTACTATCGGTCATGAGTGTGGTGCGCGTTTATTCCGCGCCAGAGGGTTTGCCGGGCGGAGTATAAGGAAAAGTGCTGGTGAGAAAAGCGATAATTCCGGCTTTGCGTGCGGGATCGATTTTTTAATCTGCTAAACAGAAGAAGTGTGACAGGGATAAAAAAGGGAAAGTTACACTGCGGCAAAATAAAGCAGGGGCGATTTACGCCCCTGCAGAAGATTATGGTGAGATCCGCCGGCGGTCATTTCGACGGTTAACCCAGGCATTAATCAGCAGCGTTCCCCCGAGAATAACGCCCACCACGCTGAGTGAGACAGCGACCGGAATGTGATAAAACTCGACGATCAGCATCTTAATACCGATAAACACCAGTACCACGGCCAGACCATATTTCAGCATAGAGAAGCGCTCCGCCACGTTTGACAGCAGGAAATACATGGCGCGCAGGCCCAGGATGGCAAACAGGTTAGAGGTCAGCACAATAAAGGGATCGGTGGTCACCGCAAAAATAGCCGGAATACTGTCAACAGCAAAAATCACATCGCTAAGCTCGACCATGATCAGAACCAGCAGCAGCGGGGTGGCAAACAGTACCCCGTTACGGCGAATAAAAAACTTCTCACCCTCCAGCGAATCGGTCATGCGCAGATGCTGACGCAGCCAGCGTACCACCGGTTTATCACCTACAGCCGTGTCATCCTCACGTGCAAGCGCCATCTTAATGCCGGTGAACAGCAGAAAGGCACCAAAAATATAGAGGATCCAGCTGAACTGCATGACCAGCCAGCTGCCGGCGAAAATCATGATGGTACGCAAGACAATAGCGCCCAGTACGCCGTAGATCAGTACGCGCCGCTGCAGCTGGGGCGGTATAGCAAAGTAGCTGAACAGCATCAGCCAGACAAAGACGTTATCCACCGCCAGCGCTTTTTCCAGTACGTACCCGGTCAGAAAAGCGAGCGTCTGCGTAGTGGCGACCTCGCGGCCGGCGTGCGTATCGAGATACCACCAGAAAGCGGCAGCAAACAGCAGTGAAACGGACACCCAGATCAGTGACCAGATAGCCGCCTGTCTGAACGACATGGTTTGTGCGCCGCGCCGGCCCTGCAGCAGCAGATCGATCGCCAGCATAACCAGCACAACAACGGTAAAACTGCCCCAGAGTAACGGTGTGCCTATCGATTGCATAATGGTGTCCTGTGCGAAAGTTAAAAAAAACGGCTCCGTCAGAAGACGTAAGCCGCTTTCATTACGCTGCAAGCGCACCTCGCCTTCCGGCAAGGTCTCACTTACAACACAGAATCACTTCCGGGTTGCCTGACGACCGGATGCGCTACACATCGTAATGACGATCAATCAGCTGACAAGTTACTCCCCTTTGCTTAGGAAAAAATAGCGCAGCCGCAGGACGATGCAATGCACGACCAGACATATTTAGCAATATTTACACTTCATGGCGATCGGCAGGAAACACCACGCCGGTTTGCTGGCGGATGGTGGTCAGCAGTTCTGCTGTCAGCCGTGAGATCGCGAGGGCAGGGTGCGCAATCTGCTGCGTTTCTACCAGGCTGGCAAACACTTCGGCTTCATAGCGCATCGTATTGCTGTGCTGCGGCTGCGTCAGATCCTGCCCGGTACCGCTGCGTGGCAGTAGCCGCAACTGCTGACACTCCGCCAGCTTCTCAATAAGCAGCGAACCCGCTTCCCCCTGAATTTCACTCGGAATAGCGGAGTTGCTGACTTTGGAATGCAGCAGGGTGACATCAAAATCGCCATAGTGGAGGATCACCGTCCCGTGCGCATCTGTGCCGCTGGGCAGCAGCGTGGCTTCAGCCGTTACGCGGCGGGGGGCACCCCACAGCGTGACGGCAGCGGCCAGGCAGTAATAGCCAATATCCATAATTGAGCCATTGGACCAGCGCGGGTCAAACGTATTCGGGTTTTCGCCCGCAAGATAGCGCGGATAACGGGAAGAGTACTGACAGTAGCTGAACAGCGCCTTGCGCAGCGTGCCCAGCTGCGGCAGAGCGCGCTGCAGCTGATGAAAGTTAGGCAGGCTGGCGGTTTTGAATGCTTCAAACAGCACAACCTGATGCTGCTGTGCACAGGCGATCATCGCGTCGGCTTCACGCAGCGTGGAGGCCAGCGGTTTCTCGCAGATCACATGCTTGCCGTGAGACATGAACAGCAGCGCCTGTTCGCAATGCAGTGCATTCGGGCTCGCAATATAAACCGCGTCGATATCGCGGCACGCCGCCATCGCTTCAGGCGAGGTAAACGTCAGCGGGCAGGCGTAATCAGCGGCAAAGGCATCTGCCTGCTGCTGGCTGCGGGAGTACACTGCGCTGAGCGTGAATCTGCCGCTCGCATGTGCGGCGTCAATAAACTGACGGGTAATCCAGTTGGTGCCAACAATGGCAAAGCGAATCACAGGCCTGCTCTCCTGATAAAAGAAAGCCGCAGGGTAGCATGCTGCGGCAGGAAACTATCCGGCAGCATTTGATCCTGCGATCCGCATTCCAATATAGTGAGCCCTTAAGTCTGAAAGCCTGCGAACGGGAGAGCCGGGTGAGCGGAAGCAAACATGCACTAAACTGGACCACGCTGCTGATTGCCATTCCTGTGGGGCTGATGGCCTCGCTGGTGACGCTGGCGTTTCGCGGCATCATCGACATGATTAACCAGCTGCTGTTTAACAGTGACCATGAGATCACCGTGGCGATGCACGTCTGGCCGTGGATCTTCTGGCCGCTGCTGGTGGGGGCGGGGGGCGTGCTGGCGGGCTGGTTTCTGCGCTATGCCGTCGCCATTGAGCAGCAGGAGACGGTAAAAACGGACTATCTGGAAGTGATTAATGCCAGGCTGGACGCCGTGCCGACGCGTACTTCTCTGTTTCGTGCACTCTCTTCAATCGCCAGTATTGGCAGCGGTGCCTCAATCGGTAAAGAGGGACCGATGGTACAGCTCTCAGCGCTCAGCGGCAGTCTGCTGGGGCGCTGGCTGCCGGCATCGCTTAACCTGCGCAACAGCGATATTGTCGCGATGGCGGCGGCGGCAGGCCTCTCCTCGGTGTACCACGCACCGCTTGCCTCGGCGATCTTTGTTGCGGAAATTGCTTTTGGTATTTCAGCCCTGCAGCGACTGATCCCGCTGATTGTGTCCTCTGCGGTCGCGGTGATGACCATGTGGGCGCTGGGTTTTCGCAATGCGCTTTATCCGCTTGCCGATACGC
Source organism: Pantoea sp. UBA4549 (assembly GCF_002387285.1). NCBI lineage: Bacteria > Pseudomonadati > Pseudomonadota > Gammaproteobacteria > Enterobacterales > Erwiniaceae > Pantoea > Pantoea sp. UBA4549. The sequence continues at coordinate 130,648 of NZ_DGLH01000018.1, read as the reverse complement.
TGTTTCAGATGGATGTGACCAGTCTGCTGGTGACGGTACTGATTGGTCTGGTGGCGGGCGTTGCCGGCTGGCTGTTGATCGCGCTGATTGGTCGCAGCCGGCGACTGTTCAGCCGCGTGCGATCGCTACCGCTGCGGCTTGGTGCGGGCGGGGTAGCCGTAGGGTTACTGGCGCTGATCTCTACGGATATTCTCGGTAACGGGTATGAAGTGATCGTAAAGATCATTGAGGGCCATTACGTCATCACCGGATTACTGCTGCTGCTTTTACTCAAAACGCTGGCCACAACGCTTTCCGTAGGCTCAAACGCCGTAGGCGGACTGTTCACCCCTTCGCTGCTGATCGGCGCACTGCTCGGGGTGATTCTGGCGCAGAGTGCGGCGGCGCTGCAGCTGCCGACGGGAGATACGCTGCTTTATGCAGCAATAGGCATGGCCGCCGTGCTGGCCGCGGTGAGTCAGGCTCCGCTGATGGCCATGCTGATGGTGCTGGAGATGACGCTTAACAGCAGCCTGCTGTTTCCGCTGATGATCGCTTCCGTGCTGGCTTCGATGGTGGTCTATCGCCTGCAGTCCGCCAGCACTTATCCGGTAGTCAGTCACCACCTGAGCCGTTCTGAAGCCTGGTACGATTTTGACCATATGCGTGTCGATCAGCTGATTATTCCTGGCGCAGCGCTGCAGCCCGAAGAGTCGGTCGGACAGGCGCTGGCGGTCAGCTCGCTGAAGCGTGAACGCTATGTTTACGTACTGAATCAGGCAGAGCAGTTCCTGGGCGTGGTCTCTATTCACGATATCTCGCGCAAGGTACTGGCGCAGGAGATCACCCTGGATTCGCCGGTCAGCACCGTCATGGATAACAACTTCCCCTGCATTTTTCAGGGGCAGAGCATGCGCGAAGGGTGGGAGGCGTTTTCACGCGTGACGCTTGAGCGGCTGCCGGTGCTGAACAATCCGCAGGAGCGTCGTTTTATGGGCGCCCTGACAAAAACCAGTCTGATCCAGAAAGCGCAGGAGTTTCTTTAAGCCGCGTTGCCGCGCATCGCCTGATCGGTCATCCACAGGCGCGCGTCAAACTCCAGCTGATGATAGTCAGGCTCCATATGGCAGCAGAGCTGATAGAACGCTTTGCTGTGCTCTTTCTCTTTGAGGTGGGCGAGTTCGTGCACCACAATCATGCGCAGGAAAGGCTCAGGGGCGAGACGGAAAAAGGTGGAGATACGGATCTCCGCTTTGGCTTTCAGGTTGCCGCCCTGTACGCGCGAAATCGCCGTGTGCAGCCCCAGCGCATGCTTCATCACTTTGATTTTATTATCCCAGAGGATTTTGCTTACCGGCGGTGCGCTGCGCATATAGCGATTTTTTATCGCCTGCGTGTAGTCATACAGCGCGCGATCGCTGACCACGTCATGCGTTTCAGGATAGCGCTGCTGCAGGAACGCGCCTAATCGCTGATGATCGATCAGCGTTTGCACCTGTTCGAGGATATTTTCAGGGTAACCCTGCAGATAAATTAATGACATTGGGATTCCTGACGAAAGACAGTATACTGCGCCCCCCTTTTCAGGGCGAAAATTGCGCAAAGTGTACCACGCCGGAGATTCCATGAGCCAACTTGAACTGACCCATAGCACCCTTACGCTGGAGCGCTTTCCGCCGATGCGTGAAGAGAGCCCTTTACAGGCGTGGGATGCCGCCGATGAATATCTGCTGCAGCAGACGCTGCCGGAAGGTCCGGTGCTGGTGTTCAACGACAGCTTTGGGGCGTTAACCTGTGGCCTGCAGGACCGGGAAATCTGGCACGTCAGCGACTCCTGGCTGAGTCAGCAGGCAGCCAGGCAGAATCTGCGCTTAAACGGCCTGTCTGACGATCGCATTCACTTTATCGACAGCCTGAGCGCGCTGCCTGCAGCACCCGCAGCTGTTTTAATCAAAATTCCCAAAGCGCTGGCACTGCTGGAGCATCAGCTGCGCGCACTGCGCAGCGTGGCCACGCCGGACACGCTGATTCTGGCGGCAGCCAAAGCGAAAGATATTCATAACTCCACGCTGCAGCTGTTTGAGCGCATTCTGGGCGAAAGTAAAACATCGCTGGCCTGGAAAAAGGCGCGTCTGATCTACAGCCGTTACAGCGCACCGGCGCTGGCTGAGGCGGCAGACACTACCGTCTGGCCACTGGATGAGACGCCTTATCAGATCCATAACCACGCCAACGTCTTTTCACGCACCTCGCTGGATATTGGTGCGCGGCTGTTTATGCAGCATTTGCCACACAATATTGAAGGCGAAATCATGGATCTTGGCTGCGGCAACGGCGTGATTGGCTTAATGGCACTGGAGCAAAATCCGCAGGCTGAAGTGCTGTTTTATGATGAATCTTATATGGCAGTGGCCTCCAGTGAGCTGAACGTTAAGGTTAACCGCCCGCAGGATCTGTCACGCTGCCAGTTCCGCGTTAACAATGTGCTGAGCGGCTTTCCGTCTGACCGGCTGCATGCGGTGTTATGCAATCCGCCGTTTCATCAGCAGCATGCGGTTACGGATCACCTTGCATGGCAGATGCTGCGCGACGCAAAACGCTGTCTGCAGTATGGCGGTGAGCTGCGTATCGTGGGCAACCGGCACCTCGGCTATCACCAGAAGATGAAGAAACTGTTTGGCAACTGCGAACTGGTAGCATCCAGCGCGAAGTTTGTAGTGCTGCGCGCGGTAAAACTGCGCTGATCACAGACTCAGCGCGAGCGCGGTAGCCTGTGAAATAGCCCGCCGCGCGTCCAGCTCCTGCGCCACATCTGCGCCGCCGATTACCCGCACCGTTTTGCCACGTGCGGCCAGCTCGTCAGCCAGCAGGCGCAGCGGCTCCTGACCGGCGCAAACCACGATGTTGTCCACGGCCAGCGTGACCGGTTTGCCCTGGTGCCGCAGATGCAGCCCTGCATCGTCAATGCGCAGATATTCCACATCGCCCCACATCTGCACGCCATGCGCCTGCAGACTGGCGCGGTGGATCCAGCCGGTGGTTTTCGCCAGCCCCGCTCCGGGTTTTCCGCTTTTGCGCTGCAGCAGCCAGATTTGCCGGCCGGGTAATGGCGGCCGGGCAGGAACAACGCCGCCGCGCGCCTGCAGCGTGCGATCGATCCCCCAGCGCTGGTAAAAATCTTCCGGGGAATGCAGTAAATAGGCGGCTGTATCAAAACCGATGCCGCCTGCACCAATAATGGCGATGCGCTGTCCCACCGGTTTTTTGTGGTGCAGAAGGTCCAGATAGCTGACCACGCTGGCATGATCGATGCCGGGAATGGAGAGCTGACGCGGCGTCACGCCGGTGGCAATGATAATTTCATCCGCGTCTATCAGCTCACCGGCACGGACCCGGTGGTTAAGCCGCAGCGTCACCTTAGCTGCTGCCAGCTGATGGCGGAAGTAGCGCAGGGTTTCATGAAACTCCTCTTTGCCCGGGATCTGCCGGGCGATGGCAAACTGCCCGCCAATCTCCGCATCCGCTTCATAAAGCGTCACCTTATGTCCGCGCTGAGCCGCCTGCAGGGCAAAAGCCATGCCTGCCGGACCGGCACCAATGACAGCCAGCTGCTTTGGATGCGTTACGGGCACAACCGGCATCAGGGTTTCATGACAGGCGCGCGGATTGACCAGGCAGGATGTCACGTTGCCTGCAAAAATCTGATCGAGGCACGCCTGATTACAGGCAATACAGGTATTGATGGCTTCAGGCTGGCCCTGCGCCGTTTTGGAGACAAACGCGGCATCTGCCAGAAATGGCCGTGCCATTGAGACCATATCGGCGGTACCTTCGCGCAGCAGGGCTTCAGCTACATCAGGATGGTTGATCCGGTTAGTGGCAATTACCGGTACGGAGACGCGTTCGCGCAGGTAGCGGGTTACCCACGCAAAGCCAGCCCGCGGGACACAGGTTGCTATCGTCGGGATGCGTGCTTCATGCCAGCCAATACCGCTGTTAAACAGCGTCACGCCACACGCCTCAAGCGCCTCAGCCAGCATCAGCGTTTCGTCCAGCGTGCTGCCGTGCTGCACCAGGTCGAGCAGCGACAGCCGGAAAATCACAATAAAGTGCTCGCCGGTGGCCTGACGTACCGCCTGCGTCACTTCACGGGCGAAGCGCTGCCGCCGCAGCACATCGCCTCCCCAGCCGTCAGTGCGCTGGTTGGTCTGCGCCGTCAGAAACTGATTAATCAGATAGCCTTCGGAGCCCATGATCTCTACGCCATCATATCCTGCCTGCTGCGCCAGACGCGCGCAGCGGGCAAAATCAGCAATAGTCTGTCTAATTTCTGCTTCGCTCAGCGCATGCGGAGTAAAAGGATTTATGGGAGCCTGGAGTGCGGAAGGGCCTACCAGCGACCGCTGATAGCTATAGCGTCCGGCATGCAGGATCTGCAGCGCAATTTTCCCGCCCTGCGCATGGACCGCGGTGGTGATCTGACGATGCCAGTCGCACTGGTTTTCCCGGGTCAGCATTGCGCCACCCTGTGTCACCACACCCTGCGCATTCGGCGCGACGCCACCGGTCACTATCAGCGCCACCCCTTCGCGTGCGCGCTCGGCATAGAAAGCAGCCAGTCGTGCAGCGCCGTCGGGATGCTCCTCCAGCCCGGTATGCATCGAGCCCATCAGAAAACGATTTTTTAACCGGGTAAATCCCAGATCGAGAGGCGTGAATAAGCAGGGATAGTGCTCGATCATAATCAGGCGCTCAAAAGTGGTCGGATGAGTTAACTCTAACGGTAATCGCGCATGATGGAAGAGAGCAACACTCAGCGTGTGAGTGACGTCAAAAAAAGCAGGGCGGCAGGTTACGCACGAGGTTTCAGCTTGCCTTCGTTACGCACGGGAAGGACCGGCACGCCCTGAATGGGTCAGAGTACAGGGCTAATGACTTAGCACTTTTTTTAAGGTCAGCATGGATTCCTTTTTCTGAAAAGCCCGGATAATAACTACACAGCGGCAAGAAATGTTTATCGCAACGGGGCGGGTTTTTAAACATTATAGTGGGAAAGTAATCTGGAAATAAGCCTTCAAATAGCGCCAGGAAGAGAATTTATCATTTTAATCGCTATTTTAATGTTATTAATAATGCCTGTTAATCCCGGAGTGTAGCTGAATGGCCTTATCTGGTGAGTGTTATATTTATTGCATGCCGGGCCGGAAAGATAGCAGCAGTTATCAGCAGAAGTGCGTCATTTCCCAGGTGATTTCACTCTCTCTTTTATTTGTGAAGTGGATGATTTTATATTTTAATAATTTTTTATTTTCCAGCTTTATATAATTACCTGAATAATCACATTGTGAAGAAGGTTTTCCTGCTATTACCAATGAGTTAACTGAAAAGGTTAAACGATATAACCTTTTACCTGTAATGTGCTTTTTAGAGGAGAGGCAGATTGGATTCAAACACTCAGCCAGTCCGTGTTGCTGTTCTCGACGGTCACCCTATGATCCGTCTGGTTTTTGAGCTGTGTCTGAAAAACCATCCCGATATTCAGCTTGTTGCCGCCTGGTCGTCCGGCAGTGAGCTTTTCAGTGCGTTAAATACGCACAGGATCGATGTTCTGATCCTGGATTTTCTGCTGGGTGAACGCGAAGTTGATGGCCTGACGTTAATAAAGCAAATACGTAACCACTATCCGACGCAAAAAATGCTGGTTTTAACCTCTGCAGAAAGCCCGGCAGTTGCCAGGATGGCGCTCCGGGCCGGCGTAAACGGTTTTATCGGAAAAAGTCATCCCTTTGAAGAGGTGCTGGCGGCGGTCAGAGTCGTTGCTGAGAATAACCTGTTTTTAGCCGCACACCTTGCTGAAGAAATTCAGACGCTTTATGCCATTTCCGAAAAAATAGCGGATGAGCATTTTTGTATCGGCTGCACACCAGCGCTTCACGAAAAAATAAGGTTATTAAGCCCGCGTGAAGCGGAGGTAATTCGCTGCTTTCTTGATGGTATGAGCGTTTCACAAATTGCGGCCAAGTTCAGGCGGAGCCGGAAAACGGTGAGCGGGCAGAAGCAGTCGGCGCTAAAAAAGCTTGGCGTCCGTTCTGATTCAGAATTATTTAAATATAGCCGGGAGTTGCTGTCAGCCCGGTAATCAGGCAGAACGACCGGGCCCGGTTGCAGTAACCTGACAGCCAGTTCACGTTCCCGGTAACATCTTTTCTGTAACATTGTTCTGAGTGATGTTCATCACAGTTTTATACCGTTTAACCCGTTTTTATAGTCATCACATAAACAGACTCACGGGAAAAACATGAACATCGAAACACAATCCTGCGTCATCAGCGGCAAACAGCAGGTCAGTGTCGCGCAGCAGCACGTGCAGTGGGATGGCTCCGGCACGCTGGTGCGCATTACGCGCGGCGGAATCTGTGGCTCCGATCTGCATTACTATCAGGAAGGAAAGGTCGGCAGCTTTGCGCTGCAAATGCCTATGATACTCGGGCATGAAGTAATTGGTTATGTCATAGAAAGCGACGATCCCCGCCTGCAGCCACAGCAAAAAGTGGCTATCAATCCGGCGAAACCCTGCGGTGAATGCAAATATTGTCAGCGGCAGCAGGAGAATCAGTGTACCGCAATGCGTTTTTTTGGCAGCGCAATGTATGTCCCGCACGTTGATGGCGGATTTACCCGGCACAAAGTTGTGGCGAGCAGCCAGTGCGTGCCTTTTCCAGCGGATGCCGATGAAACGGTAATGGTGTTTGCTGAGCCGCTGGCAGTCTGCATTCACGCCACGCATCAGGCTGGCGATCTTGCCGGCAAACGTATCTTTATCTCCGGCACCGGGCCGATTGGCTGTCTGATTGCCGCCGCCGCACAGGCGCGTGGTGCTGCAGAGATTATCTGCAGTGATATCAGTGAGCGTTCGCTGGATATGGCGCAGCAAATGGGTGCTACGCAGGTGGTTAACGCTGCAAGCGGCGATTTCACTGCCTGGATGGCAGATAAGGGCTACTTCGATGTGGCGTTTGAAGCGTCCGGTCATCCGGCGTCACTGCAGCGCTGCCTGGAGGTCGTGTGTGCCAAAGGCACGGTAGTGCAGGTAGGGATGGGAGGCGCTTTTCCTGATTTCCCTCTGATGATGCTGATTGCCAAAGAGATAACCCTGACAGGCTCGTTCCGTTTTACACATGAATTCAATACGGCGGTTGAGTGGCTGGCGCAGGGCGTTATCAATCCGCTGCCGCTCTATAGCGGTGAGTACCCGCTTCAGGATATCGATGCGGCGCTGCAGTTTGCCAGCGATAAAACCCGCGCGGCAAAAGTCCAGCTGACTTTTTAGGGAGATAACATGAGCGCACTCTTTTCTCTGACCGGCAAGCGCGTACTGCTGACCGGTTCAGCACGCGGTATCGGGTTTCTGCTGGCGCAGGGCCTGGGTGAAGCCGGGGCCGAAGTGATTATCAACGCGACCACAGCTGAAGGCGCAGAGCGCGCCGCCGGCGCGCTGCGTGAGCAGGGGATCGCTGCCCGGGCCAAAGCGTTTGACGTAACAGATTCCGGTGCGGTGCATCAGGCGATCGATGAAATTGAAGCGCAGTGGGGCGCCATCGATATCCTGGTGAACAACGCCGGGATCCAGCGGCGGCGGCCTTTTCTGGAGTTTCCGGAGCAGGACTGGCACGACGTGATTGCGGTAAACCAGACCGCGGTGTTTTTCGTCTCGCAAAAAGTGGCACAGCAGATGGTGACGCGCCAGCGCGGCAAAATTATCAATATCGGCTCGATGCAGAGTGAGCTGGGCCGCGACACGATCACCCCTTACGCAGCCTCCAAAGGTGCGGTCACCATGCTGACGCGGGGGATGTGCGTAGAACTGGCACGCTACAATATTCAGGTTAATGCGATTGCGCCAGGCTACTTTGTGACCGAGATGACGCAGCCGCTGGCTGACGATCCCGCGTTTACCGGCTGGCTGACTAAGCGTACGCCTGCTGCGCGCTGGGGTAAGCCGGAAGAGCTGATTGGTGCCGCCATTTTTCTGGCATCTTCTGCTTCAGATTTTGTTAATGGCCATCTGCTATTTGTTGATGGCGGTATGCGCGTAGCCGTGTAATGCGTGGTGCGTAGCCGGATAGTCTGTCTGGCTGCGCCGGCATACGGCTGACTTTTCTCTCTTTACCGGACTAATAAAAATGCCAATTACGATAATTGTGCTGGGCGTGATCCTGCTGTTGGTACTGATGATTGTTTTCAAAGTGAATGGGTTTATCGCGCTGGTGTTCGTCTCAGCGGTGGTCGGTATTGCTGAAGGTATGACGCCGCTTAATGTGATGGCGTCGATACAGAAAGGCATCGGATCAACGCTGGGCAGTCTGGCGATGATCCTGGGGTTTGGTGCCATGCTCGGACGACTGGTCTCTGATACCGGTGCCGCACAGCGGGTCGCTACTACGCTGATTGCGGCCTTTGGTAAACAGCGGTTGCAGTGGGCGCTGGTAGTGACAGGGCTGATCGTCGGCCTGGCAATGTTTTATGAAGTGGGGTTTGTGCTGCTGTTGCCGCTGGTGTTTACCGTGGTCGCCGCCGCCAGACTGCCGCTGCTGTACGTCGGCGTGCCGATGGTGGCCGCACTCTCAGTCACCCACTGTTTTCTGCCCCCGCATCCCGGGCCCACGGCGATTGCCACCATTTTCGGTGCGAATCTTGGCACCACGCTGCTGTATGGCATGATCATCACGATCCCCACGGTGATTATTGCGGGCCCGGTGTTCTCTAAATTTTTAAAGCGGTTTGAAAAATCACCGCCTGAAGGACTCTACAATCCGCGCATTTTTTCAGAAGAGGAGATGCCAGGCTTTGGGATCAGTATTTTTGCTGCGGTGATCCCGGTGGTGCTGATGGCAATAGCGGCAATATTCGAACTGACCACACCTAAAGACGATCCGCTGCGACAGTTTTTCGAATTTATTGGTAACCCGGCGGTGGCGCTGTTTATTGCTGTCGTGATTGCCGTATTTACGCTGGGATTACGTAACGGCCGCCGCATGGAAGAGGTCATGGATATGTGCGGCAGTTCGATTGCGGCTATCGCCATGATTATCTTTATTATCGCAGGCGGCGGCGCTTTCAAGCAGGTGCTGGTGGACAGCGGTGTGGGTAACTATATTGCCGATATGATGAAAGGCTCTTCGCTCTCGCCGCTGCTGATGTGCTGGACCGTCGCGGCCATGCTGCGGGTAGCGCTGGGATCGGCAACGGTAGCCGCGATCACCACTGCCGGCATCGTTACGCCGATTATTGCCGTAACGCACACCGATCCGGCGCTGATGGTACTGGCAGTCGGATCGGGCAGCGTGATCGCGTCACACGTCAACGATCCGGGCTTCTGGCTGTTTAAAGGCTACTTCAACCTCAGCGTAACAGAAACGCTGAAAACCTGGACCGTTATGGAAACGCTGATCTCATTGCTTGGCCTGGCGGGTGTGCTGACGCTTAACGCCCTTATCCACTAACCGCCCGTTTTCCCGGGCAGTAAAGCGGTTAACGACGGCGGATCCACGAAAAGCGCGACTGGTATCCACAATCGAAGTGGGTATTGCGCCGGTAGCTGGAGCCCGCCTCGGCCATACAGTAGGTGCATACCTCTGCCACATCAATCTGCGCTGCCCCGAGCCCATGCTGCAGTAAAATGCTGCGTGCCAGCCCGGGCAGACTGAACCAGACCCCCTGCTGCTGCGCCTGCGCCTGCGGACGTACCGCCTGCAGGTTCACGGGTTGCTGCGCTGTCCACTGCAGCGGCGGGAGATCGCTGCGCTGCTGCATCTGCCAGATGCGATCGTCGCCTAACTCATAGCAGCAGGGACCAATGGCCGGACCGATGGCGACGCAAAGCGTATCAAGGCTTGCTCCGCGTGCCAGCAGGGCATCAAGCGCACTTTGTAAAATACCGTTCAGAGTGCCGTTCAGCCCGGCATGGATCGCCGCCACCTGCTGCTGCTCAGGATCGGCAAACAGCACCGGCAGGCAGTCGGCAGTGTAAACGGCTACCGGATGGCTATCTTCAGCAATCACACCGTCAGATTCACAGCTTTTTGGCGGCCGGTTCTGTCCTGACAACACCACGCGGGCGCTGTGGCGCTGATGTCCGTAAGCGGCAGCTTCAGGCGCAGGCAGACCGGCAGGCTGAAAGGCATATTCCAGCCATGTCAGGCTATCAAGCAGTGCTGAACGCGGACCGCAGACTTTACTCTCCATACTTCTCTCCTGTGACCTGACCGTAACCGGTGACTGCGCACAGCTTACGTTAACAGGTACGTTTTTGCAGCGCGTCTGCAGATATCTTTCACATACCGGATAACGTCATACACTCGCCCGTATCACCGGTCCGTGCCTCACGATTGTGCAGGCTGCGGTATGGTGCAAAAGCGGAAAACTGCATAAAAGGATGGGACGACAAATAATTCGGCAACTGAAAAAACATCCGGTCGCGCAGGGAATTGCATTTTACCGTCAGATCCACGCATATTTACATTTTGCGTTAGCTGTCAGGCTGCGACGTAATCTCCCGATATATCACCAGATTATCCGTTGGTCATCAGTGAATTATTTTGAGTCATCTGGCTGGTTGCAAACTATCGTGCTAATCATTAATTTTAATAACTAAGAACTATCCTGGTTATAACGTGGTAATTCACCATGGCGGTGCACGCACTCCCTGAATGATATGTAATTTTTTGTCAGTCAATTCTGTACGGAAAATTTTTATATTTTTTAAGTATTGAAATGAAAGAAGTTTAACTAATTATTTTATTTGAAATATGCTTGCTCAAACTTACTTATTAGTTACCTTTCCTGACCTTTATTTTACAGAGCGACTGTCATGCCGGGATGTTAAATAATTAAGGTGCAACTTAAATCTTAAGCAGCTATAACCAATTTTTGTGAGGTAACGCTGCTTTGTATCCGCTGCAGCTATTTATGGCCTCTTATTCAGGGAATGTATTACCCGCAGATCGGTTACGCAGGCATAAAGAGAAGATGATTGTGATGATACAAAAACCATTATTAGTGAAATATCGCGGAGCCGGTTTGCCGCGTCATAAATATAGCGCAGGCTGTGCTGAACACTACCCGCGTCATCTGTACCGCAATCAGCTGAGGACAATGTGCCATGAACGTTAAAACGCTGCGGCAGGATATTCCGGCCGGCCTGGTCGTCTTTCTGGTTGCGCTGCCACTCTGCCTGGGGATCGCTCAGGCCAGCGGGCTGCCGCCTTTTGCCGGTCTGCTTACCGGTGTGATCGGCGGGCTGCTGGTGACCGCGCTGAGTCCGTCGCGTTTTGCGGTCAGTGGTCCGGCCGCCGGACTGGTAACAATTGTTGTGGCCTCCATTCAGACGCTGGGCAGTTTCTCTGCCTTTCTGACCGCGTTGATTCTGGCGGGAGTACTGCAGTGTCTGCTGGGGCTGCTGCGCGCAGGGCGGTTTATCGCGCTGGTGCCAGGCAGCGTGATTAAAGGCATGCTGGCGGCAATCGGCATTTTGCTGATTATGCAGCAGATCCCGGTAGCGCTGGGCGCAGCCGGTGAGGGCGGGCTGGGGGCGCTGGTGTCAGGCAATATAGCGTTTTCAGCCAGTGCTATTGGGGTAGCTGCCGCGGGCCTGCTGACGCTCTGGCTCTGGACCACGCCGCTGATTAAGTCAGTAAAGGCGCTGAGCTGGATCCCCGGACCGCTGGTGGCGGTGCTGATTGGCTGTATGGCAACCCTCGCCGGAGATAAGCTTTTTCCGGCGCTGGCTGACGGGCTGCCGCGTATCACGCTCCCTGCCTTTGACAGCTTTTCCGCGCTGGTGGCTGAGCTGGAAACGCCGGACTGGCTGGCGTGGCAAAATCCCGCTGTCTGGGTGGTTGCGGTCACGCTGGCTCTGGTCGCCAGCCTGGAGACGCTGCTCAGCCAGGAAGCGCTGAAAAAACTGCGTCCGCAGCATCCGGCTCCTTCGCCCAACAAAGAGATGTTTGCGCAGGGGATAGGGAACTTAACGGCAGGGTTACTGGGCGCAATGCCGATTACCGCCGTTATTGTTCGCAGTTCGGTTAACGTCAGCGTCGGTGCACAGAGCAAACTCTCTATTTTGATCCATGGCGTGCTGCTGCTGGTCTGCGGCCTGTGGTTCAGTTCGCTGCTCAATGCAATTCCGCTGGCCAGCCTGGCCGCCGTACTGCTTTACACCGGCTATAAGCTGGCAACCCCGCGCCTGTTTGCTGAGCAGATCCGGATGGGGTGGGCGCAATATGTGCCTTTTCTGGCTACCATTGGCGGTATCATCCTGCTGGGTATGCTGGCCGGTATTTTCCTCGGGATTGCCGTGCAGATCCTCTGCAGCATTTATCAGAGTCACCGCAATGCGCTACAGCTCACCCGCCATGACGATCACTATGTCCTGCGTTTTCACCAGAACCTGACGTTTATGCATAACCCTAAGCTGCAGGGCGTGCTGGCAGAAATCCCGGAAAACAGCGTGGTCATTGTTGAGCAGGGTAACGCTGAATATCTCGATCCGGATGTGAAAGCGGTTCTGCGCGACTTTGGTGAGAATGCGCCGGAGCGGGGCATACGGCTGAGCCAGTGGCCGGTAGCCGTTAAATAAGTAAATGATTGTACCGGATAAAAATCGGCTATCACGGATAGCCGATTTTTGTTCGTGCGTGGCATAATTGGCCGCACAACATCTGCGTGAACCGGATGCCTTAGCCAGCCGAACAGGAGAGTAAACCGAAGCCTGTTCGCTGAATTGACACCGGACGATCTGATGTTCAATAAGAGGGGTGCCACTGCAACGCGGCAACGATTTCAGGTTACAGGATGCGGATGAATGCGCGTTTCGCTGTTTGATGAACATAACGTTAAGAAAAATGCTCTCACGCTGTTCTTTATCACGCTTTTTTTCTGTTTTCTTGGCAGCCACCTGCGGGTCCCTGAAGAGTTCTCACTGTTCTGGCCTGTCAACGCGCTTATCGCCGGGCTGATTGTCCGTCAGCCTTTTCTGCATAATCCTTCCAGCTACCTTGTTGCTCTGGCGGCGATGATTTTCAACGACACGGTGTTTTCAGGCTGGGCCTTTGCCGCTGTGACGATCAATATTGCCAATATTCTGTTTACCCTTGTGGCGGTCTGTATGCTGATCAGGCCGCTGCAGACACCGGCTGCCAGCAGCCAGGTCGTCAATGCGATGCGCATTTTTCCCGCCTGTTTGCTCGGTGCTGCCGCCTGTGCGACCTGGGGCGCCTGGGCGCAGGGCATCGATTTCAATGCGCGCTTTGTGGTCGCATGGGCTGACTGGTTCAGCGAACAGATCTCGACCTCGCTGATGCTGCTGCCTGTCATGCTGGCACGTCCGCTGCGCAGCGTTTCCCTTCGCCAGCTGCTGACGCCGGCAACGCTGCTGCCGCTGGTCGCCGTGGTGCTGTCGCTGACAGCGGGCGCGCTGATTGGCGGCGCCGGCAGTCTGACCTTTCCGGTACCGGCGCTGATCTGGTGCGCTATTGTGCTGCCTATGCCGGTTACCAGCGTGGTGATCCTGCTGACCGGTATTACAGAGATTGTGCTGGTTTCTCACGGCGTAATGAATATACAGGGCAACGATGCGCTGTTGCCGATTGGCCATCTGACGTCAGCGCGCCTTGGCGTGGCGACCGTTGCACTGAGTCCGCTGCTGGTGGCGGTCAGCATGGACGCTATCCGGCAGCTTAATCAGCGTCTGGCGCTGCGGGCAAATGTGGATGTACTGACGCAGCAGCTCTCGCGCTCTGGCCTGTATGAACAGCTGAAACAGATGCCGTTCTCTCTGCATCGCCATACCGGCGTAATTATGCTGGATGTCGATTACTTCAAAACCATCAATGACAATTTCGGACACGACGCCGGTGACAGCGTGCTGGAAGAGATTGGACGCCGCATTCAGCAGGTTGCACAGCAGCAGGGCATGATCTGCCGCTTTGGCGGCGAAGAGTTTGTGATTGTGGTGTTTGATGCCGTGCCGGAACAGCTCTACCGGCTGGCGGAGTCCGTGCGCCAGGCGCTGGCGCGCGAAAAGTTCTGGATTAAAGGCAACAGCGTGACGGTGACCGCCAGCATGGGCCTGGCGTGGGATTGCGCCAGGCATGAGCGCGAGTGGCCGGAAGTGATTAACCGGCTGATTTCCGCAGCAGATAAACATCTCTACAGCGCCAAGCACAATGGACGTAACCAGGTGGCACCCGCCTCTGCGCTGAGTGCCAGCAACGTAGCCTGAACCACGTTGCTGGCGCTTACATAGTGCTGGCCAGGCGCTGACGCTGCTGATGCCGCGCCTGCGCCAGCTCAATCAGGCGGCTGATCAAATCGCGATAGCTCAGATCCGCCGCCTGCCACAGCTTGGGATACATGCTGATATTGGTAAAGCCGGGCAGGGTATTCACTTCGTTAATCACGATCTCGTTGCCATCCGTCAGAAACACATCGACACGCGCCATGCCGAAGCACTCAAGCGCTTTGAAGGCGGCAAGGGCAGTAGCCTGGATAGCCTCGCTGTTTTCCCGGCTGATGTTTGCCGGCACCACCACCTGCGCACCGCTGGCGCTGATATATTTGGTGTCATAGGCGTAGAACGCATCCTGCACCACCACTTCACCGCAGGGGCTCGCTTCCGGTGCGTCATTACCCAGCACCGCACACTCAATCTCGCGCCCCTTAATCCCGGTTTCAATCAGGATTTTGCGGTCAAAACGGAACGCCAGATCAACAGCAGCATTAAACTCTGCGGCATCGGTAACTCTGCTGACGCCTACTGACGAGCCCTGATTAGCCGGTTTGATAAACAGCGGCAGACCCAGCTGTGTGATAACGGCTGCAGCATCCAGCGTAGCGCGCTCTGCCTGCGTTACGCTGATCCACGGCGCAACGCGAAGACCGGCATCACGCAGCAGGCGTTTGGTAAAATCTTTATCCATGCTCACCGCGGATCCCAGAACATCGGAGCCGACAAACGGGACATCCGCCATGCGCAGCAGCCCCTGCAGTGAGCCATCTTCCCCCTGCGTACCGTGTACAATCGGAAAAATAACATCAAGGCGGGGCAGCGGCTCTGCCTGTTCACAGCTGATAAACTGCGTGCGTTCGCTGCCGGGCACCAGCGCCACGGCTTCTCCCTGCGGGTGCAGCGCAATGCGCGCCGGATCCGTGGCGTTCAGCAGAAAGCGATCGGCGTCATAGCGCTGCCAGCGGCCCTGCTTATCAATGCCCAGCAGCACCGCGTCATATTTTTGCGCATCCAGCGCATCCAGAATATTTTTTGCTGATTGTAACGAGACTTCATGCTCAGCAGATTTGCCGCCGAAGACAATGCCCACGCGCTGTTTTGCCATTGTTTCTTATCCGATTGCAGTTAAGCGAGCAGCTAAGATAGCACGCGTATTCCGGGTCAGGGGAGCGCAAATCGCATCAGAACGGCGCGCATGGTGACGTGCTCCTGCTGTTGCAAAAAACGGTCAATCTTCCCTAAACAGACGGGAAATCAGTTTGATTACGCGATGCTCTGTGCTTAAAATCGCGGCGGTTTACTTAACAGGAGCACTATTTTGGACAACTGTCCCGAACGATCGCAAAAGGCGCCTGCGCTAAGATAGTGTTCCCGCTGTCTTGACCGCGCGTTGAGATGGCTTATTCCCTCATGAATTGCCTCTGTTTACCTGCTGCCTCACATGCAGCACGTCGCCCGCTGCGATCCATTCTTTCATTCTGAGCTGTTGTCAGCACCTGCTGACATGCGGAGGATAAAATGGACTGGAAAATTTTCCTGCTGCGGGTGACTGCAGCACTGATTCTGGGTGCGCTGATCGGCAGCGAACGCCAGCTGCGGCAGCGCCTGACCGGCCTGCGTACCAACGCCCTCGTCAGCACCGGCGCCTGTCTGTTCGTACTGATGACGCAGAGCGTGCCCGGCATTGCACATGACGCATCGCGTATCGCCGCCTACGTGGTCTCCGGCATCGGCTTTCTCGGTGGCGGCGTAATTATGCGCGATGGCCTGAACGTGCGCGGGCTCAATACTGCTGCCACGCTCTGGTGCACGGCAGCAGTAGGCGTGCTGTGCAGCATGGGCCTGCTGCTGGAGGCGGCTATCGGCACCCTGATCATCCTGTGCGCTAATATTCTGCTGCGCGAACTCACCCGGAGTATCAACCGTCAGACGCTGGTACCTGCTGCCGAAGCGGTGCAGCACTATACCGTGCAGATCACCTGTCTGGCGCAGGATGAGGTGCAGGTGCGCAGCCTGATGCTGCACAGTTTAGGCAACAGCGATCTGCGCCTGCAGTCGCTGCAGAGTGAAGATATCGAAAGCTCGCAGCGCATGATGGTCAGCGCCGAAGTGCTGGGGAAGCCCAATCTGACCCAGCAGCTGGAAAATCTTGTCAGCCGCATCAGTCTGGAGAAGGGCGTCAGTGCGGTGCGCTGGCAGGTGTGCGGTATGGAGCGCGATTAACAGCGTCGGGCGTCGCCTGCCTGTTAATTGCATACAAAAACTGTTCCTTAAAATAACAGTTAAATAATAATGATCTTATCTGCCCGTCAGAGAGCCATAACCTGGCGGAAAGAAAAGTACAATCGATAAATTTTAAGATAAATCTGAGCGCAGTTTTAAAAATCAATATCAATGACTTAAGTCAAATTCTGGCTGTTTTACTATATAAATCAATCATAAGAATTTAACCCATGCGGTTGATTTATTAATCCGGCCTATTTTATATTCACGCCTTGTCCCTAAGGAAGCAGAGGGATTATCTGTTTTTTCGCCATTTTTACAGGAGTAAATATGAGCAATTCTTATCAAAGTGAGATCCCTAAAGCCCGTATTAATTTGCGCCTTGACCTGCATACCGGTGGGGCACAGAAGAAAACTGAGCTGCCGCTGAAACTGCTGGTGACAGGAGATTTCAGCAACGGCAGAGAAAATCGAGTGCTTTCTGAACGCGAAAAAATCAGCGTCAACAAACACAACTTTGACAGCGTGCTGAGCGAGTTTGCCCCTGCCGTGCATTACGCTGTGCCAGACGCCCTCGCCGCTGACGGCAGTGAACAACAGGTCAGCCTGACATTTCGCAGCATGAAGGACTTCGAGCCGGAACAGGTTGTCCGTCAAATCCCGCAGCTCAATGCGATGCTGGCCATGCGCAACCTGTTGCGCGATTTGAAATCCAACCTGCTCGACAATGCGACCTTTCGCAAAGAGTTTGAAACCATTCTCAAAGATCCGGCGCTGAGCGGCGAACTACGCAGCGAGCTTTCAGCCCTCGCCAGTAACCACGACTGAATTCTCCTCTTAACGGACTAATACGAGAGACAATCCTGATGTCAGTTCAGAATGAAACCCTGTCTGCGGACCGTGCCGCCGTGCCGCAACGTCCGGCAGCAGAGGGCGTTTACGCCTCGCTGTTTGATAAAATCAACCTCAATCCGGTCTCTGAGCTCAGCGATCTGAACGTCTGGCAGGATAGTCAGGCGCTGTCAGACGCCTCGGCCGATGAGCGCGTTACCGCGGCCATACAGGTGTTGCTTACCCGCCTCAAAAGCAGCGACACACAGGTTGAGAAACTCGACAAGCATCTGCTGGATCACCACATCGCCGATCTTGACGCGCAGATTAGCCGCCAGCTGGATGCAGTGATGCACCATGAGCGGTTTCAGAAGGTTGAGTCGGTGTGGCGCGGCCTTAAATCCCTGGTAGATAAAACCGACTTTCGCCAGAACGTGAAGCTTGACGTGCTGGACATCTCAAAAGATGACCTGCGCCGGGACTTTGAAGATGCGCCGGAAATAGTCCAGAGCGGTTTCTATTTGCAGACCTACGTTGCCGAATACGATACGCCAGGTGGTGAGCCGATTGGGGCGGTCATTTCAGCGTATGAGTTTGATGCCTCCGCACAGGATATCGCGCTGCTGCGCAATATCTCTAAAGTAGCTGCCTCTGCGCATATGCCGTTTATCGGCTCCGCAGGCCCGGCCTTCTTCCTGAAAGACTCAATGGAAGCGGTCGCGGCCATTAAGGATATAGGCAACTACTTTGACCGCGCTGAGTACATCCGGTGGAAAGCTTTCCGCGATACCGATGATGCCCGCTACATCGGCCTGACCATGCCACGCGTGCTGGGCCGCCTGCCATACGGTCCCGACACTGTACCGGTACGCAGTTTTAACTATGCAGAGGAAGTGAAAGGCCCGGACCACGAGAAATACCTGTGGATCAACGCCTCGTTCGCCTTTGCCGCTAATATGGTGAAAAGCTTTATCAGCAACGGCTGGTGTGTGCAAATTCGCGGTCCGCAGGCGGGCGGCGCAGTGGACGACCTGCCTATCCATCTTTACGATCTTGGCACCGGCAACCAGGTGAAAATCCCGTCAGAGGTGATGATCCCGGAAACCCGCGAGTTTGAGTTTGCGAACCTCGGCTTTATTCCGCTCTCGTACTATAAGAATCGCGACTACGCCTGCTTCTTCTCGGCAAACTCCACGCAAAAACCGGCGCTGTATGACACGCCTGACGCGACGGCAAACAGCCGTATCAACGCCCGCCTGCCCTATATCTTCCTGCTGTCACGTATTGCGCACTATCTCAAGCTGATTCAGCGCGAAAACATTGGTACCACCAAAGATCGCCGCCTGCTGGAGCTGGAGCTTAATAACTGGATAAAAACGCTGGTGACCGAGATGACCAATCCCGGCGACGCGTTGCAGGCTTCGCATCCGCTTCGCGATGCGAAGGTAGTGGTGGAGGACATGGAGGACAATCCAGGCTTTTTCCGCGTGAAGCTGTTTGCGGTGCCGCACTTTCAGGTGGAAGGCATGGACGTCAACCTGTCGCTGGTATCCCGGATGCCAAAAGCGAAAGCGTAAGGCGGCTAACCGGAATGAAAATTTACCGTCCGTTATGGGAAGAGGGCGCGTTTCTGACGCCGCAGCAGTTTCAGCAGCAGGCGATGTGGGACGCACATGTGGCCGGCGCAGTAGCAGGTATGATGCTGGCACATCCGTGGGGCGTGCTCTGTGCGGAGTTTGATGACGGCGCGCTGGCACTCTCAAAACTCAATGCGACACGCATTGCCGTCCGCTTTACCGATGGCACGCTGGTTGATACCCGCCTGGCTGATGCGCTTCCGCCAGTCTGTGACTTAACAAAAGTCGCGGACCGGAATGTTGTGGACGTGGTGCTGGCATTGCCGCTCATGGACGCAAGCGGCGGTAATCTGGAAAACGGTGCGGAGAGCGAGCGTCCGCGCCGCTGGGTTGCCGCCCGGGAGCGCGTGCAGGACCTGGCCGGTCATGAGCTTACGGAGATCGCCGTGCAGCGTTATGCCCTGCGTCTGCGGCTGGCGCATCAGGAAAACGCAGCGTACCTGACCTGTCCGGTCGCCCGTCTTGAGCGTAACGCGCAGGGAGAATGGGTGCGTGACACTGCGTTTATCCCGCCCGTGCTGGCACTGGCTGCCAGCCCGGCGCTGGTTGCGGGGCTGGGCGACCTGCTGCACCGCCTGCAGGCGCGGCGTCAGCATCTGATGCAATTGCGCCGCGAAAGCAATGAGCGTATGGCGGATTTCGCCGTTTCCGACGTTTCCCTGTTCTGGCTGCTGAATGCGCTGAACAGTGCCGAGCCGGTATTGATGGAGCTGTATCACGCTCCATCGCGTCATCCTGAACTGCTTTATCGTGAGCTGGTGCGTCTGGCGGGCAGTCTGCTGACGTTTTCCCTCAGCAACACGCCGGATGACATCCCACGTTACCGGCATGACCTGCCGGAGCAGGTTTTCCCGCCGCTGTTTGCGCTACTGGATACGCTGCTGGAGGCGAGTCTGCCTTCCCGCGTTATCGCCATTGAGCTGGAGAATCAGGGCGTGCTGTGGAAGGGAAAGCTGCACGATGCCCGTTTACGCGAAGGAGCAGATTTTTATCTCTCCGTTCGCTCTTCGCTGCCAAATCACGAACTTCAGGCGCGTTTTCCGCTGCTGTGCAAGGCTGGCAGTCACGCTGACGTTTCTGAAGTGGTGAATATTGCCCTGAGCGGTATGACGATCCGCCCGTTATCCCATGTGCCTGCGGCTATTCCGCTGCGCCTTGAGAACCAGTACTTTGCGCTGGATCTTTCAACGGATGCGGCGAAAGCGATGCTTGCCTCTGGCGGCTGTACTTTTTATACCCCGGAATCGCTGGGTGAGCTGAAGCTGGAACTCTACGCGGTGCTGCGCTCATGAGTGATCTTAACAGACTGATTGAAAGACTGTTTTTTCAGGGCTGGCTGATGGTGAGCCAGCTGCGATGCGGGCAGCAGATTGAAAACGGGGACGCGCTTTACCGCGAGGCCGTTAACTGGGTAACGTCAGCCCGTGAAGCGCTGTCAGAGGCCGGAGTCAGTGAGGCCAGCTGCGACCATATGTTGTATGCCTTCTGCGTGTTGCTGGACGAGGCTGTGCTGAACCGGGATACGCAGGATGATGGCTGGGCCCGCTGGAGCCGTGACCCGCTGCAGGTCCGTTTTTTTGGCTCCCTGAACGGCGGTGAGGCGTTATGGGATCGCATCCGTACCGTACTGCATCAGCCAGCACCGGACGTCACCGTACTGACCTGCTTTTATCGCACCCTGCAGCTGGGTTTCGTCGGGCATTATCGCGCCCAGGATGATGAGCGGCGTGAAGATGTGGTGAATGCGCTGGCGGCCCTGGTGCCGCCGTTTACGCTACCGGAAGATGCGCCGCTGGTTATCCGGCCCGCAGGTCTGCGTACCGGACGCCGCGTTTACTGGCTGAGCTGGATGATGGCTGTGATGCTGCTCGCCGGGCTCTGGTTCATGCTGGAGTCAGCGCTGGCAGATATGGTGTCGCACATTGCGGGGGCTCAGTAATGTTCCGACCCGACTCACGCCAGGGCCTGACGCTGCTAGGGAGCGGGCTCGCCCTGCTGCTGGCAGTGGAGTACTGGGGGCTGAAGCCGCTCAACAAGGCGATGTTCTGCGGGCTGATACTGCTGGTGGCTGCATATATTCTGTGGCGTCTGCGGCGCTCTGCCTCTGATGGTCACTCTGCTGCGGATGCCAGCCTGCCACCTGAAAGCTGGTGCCGGCCGGTGATCCTGGTGACAGGAGACACGGTTCCGCTGTTTGGCAATCGAAACCATCATGAGACCGGGCAGGGATGGTACCTGAACGTACGCCAGCCTGATGAGTTATTCGCGCTGGCAGAACGGCTGGCTCTTCACTCTCCGTCACTGCTGCCGCAGCTGTCAGTGATGCTGGCAGTTGTTCCCGGACTGCACGCCTCCGCAGATGTATTTACGCAGCAGCAGAGCGGGTGGCTGCGGGCATTTTTACAGTGCCGCCGCGTGCTGAACGGATTGCCGCCGCTCCGGACAGTGATATGGAGTTCATCCGGCGATGACGGTACATACTGGTTCAGCCTGACGGCCGAGCGTCCACAGTTGCAGTTTCTTCCGGAAAAGCGTGCCGGCCTGCCACTGAGTGAATGGGTGGCACAGAATGCGCGCTATGTTCACCTCGCACTCAGGCTGCAAAGCGTGATGCAGTGGTATGCGGGGCAGTTCGCAGCTTCGCACTCAGCGAGTCCCTGCCAGATCGGTCTCTGCCTGACGCCGGTGCCGGCGCTGGCGGACAACCTGTGGCAGCAGCATGTCGCCGGGCTGACCACGCTTGCACCTGAAAACACGGTATCCCCGCTTTCACTGCCGCTGCCGGATCGCCTTCTGTCCGGCATACCGCGGCGGTCGGGTGTCAGCCGCGGGCTACGTACGGTGCGTATGGCGGGCCTGATGCTGGGTCTGTTTCTGGCACTGGCCATGCTTTTTTCTTTCATTCACAACCAGCGCCTCATACGGAGCGTGACCGATCATCTTGCCCTGTGGCGCAGCCTGCCTGATGAGGCCACTGCGGCGAAAACCCTTGCGCGCAATGCGCTTATCCGCGACCGCACGCTGCTGGATGAGTGGCAGCGCAGCGGCGAGCCGGTGCGGTTTGGTCTGGGGCTCTATCAGGGCATGCGGCTGACCGTACCGGTGAATGCGGCCATTCACCGCTGGGCACCGCCCCCGCCGCCGGTGCCGGTTATTCAGCAGGTCGTACAGGGGCCACAAACGGTGCGCCTTAACAGCCTGTCGCTGTTTGAATCGGGCAGGGCCACGCTAAAAGCGGGTTCCGGCAAGGTGCTGATCAATGCACTGGTGAATATCAGGGCCCGGCCTGGCTGGCTGATTGTGATAGCCGGGCACACCGATAGCACCGGCAGGGCACGCAGCAATCAGCTGCTCTCGCTGAGACGCGCGGAAGCCGTGCGTAACTGGATGCGCGACACCGGCGACGTGCCGGAGAGCTGTTTTGCGGTGCAGGGTTACGGTCATGACCGCCCGGTTTCTGCCAACGACACGGCCGCGGGTCGCGCGCGCAACCGTCGCGTCGAAATCAGTCTGGTACCGCATGCTGACGCCTGTCGCGTAGCAGACGGACTCACCCGGTCATCACAGGATGATGGCCATTCTTAATCTGAAAAGGAGCAATACCATGGCAATTGCAGTTTATCTGTGGCTGAAGGATGACGGCGGTGCGGACATCAAAGGATCGGTAGACGCACAGAATCGCGAGGGCAGCATAGAAGTTATAAGACAGGAGCATGCTCTCTATCTCCCGACGGATAACAATACCGGCAAAGTGACCGGTACCCGCGTTCACTTGCCCTTTCAGCTGACTAAAGCGCTTGATGCGTCAAGTCCCTACCTCTATAAGGCGTTGACCACCGGTCAGACCCTGAAGTCGGCGGAATTCAAATGGTACCACATCAGTGAAGCAGGACAGGAAGCGAATTATTTCAGCACCAAACTTGAGAACGTGAAAGTGGTGAAGGTGAATCCGGTGATGCACGACATCAAAGATCCGACAAAGGAGAAGCACAACCATCTGGAGCACGTTGAGCTGCGCTACGAAAAGATCATCTGGACCTATAAAGAAGGCAACATCATCCACTCCGATTCCTGGAACGAACGCGCTACCGCGTAACTGATTCACCCTGCTCAGGGCGTTGTGTTCTGAGCACCTGCAAATGGAGGCTCGCTAACCGGGCAACCAACTGGCAGAAAGATCCGCGTTTCAGCAAGAACGATACGGAACGCCTGATTGAAAAAGCGTGTGCCATCGATTCTCAGCTTAATGATGCTTATTGCAGCGGTACGCTCAAGGTGATTGCCGGACCACACCGGAAAGCGGAACCACATGGCGGCGGTGATGCCCGCTGGCATAGGACACTGCAACCGGATACGGGCAGCTCCTGCTGGCACGTCATTCTGGATAACAGGGTCACCCGGCCAATTGATGTCAATAAAAGAGAGCACCCCGGTCACAGTTTTTAAACCCTAAGTGGCGATACCTGTCGCCATGTTCAGTGAGCGTTTTTGCACCATGCGCTCAGCCAATCCTGTTTTTAAGCCTTATGGGCCTCGGTGAACGGCCAGGGGCGGTAGCGTGCCTGAAACGGAGAGAAAATATATGGAACATGCGTCTGCAGCGCTGCTGCGCCGGCTTAACCCTTTCTGCGCGCGGGCGCTGGAGGCCGCCGCCTCGCTGTGCCAGACCCGCACACATGCAGAAATCTTACCTGAGCACTGGCTGCT
Organism: Pantoea sp. UBA4549; assembly: GCF_002387285.1. Classification (NCBI taxonomy): domain Bacteria; kingdom Pseudomonadati; phylum Pseudomonadota; class Gammaproteobacteria; order Enterobacterales; family Erwiniaceae; genus Pantoea; species Pantoea sp. UBA4549. The sequence goes on along the minus strand of NZ_DGLH01000018.1, from coordinate 106,984 downwards.
TAAACTGCTGGAGCAGGGAGAAGGGGATATCACGGTCATCGCGCGTCGCTACGAGTGGGACATGGATGGCGTCTGGCAGGCTCTGCTGAGCTTTCTCGACGGTCAGCCCCGGCAGGTGCGTAGCCGGCCAGCGCTGTCGGCCCGCCTGCATCATCTGCTGAAGGAGGCCTGGCTTGCTGCCTCCATGGCCGGGGAGGAGCGTATCCGCAGCCTGCACCTGCTGCTCGCCATGGCCGATCATCATGCGCTGATGTGCTGTGACGCGCTCTGGCCGGTTCTTACCCTGGATCGGCCCCGGATAGCGGCGCTGCGTCCGCTGCTGGATGCTCAGTCGGATGAACGTCCGGACGCGGGGCCGCCGCTGATACCGGATATCACCGTTCAGCAGTCCGATCTTACCGGAGAAAAAAAATCCGCTGCCTCAGAGGCGCTGCTCCGCTTTACCCGCGACATGACTGCTGATGCGCGCGACGGAAAGATCGACCCGGTATACGGGCGCGATAATGAAATCCGCCAGATGGTGGATATTCTCTCCCGCCGCCGCAAGAACAACCCGATTCTGGTGGGCGAGCCGGGCGTGGGTAAAACTGCGCTGGTGGAAGGGCTGGCGCTGCGCATTGCCGAAGGCAACGTGCCGGAGAGTCTGAGCACGGTCAGCGTGCGCACGCTTGACCTCGGTATGCTGCAGGCGGGCACGGGCGTGAAGGGCGAGTTTGAGCAGCGCCTCAAAACCATCATTACTGAGATACAGCAGGCGGAGCAGCCGGTGCTGCTGTTCATTGACGAAGCGCACACCCTCATCGGCGCCGGTAATCAGGCCGGTGGCGCAGATGCGGCTAACCTGCTCAAACCCGCGCTGGCGCGTGGCGAGCTGCGTACCATCGCGGCTACCACCTGGAGCGAGTACAAGCAGTACTTTGAAAAGGATGCCGCGCTGGAGCGTCGCTTTCAGATGGTAAAAGTTGATGAACCGGATGATGAAACCGCCTGCCTGATGCTGCGCGGCCTGAAATCGCGTTATGCAGAGCATCATAGCGTACATATTACCGATGCCGCCGTCCGCGCGGCCGTTACGCTTTCCCGGCGTTACATGACCGGACGACAGCTGCCCGATAAAGCAGTCGACCTGCTCGATACCGCGAGCGCCCGCGTACGCATGAGTCAGGACACGGTGCCGGAGGCTGTCACGCAGTTACGTGCCCGTACGGATGCGCTGAACGTTGAAAAACGCGCCATTCTGGATGATGAAGCGCTGGGCGGTCCCGTTCAGGCAGGGCGGATGCATGACATTCTGAGCGAGCTGGCCCGCGCTGAAGAACGCCTTGAACAGCTGGAGCTGCGTTACCACGCCGAGCGCGAACTGATGGAGACGCTGCTGGCCTGTCGTCAGGACGCGACGCAGCACGCCAGACATGGCACGTTACACTCTGCCCTGCAGACGCTGCAGCAGGGTGAGCCGCTGATCACGCTGGACGTGGACGCGCGTACGGTGGCGGGCGTGATTGCCGACTGGACCGGCGTGCCGCTCTCTTCCTTAATGAAGGATGAACAGACGGCGCTGCTGACACTGGAAAAGACGCTGGAAGCACGCGTGGCAGGGCAGCCGGCAGCGCTGAACGCCATTGCGCAGCGGCTGCGGGCATCGAAAACCGGCCTGACCGATGAGAACGGGCCGCAGGGCGTGTTTCTGCTGGTGGGTACCAGCGGCACCGGCAAAACAGAGACCGCGCGGGCGCTGGCTGACACGCTGTACGGTGGCGAAAAGTCGCTGATCACCATTACCCTCTCTGAGTACCAGGAACCCCACACGGTGAGCCAGCTCAAGGGCTCACCGCCGGGCTACGTGGGCTACGGACAGGGCGGCGTACTGACCGAGGCAGTGCGCCAGCGCCCGTACAGCGTGGTGCTGCTTGACGAGGTGGAGAAGGCGCATCGTGACGTGATCAACCTGTTTTATCAGGTATTTGACCGGGGCTTTATGCGCGATGGTGAGGGGCAGGAAATTGATTTTCGCAATACGGTTATCCTGATGACCTCCAATCTTGGCAGCGACGCGTTAATGCGGTTCCTCAGTGAACAGCCGGACGCCAGCGAGGCGGACCTGCAGCAACTGCTGCGCCCGATTATCCGCGACCATTTCCAGCCCGCACTGCTGGCGCGCTTCCAGACGGTGATTTACCGCCCGCTGAGCCATGACACAATGCGTATCATCGTTGAAACGAAGCTTGAGCAGGTCAGAGAGCGCCTGCAGCGCCATTATGGTCTGCGCACGGATATCACAGACGCGCTGTACGATGCCCTCACCGCCGCCTGCCTGCTGCCGGACACCGGCGCGCGCAACGTTGACAGTCTGCTCAGTCAGCAGATTTTGCCGATTGTAAGTCAGCAGCTACTGCAGTATCAGGCCAGGGGGCAGTTGCCAGAGAGCATCAGTCTTGACTGGAATGAAGAGGGCAGTGTACTGATTGAATTCAGAGGCTGAAACGGATGAACAGCGCAAAGGAGATTGCCCGAAAAATGCTGGCTGTAATAAACGCCGATCGCGATGGAATAATGGTAGCGTTTACAAAAAGTTTTATTCGTTTACCCGTATCACTGGCTTATCTGGGATATGACTTTCTTGATACTGACAGCCGCAGTAGCCGTTTTGACGATAAAATCCGGTTTGCTGAGTTAATAAAAAACAGCTTATCAGAACAGGACGTTCTGCCACGTGCGATTGAAGTGTTCACAAACGAGTTTACTGACAGAATTGACAGATATGATGTTCTGAAAGCCATGGATAACGTATCCGCTACGGTAATAGGTGGGGCAACTTTTACATCACTGACAGGCGTCAATCTGGGAAAGGTATTGCTGAGAAGTATGCTCGGATCCATTATGTCTGGTTTTGCGATATCAGGAATTCTGACAGTTGGGGCCGAACAATCCAGGGCAATTTATACCTCACTTGCATTAAGGCAAAGAAATTTTGAGCGCTGGTATAAGCTTAAAAGCAGAGGGGATCTGGATTTGCTCTATTTCATTATAGAAGATGTTGTTGGGCCTTATGAAAAAGCATGCGATATTGCTGAATATAATCCGGAAGAGTTTAAGAAAATATGCAAATATTTCTTTGAGGGCTTATGAGAGCAAGACAGATAATATTATCATTTCTTTCCAGACTCATTCAGGGGCTGGGATCGGGGCTTTTTATTTCCGGCTCCGGATTTGCAATATGGTTTTTCTTCTTCTCCAGGGATTCGTGGAGAATAGGGTGGGGCGTATTGTCCCTGCTTGAAATTATTGTCGGATATATGCTGTACAGTTTTGCTATTAAGCGAATATTTGATGATACAACCAACTGGCATTAGAGAAAAAACGCAGAGTCCATGGTTGTACTCAGTTTAATATGCTGTGGTCTGCGCTAACTGGTTAAAGATTTTAGTAAATATTAATATCCTTCAGGTCAGTAAATAATACTGTTAATAACTCTGAGTTACTCTCTCTACCATCAGTGAGGGAGATAGAAATCCGTCATCACGGAGCGAATGATAATGATCCCGACTGATTTACTACAACGTGCAGCATCGGCAGTCTCCTCTACGCTTAATCGCTATTCTCTATTAATTCCATCCTGTGTCTCTCCGGTTGATGTGGAAAACCTGACCGGTACAGAGGGCATGAGCGAAAATTACCTTTACAGCGTGATGTTCACCAGTCCGGATAAAGACATCCAGCCGGAGCAGATGTTGCGCAAAACGGTCACGCTAACCATGCGAACCGGTTTACTGCCTGAATCTGAATCATATAAGGTTGTTCACGGTTATATCACCGATTTCCGCCGTCTGACGGGTTCCGCAGACCAGGTCAGCTATCTTATCGTCATAGAACCCCGATTCTCGCTTCTGGATAAACAATATCGTTCACACCGATTCTTTGTGAATAAATCCGTGCCGGAAGTGGTCAGTCAGATACTGGATGAGCATGGTTTTCAGGGGTGGGAATATGAATTCAGCCTGAAGCATGATTACCCCAAAAGAGAGCAGATTAACCAGTATCATGAGAGTGACCTGCAGTTTATACGGCGTCTGTTGTCGGAAACTGGCATTTTTTACTTCTTCACACTGCAGTCAGACACAAAGACTGAAGTCATCCGGTTTGGCGACGCGCAGAGCGCCTATGACGGTCAGAGGTCACTGCCGCTGAGCAATCCATCGGGTCTGAACGACAATGCTCAGGAGTCCATCTGGAACCTGAATATCACATATAACGTGGCTGAAGCGGGCGTCACCGCAAAAGATTATAACCATCGCGAAGCACACCGCGTGCTGCGGTCGGTGCAGGCAGACGTGACGCGAGGGGATGGTGAAAACATCTCTTATGGTCAGGTTTATCACTATTGCCCGCGCCACCCGCAGAGCGGCGATAAAGTTTATCCGGAACCTGAGACCGCCAACTTCTATGCCCGCCTCGACCACGAGCGTTTTCTTGCCCGACAGACGCTGATAACCGGGATATGCAATGACGCTTTTGTCAGCCCGGGACAGGTTTTGTTAATTACCGGGTCAGGCATAGCCACTCTGCCTGCACAGCTGCAGAGTCCTGCATTAATAACCCGTATCAGCGTCAGCGGGAGCCGGTGTTCAGCCTTTCAGTCCATGCTGGAAGCGGTACCTTACAGTGAAACCCTCTGCTGGCGTCCCGCTCTGCTTGCCCGCCCAAAAGTCAGCGGCACCATGACGGCGCGTGTGACCAGCGCGAAAGATAACGATATCTACGCCTGGCAGGACGCAGCAGGCTTATACCGCGTGGTGTTTGACGCCGATGAGGAGAGCCGGGAGCGCGGTCTGGAGAGCATGCCTGTTCGGCTGGCGAAACCCTACGGCGGCGATATGTATGGCTTCCACTTCCCGCTGATACAGGGCACCGAGGTAGCAATAGCGTTCCGCGAAGGCGATCCTGATCAGCCCTATATTGCTCATGCGCTGCATGATTCACGTCATGTCGATCACGTCACTGAAAAAAACAGCACGCGCAATGTCATCCGTACGGCGGGCCTGAACAAGCTGCGTATGGAGGATAAGCGCGGCGAGGAGCACATCAAGCTCAGCACGGAGTATGGCGGGAAAACGCAGCTGAATCTGGGACATAACGTCAACGCGAGCAGGGTTCTTCGTGGTGAGGGGGCTGAACTGCGGACGAATGACTGGGTAAGTGTGCGCGGTGGGAAGGGCGTATTGATTACTGCAGATGCGCAACCTGATGTCGGCAGTAAAATGCTTGAAATGGACAGCGCTGTTCAACAACTCGAACAGGCTCTTACCCTGGCAAGAAGCCTGCAGGCTGTAGTGAGAGGAGCGAAAGCAACCTTATCGGATATTGACAGCCAGAAGGCACTTAATAGTTCATTAAAATACCTGAAAATGCCTGGGGTGCTGGTTAGTGCCCCGGCCGGAATTGGTATTCTTAGTCCTGAAACTGTTCGCGTTGCTGCGGGTGGGGCGAGCATTGGCTTGATGTCCGGGAAAAACACGGATATTAGTGCCGGCCACTCTTTCACAGTCGCTGCTAGTGAGTCAGTGAGTTTGTTTGCACAGTCCTCTGGCATGCAGTTGTTCGCCGGAAAGGGTAAAGTTGATATCCAGGCGCAAGGAGACGCCATAGGGGTCTCTGCACTACAGGACATCAACATCACCAGTGGTCAGGGATGCGTAATGGTTAATGCCAGCCAGGAAGTGGTTTTACGTTGCGGAGGTGCTTATATAAAGCTTAGCGGCGGAAATATTGAGCTGGGATGCCCGGGGAATATTTTGTTGAAAGCTGCCAATGTTAATCAGACCGGACCTGCCAGTTTAGATACACTACCTGTGACTTTCCCGAAGGGGTATAGCGAAGGGTTTACCACAACGTCATCAGCCAGTGGAGCAGTCAAGCCTTTCACCACATATAAAATTACAACGGCTGAAGGCGATATCTATGCAGGAATTTCTGGTGCTGATGGAAAAACATCTCCCATATTTACGTCCATGCCCTCGCAGTTAAAAATCGAATATCCACGAAATATTGCCGATAGCCAAGTGGAAGAATAAAAATGACTACCACAGTTTCCTCACTTTGTCGCAAAAATCCATCTGCTCCCTGTAAAGAGCAAATGCCTTATTGGGTCGAATTTCAACTGGTTGATGAGCAGGGCGATCCTGTAGTGAATATACCATGGACTGTGGAAAGTACTCATCCTGTGTCCGGACCAGTTAATAACTTTATGTATACAGGTCAAAGTGACTCAGACGGGCTTATTCGCATTGATATGCCACATGGACTTGAGTTGAGGCTGACGTTAGATGGTAATCAACTGGCATTGGAAATGGAAAAACGCGCCTTACGCGTTAGTCGTGATGCGGAAAATGATTCTGTTGTGCGTCCTGAAGCTGAAGAGAAAGGGTATATCTGGCATTATGCTGTTATTGGTCAGCTTTGCCGGATGCTTCCTTCTGTTGAATTAAGAGATGGGGAAGTCTGGCCGCCATTTCATTTCCCTCAGAATAAAATTATGAAAGGGGTGGTAATAAAAACTAATCATCTTGAAAAGCGACATGTTATTGAAATATGCCCCTTCAGAGCCTGGGAGCTTGTTCTGCATCATCAAATATGTTATTCCATTGCGAATGGAATTAATCTTGGGGCAGCAGCCACACTAGCCTATGCAGATGACAATGCTCTGGATACGGTGTCAATTACGCGCTTTTTTATTAATCAGTGTCAGGATCTATCCCGCTTACCTCAGCTCTATAAAGAAGGCTCTGCATGGAGTACGCTGGTACAGGATGTTCCCTTTAGTGAACGGTATTATCCCCCGGTATTTATGGATACCTCACGGGATACTTCGCCTGAGGTGGCCAGGAATAATTCACAGGCAACAGCACATACAGGGATCGATACTGCTGCAACAAAGGCAGATGGTGATACACAGCTTTATTATGTCTATAACGCGAATAAGGTGATCGTTGCCTGGCGCGGAACGGCCAGTTTGTTTGATGTGGGGACTGATCTTGCGTTCAGACCGGTAAATACAAATTTATGCGATAAAGGTAAGGCGCGATGTACTAGCTTGCTGCCTGCTGGAAAAGTACATATCGGATTCTGGAGTGGGTATAATAGAGTTAATATGAAATTCGCTGCAGAATTTGTTAACTTAGAACGATTATCTGGTTCTCATGATTTATATATTTGCGGTCATAGTTTGGGTGGAGCGCTTGCATTAATTCACGCTACTTCATTAAAAAACAGCAATCCTCTCTTATATACTTATGGAATGCCGCGAACCTTTACCCGTGATGCCGTGATGCCGTGATGCCGTGATGCAGTTGTCGGAGATTACTCATTTCCGCCATGTTAATGATAACGACCCAATTCCTGCGGTTCCAGCAGAAGCTAATCTGGATAATGAACTATATAAACTCTGGGGATGGCTGGGGGGAACGCTCGGTTTTTTCTGGTCAGTAGGTGAACTTCTCGCTTACCAGATGGTTGCCTGGGGAGATTGCTTCTGGCACCACGGTAATACGGTGGCCTTTCTCACCGCCACCCAGAGCAGGGAGTGGAAAGAGTGCAAGAGAGACCTGCCAACGCCGGCAGGGTGTATTACCATCAGAAATTTACTACCCTTTAAGACTAAACTTTTCCTGGTACCCGCGCTGGCGGAACAGAAGATGCAGCAGGCCGGTCAGCAGCAGAAAGAGTTTAAAGCATCACTAATGCAGGCAGATCTCACTGACTTTTTTCCCAAAGGCAGTAACCCGGACAGAGGGATTAATTTAAATCTCTTTAATCACTTTATGACTTCCTATATGCCCTATATGTACAACAAAGTGCTAGAGCTGATTGATAATGCTGGCATAGTGGAAAAACGCACCTTTACTGAGCATCGGTACAACGTTGATTCATTCAGGGAGCAGATGGCAGAAAATAAAGATGGCATACCAGATAAAGAGTTAAAAAGAAATAAAATCTTTCTGGATATCGAAGAGCTCCTGGATGTATCACTTTCCCCTACGCTGTCTATGCCGTCTGGCAACGATACGCTTTTACGGTTTGCTCAATATGGAGAAGAGGTAATGGAAAATGTATAATAAATCAAAAATCATTCTGCTCTCGTTGGCGTTTTTTTCATTATCAGGGTGCAGCATAAATAGAGCTGCTAACAAAACGTTATCTCCACCGGCGGATACAAAATGGGTCAATATTGAAGTGAAAAACCCGTCTCAGTATACGAAACCGTTCCCGCTGGAGGTCAGATACATCTCGTATGAATGCATGAAAAGGAGAATCAGTGGCTTTGATGGCTCAGTTATCACGGAACCCAGCTATAACGTTATTGGGATCCCCATGCAGCAAGAGGGTGGGGATATCTGGAAAGCAAAAGTTGCTATGACTGGTGGTGGCTCGTGTAAATGGATGCTGAGTGCCGTAACACTTGGTATTGAATATATTGATGTAATGCACCTTGGCGAAGACTTGGTACCCGGTGCTGCTGTAGGAGTATCGCTTGCTTTTGATAACGATGCCTCCCGAAATGGACAATATAGATTCATTAAAGGGGATTTGAAAATATCGCACAAATATTACCCTTATATAACAGAGTGGAATATAAATAAAAAAATGAAAGATCTTTCTTTATATGGAAAGAGAACTTTTTTAAAATACAGGATTACTGATGGCGATAATATTCTATTTGAGCCTTTATTAGATGAAAGTAAAGTGATTAGATATGTTGAACCAAAAGAAAAAATAAAAGGTGTTTATCCTCAAATAATTTATCCGGACGGAAGTTTTGCTCCTGCAAGAACTCTCTTCCCTGACTTTGATAAAGTCGACAAAATGAAAATAAAATGATTATTTTTTCTATTGATAATGAGATATGGCAAAAGGTCTGATTTTACTTGGCGACAAAACGTCCCATGGCGGGAAAGTAATTACCGCTTCTTCCGCTATTACAGTCAATGGAAAAAAAGCCGCATTGGTCGGTGACATGGTGAGTTGCCCGGTTCAGGGTCATGGAGCAAATCCAATTTTAGAAGGTTTGCCGAATCGCACTTTCAATGGTCGTGCTGTTGTTGTCGATGGGTGCAAGTGCCAGTGTGGTTGTACGGTAATTTCAAGTGCGATGAACAGCACCGTAGGATGATAAATGGGCTGGGAAAGATCCAAACCCAAAATAACTGAGTTGCCACCTCAGCCGTCTTATTTTAGGTGGCTGGTGGCGGGTAGTGTTGCCACGGTTATGGGTATTTTGCTATTTATTCTACATGCATCAGGCATGATTAAGGCACAGGCTGTATTCAATATCTGGTGGATGGCATCCAGCCCGGTTATTGGCTGGTTTTTACTTTTTTGTTTTCGAGGATGGCTATGGGGTAGAGCAGTCAATGAACATCATTTTTTGCAGCAAGAAGCTGAATACGTACAGCATCAATGGGAAGTCTGGGCAGGACGTTATCTGGCTGTGCTTGGAAGCAGCATACTGCTGCCTTCTGGAGTGACCTCTGACGCCATTGTTAAATCAGACGCTGCGGATGCACCGCAATTTCTTTCACTCACCAGCCATTTTGATTCGCAATCGGCGACGTCCACCCTCTTGCTCGAACTGGCTCTGGCCGGTGTACAAAATGCAATTGCGATATTGCCTGCGACAGGGCGGTTCAACGTTACCATTGTGAGCGACATGATTTCGTCTGACTTCGAGACTCAGTTCCGCGAATCATGGGAAAAAACCTACCCCGGATATGCGATAACAGGCTCGGTTTCATGTTGTGAAACCCTTTCTTTTGCCTGGGTTGAAGAGCGCCTGAAAAATCCTGTTTTCGATATCGATTTGATTCTGATATTGCAGCATCAGGGAAATGAACATTATTCCGATGCACTCGCGACCATAATAGTGACCAGTGACGATGTTGTTGAAAAACACAACCTTTACCATTCTTCCCGCATATTGAGACCGATGCCGCTATGCATGCCAAATTTCAAGGCTGATATAGGTTTATTCCTTGAAACACAAACGATCGCCTGTCAGACGTCGAAAGTGTTTTGCGATTACGGGCACTGGAATGATTGTTTTGCTGATCTAATGACAGCGTCTCAATCACATCTGACACCGTGGGTGCCGCAGGAAATTGATGTACTGGAAAAATATAACGGTATTCCAGGAACCGGGAGCGCGTGGCTGTTAGCCATATTACTGGCCGATATTGTGTCTGTCAGCAACGAACCGGTTTTAGGGATGTTTACTTCAGGTAAAGAACGTTTTGTCAGTACTGTTACCCCAGGGAGTGAAAATAATGATGCCGGGTAGTGCATGGAGCAGAAAGGGACTTGCCGCCATAATAGCCTGCATCTCAGTAATTACAGTGGCCTTGATGCTTCATTTCGGCCCCTTATATGGCCTTAATACCCGGTTGTAGCAGATGCTCGCATTCGTTGCCGTATGGATAGTCTTGCTAATTCTTTTCTATACGTCATTTATGTTCAGATGAAGGTTTCGTACTTCATTATTAAAGATACGGTTGCTCCTTTTGAAAGAGCCTGCGATATACATAAAGAAAATCCTCTTGAGTTTGATGAGTTATGTAAATACTTTTCTAATGGTTTAAAAAGCTGATTTTATTTGACTAAAAGTATGATGAGAGGAGCCGTGAAGAATTCTTTAATAAAATGTTTAGGCTTAACTTTGGCATCACTCGCTGTAAGAGCAGCAGGCTCAGTGCTAATGACGACAGGGCTAATCATATCAATCTGTTATGCTTTTCTTTCAACCAATGATTATCGATATGTCTTAATCATCGTTTTTTTGTTACAAACATACGCAGGCTATAAATTGATAAAATACAGCTTTGAGAAAATGTATAACGAATTTGATGTTGACCATTAAATTTTTCACGCGAAAGCATTTAATGCTTTAGACAACTCAGCTGGCTTGTTTTTTACCGGATATGAAAGCACACAGGCACCCCTGATGGGGATTGATCTTATCATGGAGGATAAATGATCTCTTATAATTATCTCACTAAGTCATCTGCGCTTTCACACAATCGATTTCATCTGGAAATACCTGACTGTCTCTTTCAAATGGATGTCGAAGAATTTGATGCTCAGGAGGGATTGAGTGAAATCTATCGCTATACTATCAGGTTTACCAGCGACGAGTCAGATATTCTGCCTAAGCAAATGTTACGTAAAAATGTCTGGCTCACTATGCATGACACGCCAGGCGTGCGGGATGAAATGCTGCCCGGAAAAACACGAAAAACTGTGCATGGCATTGTCACTGGTTTTCGACGACTGCAAAGTTCCGTCGATCAGGTTTTGTATGAGATTGAGATTAAACCCTTCATTGCATTACTTGAGAAAAATTTTCGTAGTCATCGTTTTTTTGTAAATAAATCTGTTACTGACGTCGTTTCTCAGATATTAGCAGAGCTTGGTCTGAAGAGCTGGCAATATCAATTCAGTCTGAAGCAGGATTATCCCAGACGCGAGCAAATTAACCAGTACCAGGAAAACGACTTAGCCTTCATCCAGCGAATATTAGCTGAGGTCGGCATTTTCTACTATTTCCGGTTGCAGGAAGACGTTCGTACAGAGGTTGTTCATTTTGGTGATAGCCAAGCAGCATTTGAAACAGGAACAGTATTACTGTTCAGCACGCCCTCAGGCATGGAGGATGGAGGCGTCGAATCAGTCTGGGGCTTAAATCAGCAGCATCATATTGTACAAAAAAGCGTGACGGCAAAAGATTATAATCACCGCGCAGCACAATATGTTTTACGCTCTGACGAAGCAGATATGACGCGGGGCGATGGCGACAAAATCAATTACGGGAAGGCTTATCATTATCGCGCCCGACATCTTCAGGCAGGCGATAAAATGTTTCCCTCTGCGGAAACCGCCAACTTCTATGCGCGACTCGATCACGAACGATTTTTGGCTGCGCAGTCTGTTATCGCAGGTACAAGCAGCGATCCTGGCCTTGCTGCGGGGCAGGTTATTACTGTCACCGACAATAATATACCCCCCTCTTTACCGGAACAGCTTCTCAATCCACTTGTTATAGTCAGGCTGGGATTTGTTGCCAGCAGAAAGTCTGCAATGCGCATAACGCTTAGCGCCGTTCCCTACAGTGAAACCCTTTGCTGGCGTCCCGCTCTGCTTGCCCGCCCAAAAGTCAGCGGCACCATGACGGCGCGTGTGACCAGTGCGAAAGATAACGATATCTACGCCTGGCAGGACGCAGCGGGTTTATACCGCGTGGTGTTTGACGCCGATGAGGAGAGCCGGGAGCGCGGTCTGGAGAGCATGCCGGTGCGGCTGGCGAAACCCTACGGCGGCGACATGTACGGCTTCCACTTCCCGCTGATACAGGGCACTGAGGTGGCAATAGCGTTCCGCGAAGGCGATCCTGATCAGCCCTATATTGCTCATGCGCTGCATGATTCACGTCATGTCGATCACGTCACTGAAAAAAACAGCACGCGCAATGTCATCCGTACGGCGGGCCTGAATAAGCTGCGTATGGAGGATAAGCGCGGTGAGGAGCACATCAAGCTTAGCACGGAGTATGGCGGGAAAACGCAGCTGAATCTGGGACATAACGTCAACGCGAGCAGGGTTCTTCGTGGTGAAGGGGCTGAATTACGCACCGATAAGTGGGTAACCGTTCGTGGCGGAGCCGGTGTATTCATCAGTGCGGACAGCCAGTCATATGGCAGCGACAAAATGCTCTCCATGAAAGAAGCTGAGGCACAGCTTGAACATGCATTGAGTATTGCCAGAAGCCTGTCAGGTGCGGCAGAAGGTGCGCAGGCATATCCAGCGGATATTCAAAGCCAGAAGTTAATGACAGACGCACTGACAGAACTGGTACAGCCGGGGATGGTATTGAATGCACCGCAGGGAGTAAGTATCAGCAGTCCGGAAGGCGTACGCGTATCCTCGGGAAGCGCCAGCGTAGGGATCGTAGCGCAAAAAAATGCTGATATCAGCGTGATGAAACGCTTTACGGTAGCGGCAGGTGAAGCCATCAGTATGCTGGCACGTCAGGCTGGTATGAAACTATTTGCGGCAAAAGGAAAAGTTGAAATCCAGGCGCAGGATGATGCGCTGGACGTCATAGCGAAAAAAGACATCGCCGTAACCAGCACCAAAGGTAAAATTAGTATTACAGCAGCAACGGAACTGGTCATTAACTGCGACGGTGCTTACATCAGGTTAAGTAATGGAAATATTGAGCTGGGCTGCCCGGGAAATATTCTGCTGAAATGTGCCAATGTTCAGAAAATGGGAGCAGCTTCTGCAGACACGCCTGCTCCTGAATTCCAAAAAGGCTATGGCGGTGTTTACTCTCTGACTGACGAGGCAGGTAAAATCATCCCTCAAACTGAATATAGGGTAACAACTGCTGATGGGCAGGTATTCCATGGGGTTTCAGATGACAACGGAAAGACGTTGCCGATCTATACTGCAATGCCCGGGAAATTAAAAATTGAGATCCTTGGCACTGGCGATTCAGCAGGGAGTCTATAGCTATGCCTGATTACCATGCATGGGAAGCCACTGAATGTGAGCATTTTACTGATGTAAATATCTCAGAGAAAAAAATTGTCTGTAAGCGTAAGCCTGTCCCGGGAATAACAATTGTTATTGGGGTTTTTTTCGATGGTACGGGAAACAACACATTTAATACTCAGAACCGCATTCTGGAGTCATGTTCTCATCTCGATGTTGGAATGAAGGCAGAAGATGCAGAAGCCTGCGCCAGGAAACTAGGGTGGAATATCAGCAGTGCCGGGAGTTATATTGGGTATTATTCTAATATTCACTGGCTGAATATGCTTTACGCTACCGATGACGAAGTGATTGAGGGGCAGGCAGTTTATCAACGAGCAATCTATGTACAGGGCATTGGTACTGTCAGAGGTAATAGCGATAGCTCGATAAGTATGGCGACAGGCGGCTGGTTTTATGGTGTGGTTGATAAATCTGACGAAGGCGTCGCTCTTATCACTGAGCAAATTTCGGAATTCCTGGCGCTTAACCAGGGAGTAAATTTTGCCATTGAGAAAATTCAGTTCGATGTTTTTGGATTTAGTCGCGGAGCAGCCGCAGCCCGCCACTTTGTGAATCGTGTAAGAAATAACGATAAAGCCATACGGCTGGCAATAGCTAAAGGGCTGGGCGGTCGAAATCACCATGGTAAACCTGCAGGAGAAACCCGCTTTCTGGGGTTATTTGATACCGTGTGCGCGGTAGGTACGGTAAGCAATTTATTTGATGTACATAATGGTGTGAACCCTGGCATTGAGCTGGATTTACCTCCGGGTATTGCACAGAAAGTCTTTCAAATTACGGCAATGCATGAGTGCCGCTACAACTTTAGTCTTAACAGCATCAGGGAATCGTGGCCGGAACTGGCCCTGCCAGGCGTGCATTCAGATATCGGCGGTGGCTATAACCCGAGGGAAAAAGAATATCTTTACCTGACCGAGCCCCGAAACGAAACTGTTAATGAAGGTATTTCTTCTGAAATGACCAATGTTTATCGGCGTTCAGTGGCACAAATATCCGATCTCAATAGTAATCCAGGGTTAAGTGCAATAATTCCGAGCGGTGAGGTAAAGACAGAGACCTGGTATGACTATCTGGTCAACGAGGATAAAAAACGTGGTGGCACCCTACAAAAACGTGTTGGGGCGGCAATAACTATTGAGAGAGTAGTGACTAATGACTGGAGCAAAGTGAGTTTACGAGTGATGCTGGATGCGGCTCAGGAAGCGGGAGTAATATTTGAGGAAATTATCATCGAGGATGAGAATTTTTCTTTGCCTCGTGAACTTGAATTTTTATGTCAAAAAGCAATTGACCAGGGAAAAATGGTAAGAAGCGGTGGTGTGATGACGTCGTTTTCCTCATCTGAATTAGAAACTATTGGGAAATATATTCACTGCTCTGCTCACTGGAACCCTGTAGTTGTTAAAGATGTCTGGCTGGACGGGAAGAAAGTAAAAACTATCTATGGCGCTGTCAAATCATCTGATTTTTTTTTATATCAATCGTCCGAATCCTGGCTGGGTTCGCGCTGTGTGGAATATGCAGGGAGGAAAATCATGAGGTTAATTACCAGACCAATTCAGCTTTTATTGCTTGTGTGTACTGCTACCGCCTGTACCAACAATAAACCTGACAGTTACAAGACTCCCTGGGAGAGGTGGTATTTTGCTTTTACCACCCCTAAATCTTTGCCGGCACAGGTAACATTGTTAAAGCTGCTGGACATAGATGGCTATGCATCTACATATCGGACTATTGATCAACCTCGGGGTATCAGCACAGGACACTGGAGTGAAAAGAATTCAGCAGGAAATACGCAATTTAACCAGGCCGAAAGATTGCCGCAAATAATGATATTTTGCTGGGATTCAATAATTGATAAGAAAACTTATCAATCCACGCTATTTTTCACTCAGGATACATGGAAAAAAATGATTAGCCCTTACCCTGACGTTTTGAAACCGAAAAGAAATGCATACCGCCAGACGATGCTGATAGGTCTGGCGCCTGAGGGGAAAGTCCGCGTCTGGCTGAGGCAATATGGTCATTCAGATATTTCATTAAATGATACAGAAATAATAACTGTTTCAGGAGGGGATCTTGATATGTGTAAAGGCGAAACGAACTTTCCTAATGGATATAAATATAATGAGAGCATAAAAAAATTTATAAATGGAAAACGATATCCTTATGGTTCATGGTGAATAAATTTGTTTTAGAGTTGGGGTGTTCCATTTTAATAACCCATCTGAACCTCATTTCGGTTTTCGCCGCCTTCAATAAGAAGAGAGGTTGCTCATGAAAAATATTATTAGATTAATTTCGGCCTTCTTAATTTTAATTTTTACTGCCGCCTGTGCCAGCGATCAGTCTGACAATCTCAAAACTCCCTGGGACAGGTGGTACTTTGCTTTTACCACCCCTAAATCTTTGCCGGCACAGGTGACATTGTTAAAGCTGCTGGACATAGATGGCTATGCATCTACATATCGGACTATTGATCAACCTCGGGGTATCAGCACAGGACGCTGGAGTGAAAAGAATTCAGCAGGAAATACGCAATTTAATCAGGCCGAAAGATTGCCGCAAATAATGATGTTTTGCTGGGATTCAATAATTGATAAGAAAACTTACCAATCCACTCTTTTTTTCACTCAGGATACATGGGAAAAAATGATTAGCCCTTACCCTGACGTTCTGAAACCAGAAAAAAATGCATACCGACAGACGATGCTGATAGGCCTGGCGCCTGAGGGGAAAGTCCGCGTCTGGCTGAGGCAATATGGTCATTCAGATATCCCATTAATCGATACAGAAATAATAACTGTTTCAGGTAAAGAACTAGATATGTGCAAAAGTGTCACAGGAAGTAATTTTTCCTATGGTTACAGCAATAAAACGAAAGCGTTTATTTCAAATAAAAAATATCCTTATGGCTCTTGGTGAATATTTTTTAAATACGGGGTAACTATTTATTAAATATATTATCAGTTCGTTGTGCGTAGCCTGCAAAAAGAAAGTGAGGGTGGCTATGAAAAATATATCCTGGTTGATTTCGGTTTTCTTAATTTTGATTTTTACTACCGCCTGTACCAGCAATAAACCTGACAGTTACAAGACTCCCTGGGAGAGGTGGTATTTTGCTTTTACCACGCCTAAATCTTTGCCGGCTCAGGTAACAGTGTTAAAGCTGCTGGACATAGATGGCTATGCATCTACATATCGGACTATTGATCAACCGCGGGGTATCAGCACAGGACGCTGGAGTGAAAAGAATTCAGCAGGAAATACGCAATTTAATCAGGCAAAAAGATTGCCGCAAATAATGATGTTTTGCTGGGATTCAATAATCGATAAGAAAACTTACCAATCCACTTTATTTTTCACTCAGGATACATGGCGAAAGATGATTAGCCCCTATCCTGATGTCTTAGATCCGGGAAAAAATGCATACCGACAGACGATGCTGATAGGTCTGGCGCCTGAGGGGAAAGTTCGCGTCTGGCTGAGGCAATATGGTCATTCAGATATTCCACTAATCGATACAGAAATAATAACTGTTTCAGGTAAAGAACTAGATATGTGCAAAGGTGTCACAGGACATCCAGATGGATATGTATACTATGGGGATACTCCTGATTTTATTAAAGATAAAAAGTATCTTTATGGGATCTGGTAAGCCACTATATTTTAAATAAAATTAGTCAGGCAACTTCCCTCTCATCTAAATGGATTTTCTTATGGAATCATCAAATAGATTATTTCTTATTTTTATCTCTGCTTGTTTATTTTCTTCAACAACCATTGCCGATGCCATATCAACAACCAGGGCGGACGATGCAAATAAAATAGCTAAGATGTATCATTCAGGCATGGGAGTTCCGCGGGATATGAAAAAAGCCTTCGAGTTCTACCAGATCGCTGCTGAACTCGGAAACACGGATGCTCAGGTTGATTTAGGTGATATTTATTATTACGGAAAAGAAACCGCGCAAAGCTACGAAAAGGCGAATTACTGGTATGAGAAAGCAGCGAAAAATGGCAATGCCACTGCCCAAATGAATTTAGGCTACGCATACCTCAATGGTGAGGGAGTTGAAATGAACTATGCCAAAGCCAGAAACTGGCTTGAGATTGCAGTAAAACAAGGCCAGCCTTCGGCGATGTATCACCTGGGCACGATATACTTCGATGGCTATGGGGTTGCTGAAAACAAGGAGCTGGCCGTCGAACTGTTCAAAAATAGTTGCTCTAAAGGTGATTACAATGCGTGTGATAAGTTGAAAGATATTAAAAAAAGAACTAATAAAATTATATGCATAATGAAATTTATATGCGGAATTAAATATGGGTCTCAATATGTCGAAAGGTTTTGTGTTGCTGGGTGATAAAACCACACATGGTGGACAGGTCATTTCCGCCTCATCAACAATGGTAATCAATGGAAAGAGTGTCGCCCTTGTTGGCGATAAAATAAGTTGCCCGATAAATGGCTATGGCATTAATGCTATTATCGATGGCTCGCCAGAATGGATATCAGATGGTAAAGCCGTGGTTGTTAATGGTTGCCACTGCGAATGTGGTTGTCAGGTTATTTCCAGTGCGACGGATTGCGCAATAGGATAAATAATGAGTTGGGAGCGTCAAAAATCAACAATATCAGCTAAGCCCGAAGAGCCTTCATTCATCCTGTGGATAATAGCAGGGGTTCTTGCACTGGTCGGGTGCATACTATTATTTGTCCTGCATGCTAATAAACTGGCAGGGGTACTTCAAACATATAGTCTTTGGGCCGTCGCCGCATTTCCTGCTGTTCTCTGGATATTTTTTCTCTGCCTGCGCAGCTGGCTCTACAACAACGCGTTTAACAGGCATGAATTTGAATTAAGTGAAGCAGAATTTGCACAACAGCAGTGGGAAGAGTGGGGTGGCCGCAACATCGCAGTCCTGCACAGCGGTGTTATATTGCCTGCAAATCTGACATCTAAAATTCTTTTGGCTTCTCCGCCAACGCTGGAGCAAAGCTCATTTTTATCCCGACGAATCGCTCTGCACACTCCTGAGGCGCACTTTTCTGTTTTGCTTGCAGGGGGAAATCAGGCTTTAGCAAAGTTGCCTTCAGGTATCGTACCTGTCGTTACATTGCTGACCGATTTTTCTGATGATTTGCCTGCGTTGCAGGCTGCATTTATGAATGCCTGGCAGAGAGCTATTCCCGATCGCCCGAGACCCCGGTTGACCATTCTTAAGTCGAAGTCCTTCCTTTCACTGGATGAGCGAATTCGGGCACCTGCGCTGGATGTGGAACTAATCCTGATTCATCAGACTCAGGGAGGAGATGCGTATAGTGATGCGCTGGCTCTTCTTATGTTGACCTCCGATGATGTAGTCACAAAATTCAGCCTCTCTTTTAACGCCCGTGTTTTGCGTCCAATGAAACTTGATAGGGCGATATCAGAAACGTCACTGAATATGTTTTTCTCAACGCAAACACAGGCCTGTTCAGCGGTCAGTATCGTTGGTGACAAAGTGGATTGGGGTAATGCATTTTTCCGTTTGCTTAATTCAGCCAGAGAATATGGCGGTTACTGGAAACCTGAACAGCTTTACTGGCTGGAAAAATATGCCGGAATAAGTGGCCCTTTCTCTCCATGGATATTGGCTGCTGTAGCCAGCGATATCGTTAATTTACAAAAAGCGGACTGCCTGATGCTCTCAACGGATGGTGAGCAGGAATTTATCAATACAGTGCAAACAGGGAATATAACCAATGAAAACAGGTGATTCTTTATGGCGTGGAGAGTGGGGCCGACTGGGATTCTCCGCCCTTATTGCAGGAGGGATTGTCTGGCTGATATGGCACTTTGACGACAGGATTGGGCTGCATACTACGCTTATGAAAATTCTGGTACTTGCCGGTGCGTTATTTCTGTTGATGATGCTTCGTCATGGCAGAACAATGAGTCTGGCTATTCAGCAGGGCTGGCATCGCTTAGAGGCTAAGCGAAAGAATGTCCTGCCTGCTGATGAAAGTCGTGTTGCACAAACCGCACCGCGTAACGTCACCGTTGATGCTATCCGCCTTACCCTGCGTAACCTCCACGGTCGCCGTTGGGCAGGTAAAACGCGCATCCTGCTGATAACCGGTGCAGTTGATGAAGTGGAACAGTTAACCCCGGGCCTGCCGGCTCAGCTCTGGCAGGAAGACCGTGGCACGCTGCTGCTGTGGGGGGGCGATCTTAACACACCTGCTGACATTGCCTGGCTGATGGCGTTACGCAGATTGCGTCGCCGTCCGGTTGATGGAGTGGTGTGGGTGACTCCGGCGTTCGACCAGCTGTCAGCGACGGGACTGAAGCAGCCGCTGTCGCTACTTTCTGAGAGCAGCATGGATCCCCTCTCTCATGCCATTCGCGCCCGGATGGATGCGCTGGGCTGGAAGCTTCCGCTATATGTCTGGTCCCTGCATACATGCGCCGGTAAGCCGGAAGGTCGCATCACGCAGGCCACTGGCTGTCTGCTACCTGCCGGCTGTCATAATAAGGCTTTAACAGAAACGCTGACTGCCCTGACGCCGGTCCTCATCTCGCAGGGGCTACAGCAAGCCTGTAGTGATATAAACCATCACTTTCTTTTGACGCTCGCTGATCAGCTCAGCCGCAGATCGGAGAACGTGACCGCGCTCCTCTCAGCGATGCTCACTCCGTCCAGCCCACTATCGCTCGCGGGGCTGGTGTTCAGCCAGCCTTCTGCGGGTGCAAGGCAAGCTGCTATGCACCACTGGCGCATGGATAAGTGCTGGGATGTTCTGCCTGCGTCAGTTCAGACACTTCCTGCAGAGCTTCGGCCACGTAAGCCGGGCGTTCCATGGCAAAAGGTGATGGCGTCTTGTGCTTCTCTGGCAGTGGTGGGTTGGGCTGCGTGGATAGGCATGGCATACGTAACTAATTACAGACAGATTGCTGAGGTAAATGCTCAGGCCGCGCTTGCCGTCAGGCCGAATCAGTCGCCTGAACAGCGCATGAACGCGTTGACTGCATTTCAGAATACGCTGGCTCGCCTGGAGTATCGCGCGGAACATGGCGTGCCATGGTATCAGCGCGCCGGGCTTAGTCAGAACGAAGAACTGCGGTCTGCCTTATGGCCACGCTACCTTGAGGCTGCACAGCCTCTGCTGCGCGGCGCCGCCGCAGACTGGCTCACCGATGCACTGCAGGCTTATGCCGCACTCCCGCCCGACAGCCCGCTGCGCGAAACGCAGGCAAAGCAGGCCTATGTGCATCTCAGACTCTATCTGATGCTGGCGCGTCCTGAACGTATGGATGCCGCCTGGTTCAGCCAGACGTTGATGCAGAGCTGGACG
Source organism: Pantoea sp. UBA4549 (assembly GCF_002387285.1). Lineage (NCBI taxonomy): Bacteria > Pseudomonadati > Pseudomonadota > Gammaproteobacteria > Enterobacterales > Erwiniaceae > Pantoea > Pantoea sp. UBA4549. The sequence continues at coordinate 86,040 of NZ_DGLH01000018.1, read as the reverse complement.
CAGCGGCAGGGTCTGGATGACGCTCGCTGGCAGGGAAGCGGGCAGCCGCTGCTGGCCTTCTATGCGGAGCATCTCATTACACATTCCGAATGGTCACTGAAAGCCGACCCGGATCTGGTCGGACAGGTACGCACTCTGCTGGTACGCCAGATGGGGGTGACCAACAGCGAATCGCGGCAATATCAGCGGGTGATTGCCCGGATAAAGCACCAGTACGCCGATATGCGGCTGGCCGATATGACCGGGGATACGGATGCCGGTCGCCTCTTTACCACCGATGAGGTTGTGCCCGGCATGTTCACCCGGCAGGCGTGGGAAGAGGGCGTTAAACCTGCCATTGAACAGGTGGCACGTGAGCGGCGTGAAGAGATGGACTGGGTGCTGAGTGATGCACCGCCGCCTGCGGGTGATGCTGCTTCGCCTGAGGCACTGGAAGCGAGGTTCGCCAGCCGCTACTTTGCCGATTACAGTGCGGCCTGGCTGCACTTCCTTAATAGTCTGCGCCTGCAGCCCGCGCCAACGCTCTCCGATGCAATTGACCAGCTCACGCTGATAGCGGACGTCAGACAGTCGCCGCTGGTAGCGCTGATGAACACGCTCAACCTGCAGGGGCGTACTGCACAGAGCGGCGACGCGATGAGCGACTCGCTGGTGAGATCGGCGCAAAACCTGTTTAACCGGGAGAAGCGCCCGGCGATTGACCAGCGCAGCGGCCCGCGGGGACCGCTTGATGCCACCTTCGGACCGCTGCTGGCGCTGACCGATAATCAGAGCAGCAGCACCCTGAGCCTGCGCACTTTTCTGACGCGCGTGACCCAGGTGCGCCTGCGTCTGCAGCAGATCACCAGTGCGGCAGATCCGCAGGCGATGACGCAGACGCTGGCGCAGACGGTATTTCAGGGCAAGAGCGTTGATCTGACGGAGACACGTGACTACGGCAGCCTGGTCGCCGCCGGACTGGGACAGGAGTGGAGTGGTTTCGGGCAGACAGTGTTTGTGCGCCCGATAGAGCAGGCGTGGCAGCAGGTGCTGATGCCGGCTGCACGGAGCTTCAACGCACAGTGGCAGCAGGCCGTGGTGAACGAGTGGAACCGCGCATTTGGCGGCCGCTACCCGTTCAGAAACGTCAGCAGCGAGGTATCACTGCCGCTGCTGGCGAAATACCTGAATGCGGAAAACGGACGCCTTACCCGCTTTCTGCACGCTCGCCTGAGCGGCGTACTGCACCGCGAAGGGACCCGCTGGGTACCGGACCGCATTAACGCCCGCGGACTGACATTTAATCCGGCTTTTCTGCAGGCGCTTAATCAGCTCAGTCAGATTGCTGACGTGATATTTGCCAGCGGTGATGCCGGCCTGCATTTTGAGCTGCGTCCGGGAACGGCAGCAGACGTGATGCAGACTGACCTGATAATCGACAGCCAGAAGCTGACTTACATGAACCAGCAGCCGGTCTGGCGGCGCTTTACCTGGCCTGCCGACACCGAAGCGCCGGGCGCATCGCTGAGCTGGATCAGCACCAAAGCAGGCAGCCGTCTGTACGCTGACATGCCAGGCAGCTGGGGATTGATCCGTCTGCTGGAGAAGGCGCAGATCAGTGCCAGACCGGGGTCCGGCAGCAGCTGGCAGCTTACCTGGCATGCCCCTGACGGACGGCCGTTAAATTATATCCTGCGTACCGAAGCCGGCGAGGGGCCGCTGGTGCTGCTGAAGCTGCGCAACTTTACGCTTCCGTCCGATATTTTTATCACCGGCAGCACCCAAAGCCCGTCGGATGATGCTGACTTCAGTGAGGAGGAGTGATGCCCCTGCAATCCCTGATTAGCGCCTGCGGCATGGATGCGGAACACCTCCGCGTACAGGCTGCTGAGCACATTCTTTTATGGGAGCACTGGCTGCAGCCTGTGAATGCCAGCCTCCCCGCCGGTGAAGATCCGACCTATACCGATGCGTTTCAGCAGATGCAGGAAGAGATGAACCGGCTGTCTGGTGCGGATACGACGCTTATCTGTTCGCTGACAGCGCAGATACTGACGTCGGAAGCGAAAGATATCCGCGTAGCGGTCTGGTATAGCTTCGCACGCCTGCAGAAGGATGGCGAAGAGGGGTTTGCTGAGGGCCTGGCCCTGCTGGCGGGTCTGCTGCAGCGCTTTGGTGACGACCTGCATCCGCAGCGAACGCGCAGTCGCGAGGCGGCGCTGAATTTTATATCCAGCGTGCGCGTGCTGGACGCGCTGACGCTCTATCCGGAGGTGACGATCGCCACGGCGCAGCGCACCGTGGCGGCGCTGCTGGCTATTGATGACATCTGCAGGGCACAGGGTGGTACAAACCTTAGTGGTCTTTACAGTGCGCTCGAGGGCCGGTTGCTTAACGCTGGCGGCCCTGATGCGGTGGTGCCGCTGACAGCAGCGGACGTTCCGCAACCAGACGCTTCTTCAACACCGGCAGCGCCAGCTCTGGCTGCCATCAGCTCCGGGCGGGAGCTGATGGAACAGGCGCGAGCGCTGGCAGCTTATCTGCGCGAGCAGCCAAATGGCGCGCTGGCCGCACACCGGCTGATGAAAACCCTCCGCCATGACACGCTCAGTCAGCTGCCGCTGCTGTCAGGTAACGGCAACAGTCGTGTTACGCCACCAAAATCTGACCAGCACGCCCTGCTTAAACGCCTCTGGCTTCAGCAGAGCTGGGCCGAACTGGCTGAGCAGGCGGACAGCCTGTTCAGCCGGGGTGCCAACCACTTCTGGCTTGACCTGCAGTGGTATCAGCACCAGGCGCAGCTGCGGTTGGGGCATGCGGAATTTGCAGCTATTGTTCAGGACGATCTGAAAGGGCTGCTCTCACGCCTGCGCGGGCTGGAAACGCTGGCCTTCAGCGACGGCATGCCATTTGCGGATGAGGTGACGCTGAGCTGGATCCAGCAGCAGGTACTGATAACAGAGAGTACGTTCAGATCCGATCCCGCCGCTGCGACGGGCATGCCGGAAGATGACGTGCTGTTACTGGAGAGTGAGGCCACTGAGCTGGCAGAGAGGGAGGGCATTGAAGCTGCGCTGGCCTGGCTGCAGCAGCGACCCGGTATTCGCACTCCCCGCCAGCAGTGGCTCCTTCGCCTGCTGATGGCACGGATCGCTGAACAGTCTGGTCGTCAGGAACTGGCACTGCAGCTGCTGGGCGCGCTCGATGATACCGCAGAGAGTATGACGCTGGCGGAGTGGGAGCCAGCGCTGTTATTTGAAGTAAAGTCCCGCCGGCTGAAGTTACTGCGTGCCCGCACGGGCCGGAGTGAAACGGATAAAACCCGTATGCAGTCTGACATGGAGCAGCTGCTGGCCGGGCTGGTGACTATCGATGCTGCACGAGCGTCAGTGCTCTTTTCTTAATACGGCCTGACCTCTTTCTTTAATTTAAAAAAAAATGGTCCAAAGGATTGATGACATTATTTTTTCCCGATATCGCTGACGTTTCTCAAATTGATGATTGATATGGGTGCGTTCAAATAAGAGAGGCTCGTCAGAACATGAAAGACTTAACCCTGCGCTATTACGATATCGAAATGCGCTATCTGCGCGACGCCGCAAAAGAATTTGCCGAAACCCATCCTGACCGCGCCGCCATGCTCAGCCTGGATCGCGCTGGCATCCCGGATCCCTTCGTGGAACGCCTGCTGGAAGGCTTCGCCTTTAGCGTAGGACGACTGCGTCAGAAGATTGATGATGACCTGCCGGAACTGACCGAGGGCCTGGTCAGCATGCTCTGGCCGCACTATCTGCGCACCATTCCGTCACTCGCTGTGGTGGCGCTGACGCCGGACCTGCCGAAAATGAAGATAGCAGAGACGGCACCTGCAGGGCTGGAGATCTTTTCCCGTCCCGTGGGGCCAAAAAATACCGTGTGCCGCTATCGCACCACAAAGCCGGTCACGCTTAACCCGCTGGCAGTCGCCGGGGTTGCTATGGGCACTGAACCGGATGGGCGCTCTGTGCTACGCCTGCGCCTGACCAGCAGCGGACAGGCAGACTGGAGCCAGTGTGACCTGCGTCAGCTGAGCCTGTGGCTGGGAGAAGATGTGCCCGTGGCGACGGCGCTGCATCAGAGGCTGACCCGCCGTCAGGCGGCGCTGTACATTCGTCTGGCCGGGCAGCCGGAGCGTAGCGCCTTTGACGGCTGGTTCAGCCCGGGCGGATTTGACGAGGATGACCGGCTCTGGCCAAAGGGAGAGAGCGCCTTCAGCGGCTATCAGCTGCTGCTGGAATATTTCACCTTTCCTGAGAAATTCCGCTTTGTGAACCTGAACGGACTGGAGATGCTCTCGCTTCCACCCGGGCTGGCATACATCGATATCGAGGTGGTGTTCAGCGAGCCGTGGCAGCGTGATTTACCGGTGAAAGATCGCTCTCTGCGCCTGCACTGCGTACCGGTGATTAACCTGTTCGACCTGGAAGCCGATCCGCTGACCGTGAACGGACTGGAGAGCGAGTATCTGCTGCGCGCAAAGCGCCTGCAGGATGGGCACACAGAAATTTACTCAGTGGATGCGGTCAGCGGTTCAGGGCTGGCCGGGGCAGCTGAATATGTTCCGTTCACCAGCTTCCGGCACCGGGGCGGCATGATGCGACGTCATGCTCCGGAGCGCTACTTTCATACCCGCGTGCGCCGGGGGGTTACCGGCCTGCATGACACCTGGCTGATCCTTGGCGGTCAGCAGTGGGAGAAAGACGATGTGCTTTCCCGCGACACGCTTTCGCTGCGCATCACCGGCACCAACGGCCAGCTTCCGCGTCGCGCGCTGCAGAGTACACTGCTGGACCGCTGCGAACAGGTGCTGCAGACGCCGGTAACGGTGTGCAATCTGACCCGTCCGACGCTGCCTGCTTATCCACCCGCTGAGGACCGTTTTCACTGGCGGGTCCTGAGTCACCTCGGCTCGGGCTTTATCAACATGATGAACAGTGCGGAGGTGCTGCGCGGCACGCTGGCGCTCTATAACTGGCAGGATGACGAACTCTGCAACCGCAGGCTGGAGGCGATTCTTGACGTGCAGCATCACCGCCTGCAGCGGTTTGAATCAGGTTATCTGCTGCGTGGTCTTGATGTTGAAGTGACGCTCGACAGCAGCGGTTTTACCGGTGACGGCGACGTACATCTGTTTGGTGAAATGCTTAACCGTTTCCTGTCCCTGTATGCGGACATGAATCAGTTCATTCAGCTCTCGCTGATTATCCGGCCTGAAGGAAAATGTCTCCGATGGAAAGAGAATCACAGCCAGCGTCTGCCCGGCTGATAGCACGGCTGGGTAACCAGCTGCCCTGTATGAATTTTTACCGTTTTTGCCAGCTGCTGGAGAAGTGCGATCCTGAAGCGCCGGTACCAGGCAGCGACTGGCAGGTGCGACACGAGCCGGTACGGTTCAGGCCGCACCCCGGCATGGGGTTTCCGGCAGGTGAAATTCGCGGGGCTGACACTTCCGGGCATCCGCACCTTCCGCCCACGGTACGCATCAATTTTATGGGGCTGTATGGCACGGCATCTCCGCTGCCAACGCACTATATCGACGATATCACCCGACAGCGCGAGGGCCATGAGGCGCTTCAGGATTTTCTGGATATTTTCAGTCACCGGCTGACTACGCAGTTTTACCGTATCTGGCGCAAATACACCTATCCGGCCACGTTCGCACCTGGCGGCACCGATAAAACCTCTCAGTACCTGCTGGGGCTGGCTGGTCTGGGGATAAACGGCTGTGCGCAAAACATCGCCACGCCGGTTTCCCGCTTTCTGGCGCTGTTACCGGTCATGATGCTGCCTGCCCGGACCGCAGAGGGCATGACCTCGCTGGTGGCGCTGCTGGCACCGGATACGCGCGCGCAGATCGTTCCGTGGGATCCACGCCGTGTTCCCCAGCCCTGCCGTTTACGTCTGAGCACGCAGCAACCGGTCAGTCTGATGCGCCGTCCGGTCATGGGGACGCATGCCACCGACGTTAACGGACAGGTATTACTGCGACTGCTGACCGGTAACCCGGAGGAGGTGCGTGGCTGGCTGCCCGGCGGACAACTGCACGGCGATCTGATGGCGCTGCTCCATGTCTACCTCGGGGCAAAGCTGGATGCGCGGCTGGAGCTGTGCGTCGACCGCGCCATGCTGCCTGATGCGCAGCTGAGTTGCCGGACAGAAGCGGCACAACAGCTGGGCCGCACCGCGTTGCTGCCTCAAAGAAACCTGAATGCCTCACGCAAACCTGATTTACTCACCATTCCGCTCGGTCGTTATCAGCGCGTCCGGGTACAACCTTCAAGGAGTGAAACCGATGAACAGGGCGACTACCGCTGGTAAGACGCTTATCCCTCTGATGCTGGCGCTAAGCGCCAGCGGCTGCGGTCTGACGCAGAAAGTATCCGAGGGCACCGCCTCCGTCACAAACTCTCTTTTTTACAAACAAATACGCACGCTGCATCTCGACTTTCGCGCCCGCGAAGGCGCCAACCGCAACGCGCAGGGCGCTGCGCTCTCAACCGTGGTACGCATCTGGCAACTCAGCGACCGTCAGGCCTTTGACGCCGCCGACTATCCTGCACTGTTAGCGGCTGACAGCCACGTGCTGAGGGCAGATCTGATGGCGCAGAAAGCGATCCGGGTGCGTCCCGGTGAGTCGATCAGTATTGATATGCCGATGGAGGAGAGAGCAGAGTTTGTGGCGGTGGCCGGGCTGTTTCTGTCGCCAGATACTCAGGATGAGACGTGGCGACTGCTGCTGACCCGCGCAGACCTCCATCCGGACAGGGCCAGGGTGATTGAGCTGGGTGACGGCACGCTGACGCTGGTAGCGGAAAAGGCGAAAAGACCCTGATGACGCCTTCACTTTACGACATTCTTTACGGCAATTTCAGCGGCGGCCTGGAGCTGGATGCGGTGAGCGAACGGGAACAGGTGATTCTGTCGGTGCTGGATAACCTGCAGCGCATTCTTAACACCCGCGCCGGTGCCCTGGCTCATCTGCCCGATTATGGCCTGCCGGATATGACGCTCATCCTGCAGGGGCTGCCCGGCACCGCACATCAGCTGGTACATATTCTTTCTGACGTATTACTGAAGTATGAGCCCCGGCTGAAACAGGTTGATGTGGTGATGCTGGAACAGACGCAGCCCGGTGAGCTGCGTTATGCCATTGATGCCGGGCTGGACGACGTTGGTATCGTGCGTTATGGCACCGACTTTATGCCGGGAGGAAAGGTGCTGCTGCGGCATCTGCGCCAGCAGAACGTGATGAGTTAAGCCAGAGCCGCCAGTCAGCAGGGAATGGAAAAACTCAGCCTGTTCGTTTGCTGATATTTAAATCCGGAGCGACAGCATGACGCTATACAATATAAACCTGAATTTCAGAAGCTATTAAGACTTCTCATTATCAGACTTTACTCCCGGGGATCGCTGCAAACCCGGTAACGATAGTTGCTATGCTTTTTTCTTTGGCATGAGGAATAACATTGATGTGCTTTCCTGAGCCACGCTTTGTTATCAGTCTGATAACGCTCTGTTCTTTCGCACGACATTAGACGTTATCGATAGCATGTTAACCCGGTAGTACAATCAGCAATCCTCAGCAATAAAATAACTGAAAAGCACAGTGGCTGCTGAATTATTCTATATTTCAATTGTTCGGCCGTACATGCAAAACCTTTTCACTATAAGCAGTGGTGTTATCGGGAAGGTCTCTATTTACAAAGGACATAGCGCCGATCACAACGTTATCACCGATCCGGATCCTGTCAGCGATGATGCAGGAACCTGCACCAATACTCACATTATTGCCAATAACAATTGATATTGGCTCTTTATCAGCATTTGCGCCGGTAATGCCAATCGTGGTGTTTTGTCTTATCCGCAAGGAATGGCCTGTGACAACCGAACCGTTTATCACAATTCCCTGATGATGAGAAATCACCATGCCAGGGCCGATATTTGCCCCTAACTGAATTTCAGTTCCATATTTGAAAATGAGGCGTCTGTTTATATTTATGGCCCATTTTTTCAGAAACTTATTGCCTGAGTGGTGCCAGTGCGACGCTATGCGCCACCAGAAGTGATAACGGCGATTCGGGCATTTAATCGCTTTATGCAGCGTCCTAAACCACGAAAAATCCTTAGAACTCATCATCACTTCACGGCGTAAGCATTCGTGTAAATGCTCCAGTCTGGCTTGTTTATCCACATTTCACCTTTCATTTTTCGCGGGGATCTGAAGCCAAAAGCCTGCGGGAAACAACCCTGAAGATATGAGTTAGGCGGGCAAGGCTTTGTGAGTATTCAGAAAAATGCGTATCTCTACAACTTTTGTGCGAAGCTTGCTCAGCAGCCAACAAAAAAGCCACCCTGAAAGGTGGCTTAACTGCATGATTTACATCATTAAATTTGGTGGCCCCTGCTGGGTTTGAACCAGCGACCAAGCGATTATGAGTCGCCTGCTCTAACCACTGAGCTAAGGGGCCAGTAGTGCGGGGATTATAAAGTATCTGGCAGAGGCGATCCAGCCTTCACCGATCGGTTGATGAAAATTAGCACAATGGTGAGTGATTGATATTAATGAAAAAATCGGTGTGCTGCTGTGACAGGAGTGATTGCCACAACAGTTTGAGCGTTTTTTTGCTGCACAGACGCTAAAAGAAATCGTTAACTGGCCAGGTTGCTGGCGCTGGCTTTTCACTTATCATAATTACCACGCTTTCCCCATCCCGCTGAATATTCTACCCTTTAAGCACGTTTATCAGGCATTCAGAGGCATATGCAACCCGAACACGACATTCGCGATATCATCGCACACGATCTGCAGGTGCTGTTCTGCGGCATTAACCCCGGCAAATCTTCTGCGCATACCGGCTATCATTTTGCGCATCCCGGCAACCGCTTCTGGAAAGTGATCTATCTGGCCGGCTTCACGCGCGAGCTGCTGAAGCCGGAGCAGGAGCGGCGGCTGCTGGAGACCGGCTGCGGCATCACCGCGCTGGTTGAGCGTCCCACCACGCAGGCCAGCGAGCTGAGCGGCGATGAGCTGCGCGACGGCGGGCTGCGGCTGCAGGATAAAATTTTACGTTATCAGCCGCGGGCGCTGGCGGTGCTGGGCAAGGATGCGTATCAGCGTGCGTTCCGGCAGCGTAAAGTGGAGTGGGGCGAGCAGCCGCAGCCGCTGATGGAGACGCGCATCTGGGTGCTGCCGAACCCCAGCGGGCTCAACCGCGCTTCGCTGGAGGAGATGGTGGCAGCGTATCGCCAGCTGGCGGATGCGCTGGGGCTGCCGGAGAGCGGGCAATAAAAAACCCCGGCGTGCCGGGGTTTGTGTTTTCCTGCAGATGATTAATCGTCGAGGAAGCTGCGCAGCACTTCCGAGCGGCTCGGGTGGCGCAGTTTACGCAGCGCTTTGGCTTCAATCTGACGGATACGCTCACGCGTGACGTCAAATTGTTTGCCCACTTCTTCCAGCGTGTGGTCGGTGTTCATATCGATACCAAAACGCATACGCAGGACTTTCGCCTCGCGTGCGGTCAGGCCCGCCAGCACGTCGTGGGTCGCAGAACGCAGGCTCTCAGAGGTAGCAGAGTCCAGCGGCAGCTCCAGCGTGGTATCTTCGATGAAATCACCCAGATGCGAATCTTCGTCATCACCAATCGGCGTCTCCATGGAGATAGGCTCTTTGGCGATCTTCAGCACCTTGCGGATCTTATCTTCCGGCATCAGCATACGTTCAGCCAGCTCTTCCGGGGTCGGCTCGCGGCCCATCTCCTGCAGCATCTGGCGCGAAATACGGTTGAGCTTGTTGATGGTCTCAATCATATGCACCGGAATACGGATGGTACGCGCCTGATCGGCGATAGAGCGGGTGATCGCCTGACGGATCCACCAGGTGGCATAGGTTGAGAACTTATAGCCACGGCGGTATTCAAACTTATCAACCGCTTTCATCAGGCCGATGTTGCCTTCCTGAATCAGATCGAGGAACTGCAGGCCGCGGTTGGTATATTTTTTCGCGATAGAGATAACCAGACGCAGGTTAGCTTCAACCATCTCTTTCTTCGCGCGGCGCGCTTTCGCTTCGCCGATCGACATACGACGGTTAATGTCTTTAACCTGTTCGATGGTCAGGCCGGTCTCTTCCTCGATCTGCAGCAGCTTCTGCAGCGAGCGCATCACATCGTCTTCAACATCTTTCAGCTTTTCAGACCACGGCTTGTTCATCGCCAGGGCTGCTTTGAACCAGCTCTCACTGGTTTCGTTACCGGTGAACAGCGTGATGAAGTTCTTCTTCGGCATTTTGCACAGTTCAACACACAGCTTCATGATCAGGCGCTCTTGCGTACGCACGCGCTCCATCATTTCACGCATGTTGTTTACCAGGTAGTCGAACTGCTTCGGCACCAGGCGGAACTGCTTGAAGACTTCAGAAAGGTTGTTGATTTCGGCAACGGCATCAGCGTGGCTGCGGCCTTTCGCTTTAATAACGGTACGGGTTGCTTCGTACTGAGTGCGCAGCTCGAGGAATTTCTCGCGCGCCAGTTCCGGATCGATAGAGTTGTCGTCGTCGCTGCTGTCGTCGTCGTCGCTCTCTTCATCTTCCTCTTCGTCGTCATTGCGGTCTTCTTCAGACAGCTCAGAACCAACGTGCGTGGCGGTAGGGGCGAGATCTTCTTCAGCGTTAGGATCGACAAAACCGGTGATGAGATCGGACAGGCGTGATTCGCCCGCTTCCACACGATCGTACTGATCGAGCAGGTAGGTGATAGCTTCCGGATATTCGGCAACAGAGCACTGCACCTGGTTGATACCGTCTTCGATACGCTTGGCGATGTCGATTTCGCCTTCACGTGTCAGCAGCTCCACGGTACCCATTTCACGCATGTACATGCGCACCGGATCGGTTGTGCGTCCGATTTCAGATTCAACGCTGGATAAGACCTGCGCGGCAGCTTCTGCGGCATCTTCATCTGTGTCGGTGCTGTTCTCATTCAGCATCAGATCATCGGCATCAGGGGCTTCTTCCACCACCTGGATACCCATATCGTTGATCATCTGAATGATGTCTTCGATCTGATCGGAGTCGACGATATCTTCCGGCAGATGGTCATTGACCTCAGCATAGGTCAGATAGCCCTGCTCCTTACCACGGGTGACAAGCAGCTTAAGCTGTGACTGCGGGTTTTGCTCCATAAGACGGTATCCACACTTCTGTTAATTAGATTGGTGTCGGTCGGCAGCGAGCCAACTATAACAGTGAAGGCATTATGTTTTTGCCGCTGCCTTCAACGCGGCCAGGGCTGCAGCCCCTTTTAGTTCGGCACTTAAGCCGCTTGATATTCGGTCTGAAATCGTTGTGCTTTACGGTTACGCTTAATGTGCGTGTAAACCGAAAGCGGCAGGCCGGAACGGGAAATACTCCACCATTCCGACCCGGCTGAATCTTATTTTTTCGCTAATGCCTGGCTTAATGCCCAGAATTCGCGCCGCTCAGCGGCACTGAGCCCTTCGGTGCGCTCACGCGCAATCAGCGCTTCCAGGCGCTGCTCCAGCGCAGCGTCATAAATGCTTGCCAGTGAATCCTGAAACACCGCTTCGGCTTCCTCATCCACTATCATGTGGTTCCAGGTAGCCAGTGTTTCAAGGGGCTGGCTAAAATTTGTCCCGCGATATAACTCTAGTAGCTGTCCGGTCGTCAGGCCAGGATTCTCTGTGCAGCGGCTGACCAGATCGACAAACAGCGACAGACCGGCAAGTTTTGACTGCGCCAGCCCGTCAAGCGTGGGCACAATCGTCGCAAACTGCGGATTCTGCACCAGCAGCGCAATCAGTACGCGCATTGTGGTGCGCTTCAGCGGTGGCGCAACAGGCGGCGTACCGTTTTCTGCCGCCTTTGGCATCAGCCGGTCTAACTGGTTATCGTCCAGAATGCCGAGTTTATTACCCAGCGTCTGGCGCATATAGATCCGCAGCGTTTCGCCCGGGATCTGGCTGATCAAAGGCAAAGCCAGCGTCGCCAGCTTGGTACGGCCATCGCGGGTGCTCAAATCCACCTGTGGCATCAAACTGTCAAACAGAAACACCGACAGCGGCATCGCCTGCTCCATGCGTGCTTCAAACGCTTCTTTCCCCTCTTTACGCACCAGCGTATCGGGATCTTCGCCATCAGGCAGAAACATAAAGCGTAGCTGACGCCCGTCATTCATATAGGGCAGGGCGGTTTCCAGCGCGCGCCAGGCGGCTTCGCGACCGGCCCGGTCACCGTCATAACAGCAGATAACCGTGTCAGTCGAGCGGAACAACAGCTGAATATGTTCAGCCGTTGTGGAGGTTCCCAGCGACGCCACGGCATAATCGATGCCGAACTGTGCCAGGGCGACCACATCCATATAGCCCTCCACCACCAGCAGGCGTGCCGGCTGAGGATGGTTCTTCTGTGCTTCGTAAAGGCCATAGAGCTGGCGGCCTTTATGGAAAATCGGTGTTTCCGGCGAGTTTAGATACTTAGGCGTATCATTACCCAGCACGCGTCCGCCAAAGCCGATAACGCGTCCGCGCTTATCGCGGATCGGGAACATCACGCGATCGCGGAAGCGATCGTAGCTGCGGCCTTTATCATTGGTGACCAGCATGCCCGCTTCCATCAGCGATTCGCGGTCTTCCTGCTGCTGTCCAAAACGCTTCAGCACGTTATCCCAGCCCGCAGGCGCATAGCCAATCGCAAAGTGATCGATCACCTGCTGGCTGAGCCCGCGTGAGCCTAAATAGCGCTGGGCACTCTCCGCTTCCGGACTGCGCAGGCTCTGCTGATAGAAACCATCCAGTTTCTCCAGCAGCTGGTAAAGACTCTGACGCTGATGACGCTCAATCGGGCTGGGGCCGCTGCCTGTTTCGTACGGCACTTCAAGGCCGTGCTGGGTGGCGAGTTCTTCAACGCTCTCTACAAATTCCAGACGATCGTGATTCATCAGGAAGTCGATAGCGTTGCCTTTGGCACCACAGCCAAAGCAGTAGTAAAACTGCTTTTCACCGCTGACGGTAAAAGAGGGGGTTTTTTCGTTATGGAATGGACAGCACGCGTGATAGTTCTTACCCTGCTTTTTCAGCTTAACGCGGGCATCGATGAGATCCACGATATCCGTGCGGGCAAGTAAATCATTGATAAAAACGCGTGGAATTCGTCCAGCCATAAGCCCCGATTTTTTTCAGCTCTTAAACGGCAACAAGCCGCGCTTCCTTTCGGAAAGCACGGCCTCTTACTTGACTCTGTCTGCGTTTAACACGCGGCGGAAGCGAACTTCCGAAAGAAATTAGTACAGACGAGTGCGGCGTGCGTTTTCGCGAGCCAGTTTCTTGGCGTGACGCTTAACTGCTGACGCTTTAGCGCGCTTACGCTCGGTCGTTGGTTTTTCATAAAACTCACGACGACGAACTTCAGCCAGAACGCCTGCTTTCTCGCAGGAACGCTTGAAGCGACGCAGTGCTACGTCGAATGGCTCGTTTTCACGTACTTTAATTACCGGCATGTAACTCTCACCTCGATAAAATTCGGTTTTTGCTGCTGACTGCGGCGCCAGCACATTTCAAAATGGTGCAGCATTTTACTCCAGCCGGGGCTGGCTTGTAAAGCACCATGGATAATTTAGAACCAACAGGAGCGTTTGCCTGTGCGGCTGCCGGTTTTTTCAGGCCGTGGAGTATAGCGCACTCTTTGTGCGGCAGAAAAACACTTTTTCCCGTCAAAGTAGTCCGGCGGCAGTTTTGCCTGTGCTACACTGCGCGCCGCAAGAAGAGGGTAATAAAGCTATGCGAGTTCTGGGTATTGAAACGTCCTGCGATGAAACCGGCATCGCGATTTATGACGATGCGTCCGGTCTGCTGGCGAATCAGCTGTATAGCCAGGTGAAGCTGCATGCCGACTACGGCGGCGTGGTGCCGGAACTGGCATCGCGCGACCACGTGCGCAAAACGGTGCCGCTGATACAGGCGGCGCTGAAAGAAGCACATCTGCAGGCCAGTGATATCGATGCGGTTGCCTATACCGCCGGTCCGGGTCTGGTGGGGGCGCTGCTGGTCGGGGCCACGATTGGCCGCGCGCTGGCGTTCGCCTGGAATGTGCCGGCGGTGCCGGTGCATCATATGGAAGGCCATCTGCTGGCCCCGATGCTGGAAGAGCATCCGCCGGCATTTCCGTTTGTCGCGCTGCTGGTCTCCGGCGGCCATACTCAGCTTATCAGCGTCACCGGTATCGGGGAGTACACGCTGCTGGGTGAGTCAATCGACGATGCGGCGGGTGAAGCATTTGATAAAACAGCCAAGCTGCTGGGGCTCGACTATCCGGGCGGCCCCATGCTGTCACGCATGGCACAGCAGGGCACAGCTAACCGCTTCCGCTTCCCGCGTCCGATGACCGATCGCCCGGGCCTCGACTTCAGCTTCTCCGGACTGAAAACCTTCGCGGCAAATACCATTCGCGAGCATGACGGTGACGAGCAGGCGCGTGCGGACATTGCCCGTGCATTTGAAGATGCGGTTGTGGATACGCTGATGATCAAGTGCAAACGCGCGCTGGAGCAGACCGGCTTTACGCGGCTGGTGATCGCCGGCGGCGTCAGCGCCAACCGCACGCTGCGCACGCGCATGGCAGAAATGATGAGTGCGCGCGGTGGCGAGGTATTTTATGCCCGGCCTGAATTCTGCACCGATAACGGCGCGATGATCGCCTATGCCGGCATGGTGCGCCTGAAGGGCGGAACGCGGGGTGAGCTGGGCGTCAGCGTCCGTCCGCGCTGGCCGCTGGCGGAACTGCCCGCTATCTGAAAACAAAAAACCGGCGCGCAGCCGGTTTTTTTACGCTTTCTTTTTTTTCCGTTTCCAGACGCGATTTTCCTGTCCGCGCCACAGCCGCTGAATATTGTCATGATGCCGCAGCAGGATCAGGCAGGAGAGCATCGACACCGGAAACGTAAACTGCGGTTTGAACCACCAGACGTAGAACGGTGCGATCAGCGCGCTGACGATGGCGCCCAGCGAGGAGTAGCCGCTCAGCAGCACGGTCAGCAGCCAGGTGCCGGTCATCAGGCCGGTGAGATCCCAGCCAATCGGCGCAATCGCACCCAATGCCGTCGCCACGCCTTTGCCCCCGCGAAAGCGGAAAAACACCGGATAGATATGTCCGAGGCAGGCGGCTATTGCAGTCAGGCCAAGGTACATGGGCGTCACGTGCAACATCCAGGCGATCCAGACCGGAATCATCCCTTTAGCCACATCAAATATCAGTACCGCCGCGGCCGACGCTTTGCCACCGATGCGCAGCACATTCGTGGCGCCGGGATTGCCGGAGCCTGAGGTACGCGGATCGGGCAAACCTGCGAGTTTACAAACCAGTATCGCACTGGAAATCGAGCCGCAAAGATACGCGAAAATAATCATACCAAGCGCGATAGCACTCATAGCGTCGTACCGTTCCTTTTGGGTCGTTTTGTTGCCGGTAAGCGTGGATAATACGCATAATCCGCCGGAAGTGGTATCCGGCCTGGCCAAAAACAGAGAGTGACATCATGGATATCGTATTTATAGAACAACTCACCGTGTTCACCACCATTGGCGTATACGACTGGGAACAGGGTATGCAGCAGAAGCTGGTGCTCGATGTCGAAATGGCGTGGGATAACCGGCGTGCCGCTGCCAGCGACGATGTCAGCGACTGTCTGAGCTATGCCGATGTCACCGATGCCATCCTTTCGCATCTGCAGGGAAACCGGTTTGCGCTGGTCGAGCGCGTCGCGGAAGAAATCTGCGATCTGTTGATGAAGCGTTTCAAAACGCCCGGCGTGCGTATCCGGGTCGGTAAGCCGGGTGCAGTGGCTCAGGCGGCAAGCGTTGGCGTGCGTATCGAGCGCGGGACAATTCCTAAATAAACCCCCTGTGATTGCCATCACAATGAAACCAAATCAAATTATGGTGTGTCTTAGCTGAGGCCGTTGCGTTAAGCGAAGCGAAGTGGCAGAAAACCCTAAGGTTTTCTTCAGATCAACGCCGGCATAATTTCAGGCGGTAGCAGTTTGCGACCGCCTTTTTACTGTTTAAAACGGATAGGGGAAAATTTTGATGGCAGATATGCATCAGCTGTGGGTCGCTGCGATCCTCGGGGTTGTCGAGGGGCTGACCGAGTTTCTGCCGGTCTCATCCACAGGCCATATGATTATTGTCGGGCACCTGCTGGGATTTGAGGGTGATAAAGCAGAGACGTTTGAAGTGGTGATCCAGCTCGGATCAATTCTGGCAGTGGTCGTGATGTTCTGGCGACGCCTGTTTGGCCTGATTGGCATCCATTTTGGTCAGGAGCGCCATGAAGGTACCGGTACCGGTAAGCTGACGCTGATCCACATTCTGCTCGGGATGATCCCGGCGGTGGCGATCGGTTTACTGCTGCACGATCAGATCAAAACGCTGTTTAATCCGATTAACGTCATGTATGCCCTGGTCGTGGGCGGCGTGCTGCTGCTTGCCGCGGAATTCCTGAAGCCGAAACAGCCAAAAGCGGTGGGCGTGGATGATATCACCTATCGTCAGGCGTTTATGATTGGCTGCTTCCAGTGTCTGGCGCTGTGGCCGGGCTTTTCCCGCTCGGGTGCGACGATTTCGGGCGGTATGCTGATGGGCGTCAGCCGCTACGCAGCGTCGGAGTTCTCGTTCATTCTTGCCGTGCCGATGATGATGGGCGCGACCGTGCTGGATCTCTATAAAAGCATGGGCTTCCTGACGATGCAGGATTTCCCGATGTTCGCGGTGGGCTTTATTACCGCATTCATCGTGGCGCTGCTGGCGATCAAGGTCTTCCTTGAGCTGATCAAGCGTATCTCGTTTGTGTCGTTCGCGATCTATCGCTTTATCGTTGCAGCAGCGGTCTACGCCGTGTTTATGTAATAGCGGTCGCGCGGCGGGCTATGCCGGCCGCGCACCGATCAGCCCTTCTTCAATAGCCGCAATCCGGCGCCTGCTCAGCTCTTCCCGCACGTCTGCCCCTTTAAAGCCCGCAGCGATCACCTGCTGCACCGGTACCGCCTGTGCCAGCGCAAACGCCTGACGCAAATAGTTACCCTGCGGATAGGGCATACTCTCCAGCGTGGCACGCCCGCGCGCGTCTGCCTCACTGGTCAGCGCCATTTTTTCGACCCGCTCCGGCTTACGCCAGGCGTCGATGCGATCAAACAGCGCCACCAGCGCCGCGGCTGACTGTCGCTCAATGGTGTGTACGATGTCATGAAACTCGGTCACGATCAGCGCCAGATCGCGCACGTAATTAGGGACGCGCAGCCGCTGGCACAGGGCGGCGACAAGCGGTACACCGGCCAGACCATGACCGTGATGCGACGGCCATTTTTCCGGCGGGGTCAGCGCCTTGCCGACATCGTGAAACAGCGTAGCGAAGCGCACGTCCAGCTCATCAGAGAGCGCGGCTGCCAGCGTCAGCGTCATCAGCGTATGCACACCGGTATCAATCTCAGGATGCCATTTCGGCGGGGCTGGAATGCCGTACAGATTGTCAATCTCCGGGAAAAGTACCTGCAGTGCGCCACAGTCTCGCAGTACCTGAAAATAGACCTGCGGGTTGCGCGTGAGCAGCGCGTTTTCCGTCTCTTTCCAGACGCGCTCTGCCGTCAGGTGCGCCAGTTCGCCGCTGGCGGCCATCTCTGCCATCAGCGTCTGCGTTTCAGCGGCAATGCGAAAACCGAGGTGGGCATAGCGGGCGGCAAACCGTGCCACGCGCAGCACGCGCAGCGGATCTTCGCTAAACGCTGCCGAAACGTGACGCAGCGTGCGGCTGGCAAGATCGCGCTGGCCGTGGCAGGGATCGATCAGGCTGCCATCCTCCGCCTGCGCGATGGCGTTGATGGTCAGATCGCGCCGCTGCAGATCCTGCTCCAGCGTGACATCGGGCGCAAAATGCGTGATAAAGCCGGTGTAGCCGCTGCCCTGTTTGCGCTCGGTGCGCGCCAGCGCATACTCTTCCCGACTGTGCGGATGTAAAAAGACCGGAAAATCGCGGCCTACCTGCTGATAATTTTGCGCCAGCATCTCATCAGGCGTGGCGCCAACCACCACCCAGTCACGATCTTTTACCGGCAGCTGCAGTAAAGCATCACGCACTGCACCACCGACCAGAAAGGTTTTCACTCAACAACTCCAGAGGTATTCAGATAACTGCGCGTCAGGCGCGTGTTTCATAATTGTTGCATACTTTAGCGGAAAAGCGGGCATGGGAAAGGGGGCATCTGGCGATCCCCCCTGAAAAAACGGCTGGCGTACGGCGGATCAATTCATCCAGCGATCTTTCTTTTTACGGCGCGGCACCATATGCGGTAGCAGCAGACCCAGCAGCAGGCCAACGCCCAGCACGCCGCCGCCGTACATAAACCACTGCATAATAATGGTGCGCTGCTTGTCATCCAGCTGTACGTTGGCTGCGCTCACTTTTTTCTGCGCCACAATCAGCTCATTTTTAAGCTTCTGGTTTTCCTGTTTCAGACCATCGATTGTGCCGTCGCTGTTAGCGACTTTGTTCTGCATTTCTGACGTGCGCTGATTCCAGCTGTTATCAATGTTAGCCAGCTTGTCGGTCAGATCTTTAACCTGCTGCTCCAGCTGCGGCACGCGGGTACGCAGGCTCGGGGTGGCGCTTAGCTGCGACAGCGGGATCCAGTTGGTTTTGCCTTCTGCATCGCGAATTTGCGCGTATTGCGCATCGCTGTTGGTCTGCACCACGGTAACTTCTTCCCCGGCGTTCAGCTTACCGACCAGGCGATACTGATCGCCCGGACCGCTGCGTACCCAGGTCGATAATTCATCGGAGATATAACGCTTTTCATCGGCAGCGTGAGCGGGGGTGATGGCGCTGAAAGCCAGCAAAGAAAGGGCGGCAAGTGTAATTTTTTTCATTCGATGTCGTGTTTTCTTGATGGGCGTAAATTTACCGGCACAGTCTGGAGTTGCCTCGCATAAATCTGAATGAGAACTATCCTGGTCTCAATCCGGCGGGAAAAGGGGCGTAAAAGCACAAGAAAGCCGAGACAGCGTGCTTGTGGTGCATTACTCTCGCCAGATTAACCGTATAAGTGCCAGCAGCGTAGTAAATAAAAAATTATGACCACTGAAATCGAATTAAAGTTCATTGCCACCCCGCAGGCTGCCGCTACTCTGGCAGAGACGCTGGCCGCCTGGCCACATCAGCATGAAGCCGCTCGCGAGCTGACGAATATCTACTATGAAACAGACGACAACCAGCTGCGCCGCTGGGATATGGGGCTGCGCATCCGGGGGGTGGACAAGCGTTATGAGATGACGCTTAAGACCGCGGGTCAGACGCTGGGCGGTCTGCACCAGCGCCCGGAGTACAACGTGGAGATGACGGCACCACAGCTTGATATCGCCCGCCTGCCCGCAGAAATCTGGCCGCAGGGTACCGACATTGCCCGCCTGCAGCAGCGACTGCAGCCGCTATTCAGCACCCATTTCCGGCGCGAAACCTGGACGGTACAGGCAGGTGACAGCATTATTGAAATTGCCTTCGATCAGGGCAGCGTGGCGGCCGGGGAGCTTAGCGAACCGCTGCGGGAAGTTGAGCTGGAGCTTAAACAGGGTACACCGGCCGATCTGCTCAGACTTGCGCAGACGCTGGCTGCGGGCGGCGGACTGCGTCCCGGCAGCCTGAGCAAAGCTGCGCGCGGCTATCAGCTGGCGCAGGGCGACGCACTGCGTCCGGTTCGGGCACTGCCGTTGCTGAAAGTGACACCAAAAGCAACAGTAGAGCAGGGGATGGTCGCTGCGCTCAGCGCCGCGCTGGATCACTGGCAGTATCATGAAGAGGTCTGGCTGCGCGGTAACCCGGCAGCGCGGCAGGCTGTGCTGGAGGCGCTGGAAACGCTGCGACAGGCATTTTCGCTGTTTGGTGCGCTGGTGCCGCGTAAGGCTAACAGCGATCTGCGCCAGAAACTGACCCGGCTGGAGGAACTGCTGCAGGATGAAGCTATCAGCGCGGAAACCCTCTGTTTCTCTGCCACCTCCGTAGAAGCGCAGATGGCGCTGACGTGCTGGCT
Source organism: Pantoea sp. UBA4549 (assembly GCF_002387285.1). Taxonomy (NCBI): domain Bacteria; kingdom Pseudomonadati; phylum Pseudomonadota; class Gammaproteobacteria; order Enterobacterales; family Erwiniaceae; genus Pantoea; species Pantoea sp. UBA4549. The sequence continues at coordinate 65,938 of NZ_DGLH01000018.1, read as the reverse complement.
GGCAGAAGCACAGTGGCAGCCGTGGATCGACAGCAAAAATCAGATCAAGCTGCAGGGCTCTTATAAACGCTTTTGCGACATCATGCTGAGCCGCGTGGCAGCGGATCTGCGGGAAACCTTTACGGATGTAAAACTGATCGGCGAGTTTCAGGATAAGGCCACGCGCCTGCAGCGACAGCTGCTGGCTGTTTGCCTGCTGGCGGCGGCCTATCCCGCTGAAGAGGTATGCCAGTGGATGGCTGGCTGGCAGGAACTGCAGCTCGCCATCCGGGAAAAACAGCAGCACGGCCTGATCCAGCTCGCTACGATGGCCATACGCCAGCCGCCATTCTGGCTGAGCAGCGGCGTCAGGCGTTAACAACCTCATGTAAAATTCAGGGAGAGAGGATGCAGTTACCGTTACCTTCGCTGATGCAGGCGCAGCTGGCCGGCATCGCAGAACGCCTGCAGCTGCCGCTGTCGGCGCTGACGTCTGAGCAGGCTGGCGCGCTGGCCTTCAGTGACTTTATCGTGGATAACCTGCAGCAGCAGCCAGCATGGTGGCTGCAACTGCAGGAGCAGCCTCCTCAGCCTGATGAATGGCAGCACTATGGTCTGTGGCTGCAGCAGGCGCTGCAGCAGGCGGATAGCGAGGCCGCGCTGATGCGTGAGCTGCGCCTGTTTCGCCGGCATATGCTGGTACGTATCGCCTGGATGCAGGCGCTGCAGCACGCCACAACCGAACAGAGCCTGACGCAACTCAGCGTTCTGGCAGAAAGCCTGATTGCGGCCGCCCGCGATCGGGTGTGGCAGGATTGCTGTCGCGATTTTGGCACGCCCTGCAACGAGGCGGGTGAGCCGCAGCCGCTGCTGATCCTCGGCATGGGCAAGCTGGGTGGCGGAGAACTCAATTTTTCCTCTGATATCGATCTGATTTTTGCCTGGCCGGAGAATGGCGTCACGCGTGGCGGGCGACGCGAGCTGGACAACGCACAGTTTTTTACCCGCATGGGGCAGCGCCTGATAAAAGTACTGGATCAGCCTGGCGTCGATGGTTTTGTTTACCGCGTGGATATGCGGCTGCGCCCGTTCGGCGACAGCGGTCCGCTGGTGATGAGCTTTGCGGCACTGGAGGACTATTACCAGGAGCAGGGGCGTGACTGGGAGCGCTACGCCATGGTTAAAGCGCGCCTGATGGGCGACGATCGCGGCGAATGGAGCCAGGCGCTGCAGCAGATGCTGCGGCCGTTTGTCTATCGCCGCTATATCGACTTCAGCGTGATTCAGTCGCTGCGCAATATGAAAGGGATGATCGCGCGTGAAGTGCGCCGCCGTGGCCTGAAAGATAACATTAAGCTGGGCGCAGGCGGCATCCGCGAAACTGAATTTATTGTGCAGGTATTTCAGCTGATACGTGGCGGACGTGAGCGCTCACTTCAGGGGCGCTCATTGCTGCCGGTGCTGCAGGCCATTGGTGATCTGGAGCTGCTGCGTCCGCAGCAGGTCGGTCAGCTGCATGACGCCTACCTTTTTTTACGCCGGCTGGAGAACCTGCTGCAGAGCATCAATGATGAGCAGACGCAGACGCTGCCGCAGGATGCGCTCAACCGGCAACGTCTGGCATGGGCGATGAACTGCGCCGACTGGGAAGCGCTGACGGCACAGCTGACGGCGCATATGGCCGATGTACGCAGGGTGTTTGATGAGCTGATTGGCGACGATGCCCCGGACGTTGACGACCAGCCTGAGCTGGCGGAGTTTGCTGCTCTCTGGCAGGACACGCTGGAGGAACATGAGCTGGCGCCGGTGGTGCCACAGTTGTCTGACACGCAGCGGCAGCGCTTTTTTTACGTCCTTAATGACTTCCGGCAGGATGCCAGCCGGCGCACCATCGGGCCGCGCGGGCGGCTGGCCCTCGACCAGCTGATGCCGCGCCTGCTGGGTGAAATCTCCCCGCGGGAGGATGCTGACAGCGTGCTGGAACGTCTGACGCCGCTGCTGCTGGGGGTGCTGACGCGCAGCACCTATCTGGAGCTGCTGACCGAGTATCATGGCGCACTGCGCCATCTGATCCGCCTGTGTGCCGCCTCGCCGATGGTGGCCAGCCAGCTGGCCCGCTATCCGCTGCTGCTGGATGAGCTGCTTGATCCCGCCACGCTGTATCAGCCCACCGCTACCGACGCCTACCGGGACGAACTGCGGCAATATCTGCTGCGTATTCCGGCAGAGGATGAAGAGCAGCAGCTGGAGGCGGTGCGCCAGTTTAAGCAGGCACAGCTATTGCGTATTGCCGCAGCCGATATCGCCGGGACGCTGCCGGTAATGAAAGTAAGCGATCACTTAACCTGGCTGGCAGAGGCGATCATTGAATCCGTCGTGCAGCAGGCCTGGCAGATGATGGTACAGCGCTATGGCCGGCCTTCGCATCTGACGCACGATGACGAGCGCGGCTTTGCCGTGATCGGCTATGGCAAGCTGGGGGGCTGGGAGCTGGGTTACAGTTCCGATCTCGATCTGGTATTTCTGCATGATTGTCCGGAGAGCGCAGAGACTGATGGTGAACGCGTCATCGACGGACGGCAGTTTTATCTGCGCCTGGCGCAGCGCATCATGCATCTCTTCAGCACCCGTACCGCTTCCGGTATTTTGTATGAGGTGGATGCCCGCCTGCGTCCTTCTGGTTCCGCTGGGATGCTGGTCAGCACCTTTGACGCTTTTGAAGCGTATCAGCGCAATGATGCCTGGACCTGGGAGCATCAGGCGCTGGTGCGCGCGCGGATTGTCTTTGGTGAACCGGCACTGATGGCGCGTTTTACGCAGATCCGTCACGCTATCCTCAGTCTGCCGCGTACAACCGCAGCGCTGCGGGCTGAAGTACGCGAAATGCGTGAAAAGATGCGGGCGCATCTGAGCAACAAACATAAAGGACGCTGGGAGATAAAAACAGATGCAGGGGGTATCACTGACATTGAATTCATTGCCCAGTATCTGGTCTTAGCGTCAGCTGCGCATCAGCCAGCCCTGACGCGCTGGTCAGATAACGTGCGCATTTTTGCTCTGATGGCGCAGCACGATATCATGCCCGCGCAGGAGGCCCAGGCGCTGACGGATGCGTATGTCACACTGCGTGATGCGCTGCATCATCTGGCTTTGCAGGCGCTGCCGGGTCACGTTGCACCGGAGCGTTTTGCCCGCGAGCGCGGGATTGTCAACGTCAGCTGGCAGCGCTGGCTGGGCACGGTTGAGCCTGACAGCTGAGGCGTGCGGCAGCATCTTACCCTGCGGCGGGTATATGGTATTATCCGCGCAATATTTTGAGCGTAGTCTGGAGTCTCTGAAATGAAAGTAACACTGCCCGCGTTTGGCAAGGCCACCGTACTGGTTGTTGGCGATGTGATGTTGGACCGCTACTGGTATGGCCCGACCAGCCGCATTTCACCTGAGGCGCCGGTGCCGGTAGTCAAAGTCGATACCATTGAAGAACGTCCGGGCGGCGCGGCCAACGTGGCAATGAACATTGCCGCGCTGGGCGCCGCATCGCGTCTGATTGGGCTGACCGGTGAGGATGATGCCGCGCAGGTACTGAGCCGCACGCTGGAGCAGGTTAACGTCAGCTGTGACTTTGTCGCGCTGAAAACGCATCCCACCATCACCAAGCTGCGCGTGCTGTCGCGCAATCAGCAGCTGATCCGGCTGGATTTTGAAGAGGGCTTTGAGCAGGTCGATCCGCAGCCCATCCACGATCGTATGCGTCAGTCGCTGTCGCAGGCTGGTGCACTGGTGCTGTCAGACTACGCTAAAGGGGCGCTCAGCAGCGTACAGACCATGATCGGGCTGGCCCGCGAAGCGGGCGTACCGGTACTGATCGACCCGAAAGGCACCGATTTTGAGCGCTATCGTGGCGCGACCCTGCTGACGCCAAACCTGTCTGAATTTGAAGCCGTAGCCGGCAAATGTAAAACCGAAGCGGACATTGTCAGCCGGGGTATGCAGCTGATCGCTGATTATGCGCTCTCAGCGCTGCTGGTGACCCGTTCAGAAAATGGCATGACGCTGCTGCAGCCGGGCAAAGCGCCTCTGCATATGCCGACGCAGGCGCAGGAAGTGTATGACGTGACCGGTGCCGGCGACACGGTCATTGGTGTGCTGGCTGCGGTCCTTGCGGCGGGTGATACGCTGGAAAACGCCTGTTTCCTTGCCAATGCGGCGGCAGGCGTTGTGGTGGGCAAGCTGGGGACGTCAACCGTCAGTACGGTGGAACTGGAAAACGCTATCCATGCGCGGCCGGAAAGCGGCTTTGGCGTGATGACGGAGAGCGAGCTGAAAACCGCTGTTGCCCAGGCGCGTCAGCGCGGCGAGAAAGTGGTAATGACCAACGGCGTGTTTGACATTCTGCACGCAGGGCACGTCTCTTACCTCGCCAATGCCCGCAAGCTGGGCGATCGGCTGATTGTTGCGGTGAATAGCGATGCGTCAACCAGACGCCTTAAAGGCGAAACCCGGCCGGTTAATCCACAGGAAAACCGGATGATCGTGCTGAGCGCTCTGGAAGCAGTAGACTGGGTCGTTCTGTTTGAAGAAGATACGCCGCAGCGTCTGATTGCCGATGTGCTGCCGGATTTGCTGGTGAAAGGCGGAGATTACAAGCCGGAAGATATCGCAGGCAGTAAAGAAGTGTGGGCGAACGGCGGTGACGTACGCGTGCTTAACTTTGAAGATGGCATCTCCACCACCAATATTATTAAAACAATCCGCAGTCACTAAGCAGACAGCCGGGGGGCAGCAGCCACCCGGCTGATAATATTTACTGTGGCGTATCGATTTTACCGGCCGGATCGGGCGTTACGACGGCTGGCGCCGGTGCCGCAGGGCTTTCACTCTCCAGTTTTGCCAGACGCTGCTCCAGGGCTGCCAGCTTTTCGCGGGTGCGCAGCAGGACCTGAGTCTGCACATCAAACTCTTCACGGTTAACCAGATCCATACGGGTCAGCTGCGCCTGCAGAACCTGCCGGATTTTCTTTTCCACGTCGTCGCCAAAGTCGCGGATACCTTTCGGCATCGCTTCATGGACCTGGCGCGCCAGTTGTTCAATTTTTTTTGTGTCGATCATGGTTATTTCCTGATTGCGGTGGCTGTGAGCAGCACGTTTTCCGACGGTACAAGAAGTAAGTGTAATGCCAGAACCAAAAAGGTTAAACCCGAAATCCGCAACGCATGATGTGCAAAAGCAATTGCCGTTTTGTCGATTGCCCGTCCCGGTGAATAACGCTATAGTGATTTTGCTTATTCTCAGGGCGGGGCGAAATTCCCCACCGGCGGTAAATCAGCTTCTGCTGAAAGCCCGCGAGCGCTTTTGCCTCCGTGTAAAAGGACAGCAGATCCGGTGTGATTCCGGGGCCGACGGTTAAAGTCCGGATGGGAGAGGGTAACGACATCAGCCGGGTTCAGGCCCGCGTCACGTTTTTGCCATGTGTATTTTTCACGCACTCCTAAGCTCGCCCTGGTTCTGGTAACTCATAATATTTTAAGGTTAATTACCATGAATCAGACGCTTCTTTCTGAATTTGGCACGCCGGAACAGCGTGTAGAACGTGCACTTGACGCACTGCGTAACGGTCGCGGTGTGATGGTTCTTGACGATGAAGATCGCGAGAACGAAGGCGATATGATTTTTGCCGCCGAAACCATGACCACAGAGCAGATGGCGCTGACTATCCGCCACGGCAGCGGGATTGTCTGCCTCTGCATTAATGAGGCCCGCCGTCAGCAGCTCGATCTGCCGATGATGGTCGAGAACAACACCAGCTCTTACGGCACCGGGTTTACCGTAACGATCGAAGCCGCTGCGGGTGTAACCACCGGCGTCTCTGCGGCTGATCGCATCACCACTATCCGCGCCGCAATTGCCGATAACGCTAAACCGGCTGACCTGCACCGTCCGGGACACGTTTTCCCGCTGCGCGCGCGCGAAGGTGGCGTACTGACGCGCGGCGGTCATACCGAAGCCACGCTCGATTTGGTTACGCTTGCGGGCTTTAAACCGGCAGGCGTGCTGTGCGAACTGACCAATGACGATGGCAGCATGGCGCGCGCGCCTGAAGCGATCGCCTTTGCGCAGCAGCATGATATGCCGGTAGTGACTATCGAAGATCTGGTGGCTTATCGCCGCCAGCGCGATACCCGCCAGGCCAGCTAACGCCGGTAGAGAAAAGCAGACCAGCCGGAGCCCGGAAAATCAGCCAGCGCCGGCGGTCTGCAGCAGTGTCAGACTCAGCCCCATCACCGTCATTCCACACAGTACGCCATAGCTCGGGTTGTTGTGCGGATCGATCTCGCGCGCCAGCGGCATCAGTTCATCCACCGAGAGCGCAACCATAATTCCTGCAACGGCGGCCATAATGGCGGCAATCACGACCGGCGACAGCGCCGGCCCCAGCAGCAGAAAGGCGATGACGCCGCCCAGAATCTCCGCCATACCGGAAATACAGGCCCAGAACAGCGCTTTGGCTTTGGAACCGGTCGCCGCATACATCGGCCCGGCAACCGCCAGTCCTTCAGGAATATTGTGGATGGCCACGGCTAAAGCGATGCCAAGCCCCAGCTCCATATCGCTGCTGGCGGTAACAAAGGTGGCCACCCCCTCAGGAAAATTGTGCAGGCTGATACCCAGCGTCAGCAGCACGGCGGTTCGCTTCAGGTTAACCGGACGCCCGTGAGTGGCCATCAGATCCTGCGGATGCTGATGCGGCAGCAGGCGATCCATGGCGAAATACCCGATCAGACCAAGCATAAACATACCGTACCCCAGCATCGGCGACATGCCTGCGGTATGCAGCGCCGCGGGCAGCATCTCCATTAGCGAGATCAGCAACATAATGCCGGCTGCGAAGCCAAGCGCAAAAGCAAGCAGGCGGTTTGAAGGCTTTTGACCGAGGATGCCGAACAGGGCGCCAATAAAGGTAGCACCACCGGCCAGAACAGTGAGCAGTAAAGGCACCGACATAGCACGCTCCACGATGATAATGATTACCAGTTACATTATAATTAACCTTATAAAATATCGAGTTATTAAGCGTAAAGTTATGTCGTTTACGCTTGTTCAAATTTGCTGACAGACATGCTCACGTATCTCCGCGTTCACAGGCTCATGTAAGCGCGTATCGTATTGCGCATGAAAGCAACAGCGATGAGGTATGAAAATGCGTGACGGTCGTATGCCTGCTCTGTTTCTGGGTCATGGCAGCCCGATGAATGTGCTGGAAGAAAATCGCTATACCCGGGTATGGCAGCAGCTGGGCAGAGATCTGCCGCGGCCGCGCGCTATCCTTGCTATCTCGGCGCACTGGTACACGCGCGGGACGCGGGTAACGGCCATGGAACAGCCGCGCACCATTCACGATTTTGGCGGATTTCCGCAGGCGCTGTTTGACGTGCGCTACCCGGCGCCCGGATCGCCTGCGCTGGCGCAGCGTGTGACAGAGCTGCTGCCGCTGACAGAAAAAGATGAGAGCTGGGGGTTTGATTACGGCTCGTGGGGCCTGCTGGCCAGAATGTATCCTGAGGCGGATATTCCGCTGGTGCAGCTCAGCGTGGACAGTACCCGTTCTGCTGAGTGGCATTTTGAGGCAGGACGTAAACTGGCTGCGCTGCGCGATGAAGGGATCCTGCTGGTGGCGAGCGGCAACGTGGTGCATAACCTGCGCAAGCTGCAGTGGCAGGGGGCTGCGCCGGTGTATCCGTGGGCCGACGGGTTTAACCAGTATGTGCGTGATAATCTGCGCAGCGACGCTGCGGCGGGCGATCATCCGCTGGTTAACTATCAGCAGCATCCGGGCGCGGCGCTTTCGCATCCGACGGCTGAACACTATCTGCCGCTGCTCTATATTCTGGGCGCACGCGCAGCGGGTGAGGCGGTCAGCGTGCCGGTTGAAGGCATGGAGATGGGCGCGATCAGTATGCTGTCAGCGCAGGTGGGGTAGCGGCCTGCGTCAGCCGCAGGCATAAATATGGCGCACCGGAATGCGCCACCGGACTAACCGATAAAGGTATGGGGATAGAAGCGAGACAGATCCTGGGTGATCAGCGCCCGATCTTCACGTAAGCCGATACCCGCCGGCTGATCGTCTATCAGCCAGCTGCCAATCAGCGTATAGCTGTCACCGAATTTGGGCAGCGCACAGAACTGCTGAATAATCATGCCCTCTTCGCCATAGGGACCGTCAGCACGTGCGATTTCATTGCCGTTTTCGATAATGCGAATGTTCGCACCCTCACGGGAGAACAGCGGCTTCACCACATATTTATCCATCTGCGGCGCCTGACTGTCATCCGCAAACCAGGCGGGCAGCAGATTGGGATGATCCGGAAACATCTCCCACAGCAGCGGCAGCAGCGCTTTATTGGAGAGGATGCTTTTCCAGGCGGGTTCCAGCCAGCGTACGCCGGCATCGGCCAGCTTGGTCGAAAACACCTCCCGCAGCATGAACTCCCAGGGATAAAGCTTGAACAGGTTGCTGATGACGCGATCGTGCTGGTCGGTAAACTGGCCTTTTTCGCCCAGTCCAATCTCGTCGATATAGAGAAACTCGCCGGGAAGCCCCGCTTCTGTGGCGCAATCCTGCAGATACTGTACCGTCGCGCGATCCTCTTCCGTATCACGGCAGCAGGCAAAGTGCAGCAAGTTAAAGCCGTGCTGCTGCTGCAGAACCGCAAACCGCTCAATCAGCTTCTCCTGCAGGCTGTTGAACTGATCGCTGCCCGCCGGCAGATTGCCCGCTTTAAGCTGATCTTCGAGCCAGATCCACTGAAAAAACGCGGCTTCATAGAGTGACGTCGGCGTGTCGGCGTTATTTTCCAGCAGCTTGATGTCGCCGCTGCCATCCCATACTAAATCAAGGCGGGAGTAGAGCGAGGGCTGACGCTGCGCCCAGGATTCGCGGACAAAATCCCAGGTGTGTTTCGGAATGCAGAAGCGGGTCAGCAGCGCATCGCTGTTAACCACTTTTTCCACCGCCTGCAGGCACATCTGATGCAGCTCTGCCGTAACGGTTTCCAGCGTCTCCACCTGCGCCAGCGTAAACTGATAATAGGCCTCTTCACACCAGTAGGGCTCGCCATACATGGTGTGAAACTGAAAGCCATATTCAGTGGCTTTTGCGCGCCAGTCCGGGCGCTCGCTGATAGCAATACGTTGCATACGGCGCTTAGCCCCCCAGCGAGCGACTGCTGGTGCCGCTGGCGCTGCTGCGCTGCATACTGTTTTGCTTCGCGACCGTCTCACCAAAGCCACCGCGGGTAATGGTGGAGGTGGTGGCCGGTTTAGGTGCCATAGCGGTTTTAGGCACGTTCATGGTGCGGCCAGAGGTGGCTGAGCCATAGTTTTTACCGGTGGCGTCCACAAACTGTCCGTTAGCCGGACTGGCTGGCGTTTTCGGGGAGAACAGCGGCTGTTGCGCAAAACCGGCGCCGCCACCCATCATGCGTCCCATCATGTAGCCAGCCATCAGCGGCATCCAGAAGCCGCCGCTGTGCTGGGCTTCGGCATTATTTGCGGTGGTGCCCGCGCCCGCCTGAGCCGGAGCCTGCTGACACTGGTTTTCGCCAAATTCCGCCACGCAATCTTCGCGTGAGGCATATTTAGGCGCGGTACGTTCCGCCTCTTTCAGCGCATTGTTATAAGCAGCTTTACACTGACTGCTCTGATCCGGATTGGCTTTCGCACAGTCGTCAGCGTTCTGATAGAGCGAAACCGTTTCATCGCTCTGTTCGCAGCCTGCCAGCATAAATACGGCGGTTACTGCCAGCGCGACGGGCGTAAGATGACGTGCCTGCCAGCCTTTACGAAAAGCGGCATGACGGATATTTTTGGTCCGTTTCATAGTGATTATCCTGTACCCAGAGTTGACGTCAGGATAGGTGATGCAAGGGGGGATTTAAAGCGAGAAGCCTGACAGGCTGCGGATCTTTACGTACCTATACGTTCAAATGCGAAAGGGGCCGCAGGGGCCCCTTGGCGTATCAGCGGCTGAATGGATTGCCACTGTTGCGTGCTGCCGGCTGAGCAGGTGCCGCCGGTGCGGAGGCTGCCGCCTGCGGTGCACTGTCGGCCTGTGCGGTCTGCTGGCTGTTTTCCGGCGCGACCACTTCAGGTGAGGTCGTTACCTCTTTACCCAGCGCGCTGTTCAGCTGCTGCAGGTCCTGTTCATTGAGGGTACCCAGCGCATATTTGATATTCAGCTGGTTAATCAGATAGCTGTAACGCGCGTTAGAGAGCTGCTGTTTAGCATTAAACAGCGTGGTGGTCGCGTCCAGGACATCAACAATCGTACGGGTACCCACCTGATAGCCTGCTTCAGAGGCGTCCAGTGAGCTTTGCGCAGAGATCACCGCCTGTTTGTACGCGTCAATGCTGCTGATTGACGCATTCACGTTGTTAAACGAGGAGCGTACGGTCTGCACCGCGCTGCGATGCGCACCTTCCAGCTGTTCGCTGGCGGCAACAAAATTGTACTGCGCCTGTTTCACCTGCGAGGTCACTGAACCGCCGCTGTAGAGCGGTAAGGAGAAACTCAGGCCAACCTGATTTGAACCCGATATGGAGTCGTTGTTGGTGATGCTCTGATTCGCCCGGCTGCCGCTATATTTATTGTTAGACAGACCGGTGGATGCGGTCAGATCCAGCGTAGGCATATGGCCCGATTCAGCATAGCGGATCTGTTCACGCGCCAGATCCTGGCTCAGACGCGCAGAGAGCAGGTTGAGGTTACGACTCTCAGCCTGTTTCAGCAGGCTGGCGACCGCATCAGGGCGTGCAGTTTTAAAACGGTCAATGCTCAGCGATGCCAGGGAGAGGTAATCCATCCCGGTGATCTGGCGCAGTGATTCAACCGCATTATCCAGCGTGTTTCGGGCCGTCACTTCATTTGCCAGCACGCTGTCATACTGTGCACGGGCGTTCTGCACATCAGTAATCGCCACCAGGCCGACATTAAAGCGCTGCGTGGTTTGGTCCAGCTCGCGATAGATAGACTGTTTCTGCGCTTCGGTATAAGAGAGCGTATCAATCGCATTCAGCACGTTGAAATAGGCGGTCGCGGTATTAAGGATGAGATCCTGCTGCGCAACCTGGTAGGTGACATCCTGGATGCCAGCGGTTTTTTCCTGCAGCGTCAGGCTACGCCACTTTGACATATCAAAAATCGTCTGCGTTAATTGCAGCGAGGCACTTTTAGTGGTGGTGTTCAGACCGCTGCTATCGCGATAGCCATTATTGTAGGTGTAATCTGCACCCAGACCCAGCTGCGGCAGCAACGGGCTGCGCGCTTCGTTGATCTTTTCAAACGCGGCGTCGCGATCGGCGGCAGAGGCGCGCAGATCGGGATTGCTCAGGCGCGCCTGCTGATAAACCTGCAGCAGGTTTTCTGCCTGGCTGGCAAGGCTGAATCCGCCCAGGCTCAGTCCAATAAAAAATGGGAGCAGTTTTTTCATTTGCATTCCTTTTGTTGCAGCCTGTGACGCGAAAAGTGCTGCTGCTAAGCCAAAAAAATAATCGCCGATTTTACAGAGGCGCTGTCAGAGATAGGTTGGCTGAACGTGCCTTCTTTCCCTAATTTACGTAAATAATTCAGAAAGAACCACTCGGACAGAGCACCAGGGTTGGCTTTTCGATGTTCTATCCCAATCTGCATAAGGAACCAGACGATGGCGGGCGAAAAAAAATCCCCTGTGACTTTCACAAAAAACGATGTAGAAATTATTGCACGCGATACCCGTTATGACGGTTTTTTTTCCATCGTCAGCTATCGCTTTCGCCACCGTCTTTTTAATGGCGGAATGAGTGGTGAAGTGGTGCGTGAAGTTTTCGAGCGCGGACACGCTGCCGTGCTGCTACCCTATGATCCCCTGCGTGACGAAGTCGTCTTAATCGAACAGATCCGCATTCCGGCTCTTGATTCCAGCGCCACACCCTGGCTGCTGGAGATGGTGGCAGGTATCATTGAGCCCGGAGAAACGCCGGAAGCCGTGGTGCGACGCGAAGCACAGGAAGAGGCGGGCCTGAACGTCGGGCGCGTTAAACCCGTTATCAGTTATTTAGCCAGCCCTGGCGGCACTTCTGAGCGGTTATCAGTGCTGGTGGGTGAAGTGGATGCCAGCCTGGCAGAAGGGAACCATGGGCTGGAGGAAGAGAATGAGGATATTCTCGTGCATGTGGTCAGCCGCGAACAGGCTTACCGCTGGGTGGAAGAGGGGATTATTGATAACGCAGCTTCTGTCATTGCGCTGCAATGGCTGGCGTTGCACCATGAAAGACTACGACGTGAGTGGACGGTAAAATGAAACAGCGCTATACCCCTGATTTTCCCGAAATGATGCGCCTGTGCGAAACGAACTTCGCGCAGCTGCGTCGCCTGCTGCCGCGCAGTGATGAAGCAGGCGCCTCGGTGATCTATCAGGTCAACGGCGCCCGTTATCAGCTGACGATAGAGGAATCAACGCGTTACACTACGCTGGTTGAAATCCGTCAGATTGCGCCTGCGGTAAGCTACTGGAGCCTGCCCGCAATGTCAGTACGGCTCTATCACGATGCGATGGTCGCCGAAGTGTGTTCCACACAGCAGATCTATCGCTTTAAAGCACGTTATGATTATCCTAATAAAAAATTGCATCAGCGTGATGAAAAACATCAGATTAACCAGTTTCTGGCTGACTGGCTGCGCTACTGCCTGGCGCACGGCGCACTGGCCGTGCCTGTTTGCTAAACGCGTCTGACGCATTGATGGCGTGGAGATTAAGGAAACGCTTTGGATAGCCTGCTCACTCTTCCTGCGGCACCAGGATCCGCCATCCGGATCCTGCAGATCACTGATACCCATCTCTTCGCAGGGAAGCACCAATCTTTGCTGGGGGTGAATACCTGGGCAAGCTTCGATGCAGTGCTTGATGCTATCGCGTCACAGCAGCACGAATACGATCTGATTATCGCGACCGGCGATCTGGCGCAGGATCATACCGTGGAAGCGTACCAGCATTTTATTACCGGCATTTCCCGCCTGCAAAAGCCCTGCGTCTGGCTGCCTGGCAATCATGACTTCCAGCCAGCCATGGTGAACACCCTTGCGGAAGCAGGGATTGCGGCAGATAAACATGTTTTGCTGGGCGAGCAGTGGCAGCTGCTGCTGCTGGATAGCCAGGTATCTGGCGTGCCGCACGGCATGCTGAGCGACTATCAGCTGGAGTGGCTGGCAGAGTCCCTCGCGCGGTTTCCTGAGCGGCACTCGCTGATACTGCTGCACCATCATCCGGTGCCCTCCGGCTGTACCTGGCTCGACCAGCATAGCCTGCGCAATCCGCATCAGCTGGAAGCGGTATTACAGGCTTTTCCGCAGGCGCAACATCTGGTGTGTGGCCATATTCATCAGGAGCTCGATCTTCGCTGGCAGGGGCGTCGGGTACTGGCCTCGCCTTCTACCTGCGTTCAGTTCAAACCCCACTGCACCAGTTTTACCATTGACACGCTGGCCCCAGGCTGGCGCTGGCTGACGTTAGAGGCGGATGGCTCACTGCATACAGAAGTGAATCGTCTGCAAAGCGATATGTTCCGGCCTGACCTCGACTCGGATGGGTATTGATTGATGGCAACGCTTCTTTACCTGCACGGATTTAACAGTTCGCCGCAATCAGCCAAAGCGACGCAGCTGCAGGCGTGGTGTGCCGCAGAGCAGCCGCACATTAATGTTCTGGTGCCTCAGCTGCCCGCTTTTCCGGAAGAGGCCGCCAGCCTGCTGGAAGAGCTCGTGATGCAGCATACCGGGGAGCCGCTGGGGCTGGTTGGCTCGTCGCTGGGCGGCTATTTTGCGACCTGGCTGTCGCAATGTTTCATGCTGCCGGCGGTGGTGGTGAATCCGGCCGTTCGCCCGTTTGAGCTGCTGACGGATTATCTGGGCGAGAACCGTAATCCCTACACCGGCCAGCAATATGTGTTAGAGTCACGCCATATTTACGATCTGAAAGTGATGCAGATTGACCCGCTTGACGCGCCCGATCTGCTCTGGTTATTGCAGCAGACCGGCGATGAGATCCTCGACTATCGCCAGGCGCTGAATTACTACAGCGCATGCCGGCAGACGGTTGAAGAGGGCGGCAATCACGCCTTTATCGGATTTGAACGCCATTTTACGCAGATAGTAGATTTTCTGGGGCTATCCCTCTCCTAAGCTGCGTCATGGGCTCCTTTTCCTCTTGTTCATCAGACAAATACAATGAGCCAATCAAACTATAATGCTGACGCGATTGAGGTCTTAACCGGCCTTGAGCCTGTGCGTCGTCGTCCGGGAATGTATACCGATACCACCCGGCCAAACCATCTGGGCCAGGAAGTCATCGATAACAGCGTGGATGAAGCGCTGGCGGGCCATGCCAGCCGGGTCGAGGTGATCCTGCACGCCGATCAGTCGCTGGAAGTGATCGACGACGGACGCGGTATGCCGGTGGACATTCATCCGGAAGAGGGCGTGCCGGCAGTTGAACTGATCCTGTGCCGGCTGCACGCAGGCGGTAAATTCTCCGGTAAAAACTACCAGTTTTCCGGCGGCCTGCACGGTGTGGGCATCTCGGTTGTCAACGCGCTATCCACGCGGGTTGAAGTCACCGTTCGGCGTAATGGCGAGGTTTATCGTATCGCTTTTGAGCATGGCGAAAAGGTTGAAGACCTCAAAGTGATAGGTACGGTCGCCAAACGTAACACGGGCACCAGCGTCCATTTCTGGCCTGATGTCAGCTTCTTCGACAGCCCGCGCTTTTCCGTATCACGTCTGAAACATCTGCTCAAAGCGAAAGCGGTACTCTGTCCCGGCGTTGAGATTGTCTTTAAAGATAAGGTGAATAACAGCGAGCAGACCTGGCTGTATCAGGATGGTCTGACCGATTATCTGAGTGAGGCGGTCAACGGGCTGCCCACGCTGCCGGAAACGCCGTTTACAGGCAGCTTTGCCGGCGACGTGGAGGCGGTAGACTGGGCACTGCTGTGGTTACCGGAAGGGGGCGAGCTGCTGACGGAAAGCTACGTTAACCTGATCCCGACCATGCAGGGCGGCACGCACGTGAACGGTCTGCGTCAGGGACTGCTGGATGCCATGCGCGAATTCTGTGAATACCGCAATATCTTACCGCGTGGCGTTAAGCTGTCAGCGGAAGATATCTGGGATCGCTGCGCCTATGTGTTATCGGTAAAAATGCAGGATCCGCAGTTTGCCGGTCAGACTAAAGAACGTCTCTCGTCGCGTCAGTGTGCGGCCTTTGTTTCGGCGGTGGTGAAAGATGCGTTCAGCCTGTGGCTGAATCAGAACGTGCAGGCGGCAGAAATGCTGGCTGAGCTGGCGATTTCCAGCGCACAGCGCCGTATGCGCGCGGCGAAAAAAGTGGTGCGTAAAAAGCTCACCAGCGGACCGGCGCTGCCGGGCAAACTGGCAGACTGCACCGCCCAGGATCTGAACAAAACCGAGCTGTTCCTGGTTGAGGGTGACTCAGCGGGCGGATCGGCCAAACAGGCGCGCGATCGCGAATACCAGGCGATTATGCCGCTGAAAGGTAAGATCCTGAATACCTGGGAGGTCTCTTCTGATGAAGTGCTGGCGTCGCAGGAGGTGCATGACATCTCCGTGGCGATTGGCATCGATCCGGATAGCGAAGATCTGAGCCAGCTGCGCTACGGCAAAATCTGTATCCTGGCGGATGCGGACTCCGATGGCCTGCATATCGCCACGCTGCTGTGCGCGCTGTTTGTGAAGCACTTCCGTTCACTGGTGCAGCACGGGCACGTCTATGTCGCGATGCCGCCGCTCTACCGTATCGATCTTGGTAAAGAGGTTTACTATGCGCTGGATGAAGATGAAAAAGAGGGCGTGCTGGAGCAGCTGAAGCGGAAAAAAGGCAAGCCTAACGTGCAGCGTTTTAAAGGCCTGGGTGAAATGAACCCGCTCCAGCTGCGCGAAACCACACTCGATCCGAACACCCGGCGTCTGGTACAGCTGACGATTGCAGATGAAGATATTGAACAGACTCTGCGCATAATGGATATGCTGCTGGCGAAGAAACGGTCTGAAGATCGCCGCAACTGGTTGCAGGAGAAAGGCGATCTCGCCGATCTCGACGTTTAATCGTGGCGACGCGCGCTGAGGATAACACGGTGAAGATTACGCTCGAAGAGCTGCGCGCATGGGTGGCGGTGGTTGACAGCGGTTCAATTACCGCCGCTGCAGAACAGCTGGAGCAGACCACTTCCGGCATCAGCCGCGCGCTCAGCCGGCTGGAGAGTAAGCTACAGACCACGCTGATGCATCGCACCACGCGCCGTCTGGCGCTGACCGATGAAGGCGTTATTTTTCTTGAGCACGCCCGCCAGATCCTGACATCCGTTGAGCGGGCCGAAGAGCAGATTGCCCGCCGGCGTGAGACGCCCGCCGGTCGACTGCGCATTAACGCCAATACGCCCTTTATGCTGCACGTGATTGTGCCGCTGCTGGCGGAGTTCCGGCAACAGTATCCGCAAATTGAGCTTGAACTGAACACAGACGATATCGTTATTGATCTGCTGGAACAGCAAACCGATATCGCGATTCGCATCGGCGAACTGCGTGACTCGACGCTGCGCGCCAGAGTATTAGGCAGCAGCGCTACACGGCTGGTCGCCAGCCCGGACTATCTGGCAAAACATGGCGTACCCGGCAGCGTGGCCGCGCTGAGCCAGCATCAGCTGATTGGCTTTAGCCAGCTGGATACCCATAATATCTGGCCCGTCTGGCAGCAGGAGGGCGAATTCCTGCGTATTAAGCCGACTCTGACCGCCTCCAGCGGCGAAACGCTGCGTCAGCTGGCCCTGCAGGGGCTGGGCATTGTCAGACTCTCTGATTTTGTCAGCCGGGAAGATCGTGAACAGGGGCGGCTGATGGATGTGCTGGCCAGCGAAACCCGGGAGTTACGCCTGCCGGTGCATGCCGTCTACTATCGCAATCAGACGCTGAGCTCGCGCGTCACCTGCTTTCTTGATTTCCTGCAGGAGAAAATCCAGCGTCAGCAGCTGATTTAGGCATCAGGGTGACAGACGCTCCGGCTTAGCCAGAGCGTTGTCTCAGGAAAAGTCAGCTGGCCGGTTCCAGCACCAGAATTTTCACATCCACTACATCATCTTTGATTCGGGCGCGGTGTGCATCCATATGCGGCATCTGCTGATGCTGCTCCAGCGCCCGCAGCGACGCCCACTGCTCCAGCATAAAGATGGAGTCGGGTGAATTTTGCTTCCACGGCACCTGTGCCTGATGGTCGAGCAGTGCATCATACTGACGGCAACCCTCTTCCTGCAGTACCGCCGGAATCAGCTCATTAATTGCATCCAGCACCGCCTGACGACGACCCGGTTTAACACAAATTTCAGCGACGACCGTTAACATAGCGCTTCCTCTTTTCCCGTTGTGCTTACAGTTAAGCAAAGATTGCGCTGAGATGAGTCCGATAACGTGCAATATCGCGCGGCACATCGGGCTGTTTGATAACGTCATTGCAGATAAAGGTGGGCAGCGCCTCCATTCCGAGGAACTGATTCGCCTTATGGAAGTGCAGATAGAGGCCATCCACGCCCACGCCTTCAAAGAACTGATCGGCTTCGGTAAAGGCTTCCAGCGGCGCGTTCCACGTCAGCGACAGCATATATTTTTTACCCTGAATCAGGCCGCCGGACCCATACTTTTTGCCGGCGTCGCTGCGTGAGCGGCCATCGCTGGCGTAGAGTTTACCGTGCCCTTCGGTAAAGACCTCATCAATATATTTTTTTACCGTCCACGGCTCGCCCATCCACCAGCCCGGCATCTGATAGATCACCACATCGCTGTCCAGATACTTCCGGATCTCCTCTGCGACGTCGTAGTTACTGTCAGCCAGCGTGACAGAGACCTGATGACCCAGATCGCGCAGCTGGCTGGCCGCAACGTCAGTCAGCGTATGATTGAGCTCGCCTTTTGAGTGAGCAAAGGTTTTGCCGCCGTCAATGATCAGAATGTTGCTCATAATGTTTTGCACCTGAATGTTAGTTTGATGCGGCCCACTTTACGCGTGAAAGCCGCACAGAAAAATGTGCCACGGGTCACAATACTGTTGCTTATAAAGCAATAATGCTCCGGCCTGTGAAACACTCTGTGCGCAACCCATCATTAAAAATAAGAAGAGACCATGAAAAAACAGGTAACTGTCGCGCTGCTGCTGGTAGCAGGCGCGGCTCAGGCACAGTCACGTCTCGATCTCATTCAGCAACAGCAGACGCTGCGCGTCTGTACCACCGGCGACTATAAGCCCTACAGCTTTCTGCGTAGTGACGGTAACTACGAAGGGCTGGATATCAGCATGGCGCAGTCGCTGGCCGCCAGCCTGGGGGCCAAAGTAGCCTGGGTGCCGACGACCTGGAAAACGCTGAGTGCCGATTTTGTTGCCCGCCAGTGTGATATCGCGCTGGGTGGCGTATCGGTCACGCTGAAACGCCAGAAAATCGCCTGGTTTGCCCGACCGCTGGGAACAGATGGCAAAATTCCGCTGGTGCGCTGTGAGGACAAAGCGCGCTATCAGACCATTGAGCAGATCAACCGGCGCGAGGTGCGGGTGATTGAGCCTGCCGGGGGCACCAACGAAGCCTTTGTGCACAGCCATTTGCCGCAGGCTACGCTGCAGCTGGCAGAAAATACGATCATCTTTCAGCAGCTGGCAGATAAAAAAGCGGATGTGATGATCACCGACGCGTCTGAAGCACAGTTTC
The DNA here is from genome assembly GCF_002387285.1 of Pantoea sp. UBA4549. Taxonomy (NCBI): domain Bacteria; kingdom Pseudomonadati; phylum Pseudomonadota; class Gammaproteobacteria; order Enterobacterales; family Erwiniaceae; genus Pantoea; species Pantoea sp. UBA4549. The sequence continues at coordinate 47,163 of NZ_DGLH01000018.1, read as the reverse complement.
AGCAGCAGCACTATCCGTCGCTTTGCGCCATTAATCCGGATAAGCCGATGCAGTATGGCGAAAAAGCCTACATGCTGCCGCGCGATGATATGAGCTGGAAACTCTATGTGGATCAGTGGCTGCATCTGGCAACGGCGACGGGCGAATATGCGGCGATCCAGAAAGAATGGCTCGGTACAGCGCCCTGATGCGGTACAGAGTAACGGCATTTTTTGCTGCGGGAAATCCGCGTTTTCTCAACGGCTTAAAACAGCCAGATTCGTTTACTGTACTGTTGTTTTTTAACGCAAACCTTTCTGCCGCAGAGACACGGCTTCTCTGTGACTAACTCGCGTGAATAAGGTACTATCCTCGCCAAATGACCCGCCGGTGCGGGCCACGAAGTGAGGATGCAAACGTAATGAGCGAAATGACGCAGGATGGTGCAGAGCGTCTTGCCCTGCACAAGTTTACCGAAAAAGCGTACCTGGATTACTCCATGTATGTGATTATGGATCGCGCGCTGCCCTATATCGGTGACGGTCTGAAGCCGGTGCAGCGCCGTATCGTCTACGCCATGTCAGAGCTGGGCCTGAGCGCCAGCGCCAAATTTAAGAAGTCAGCGCGCACCGTTGGTGACGTGCTGGGTAAATATCATCCGCATGGCGATAGCGCCTGTTATGAAGCGATGGTATTGATGGCGCAGCCGTTCTCCTATCGTTATCCGCTGGTTGATGGTCAGGGTAACTGGGGCGCACCGGACGATCCCAAATCCTTTGCCGCGATGCGCTATACCGAATCGCGCCTCTCTAAATATGCGGAAGTGCTGCTCAGCGAGCTGGGTCAGGGCACGGTTGATTACATCCCGAATTTTGACGGCACGCTGCAGGAACCCAAAATGCTGCCGGCGCGGCTGCCCAACATTCTGCTTAACGGCACCACCGGTATCGCCGTCGGCATGGCAACGGACATTCCGCCACACAACCTGCGTGAAGTAGCAGAAGCTGCAGTACGGCTGATCGACAAACCCAAAACCACGCTGGATGAGCTGCTGGATATCGTGCAGGGGCCCGACTATCCGACGGAAGCCGAGATCATTACGCCGCGTGAAGAGATCCGCAAGATCTACCAGAGCGGGCGCGGATCGGTCCGCCAGCGTGCTGTCTGGAAAAAAGAAGAGGGTGAGGTAGTGATCACCGCGCTGCCGCATCAGGTTTCCGGCGCGCGCGTGCTGGAGCAGATTGCTGCCCAGATGCGTAACAAAAAACTGCCGATGATTGAGGATCTGCGTGACGAATCCGATCACGAAAACCCGACGCGGCTGGTGATTGTACCGCGCTCAAACCGCGTCGATCTCGATCAGGTCATGCATCATCTCTTTGCCACCACCGATCTGGAAAAGAGCTACCGCGTTAACCTGAACATGATTGGTCTGGATAACCGTCCGGCAGTGAAAAACCTGCTGGAAATCCTCTCTGAATGGCTGATTTACCGGCGCGATACGGTCACGCGCCGCCTGAATTACCGGCTTGAGCGCGTGCTGCGCCGCCTGCATATCCTTGAGGGGCTGCTGGTTGCGTTTCTGAACATTGATGATGTGATCCACATCATCCGCAGTGAAGATGAACCCAAAGCGGTCCTGATGTCGCGCTTTGCAATCAGCGAAACGCAGGCAGAAGCGATTCTGGAGCTGAAGCTGCGCCATCTTGCGAAACTCGAAGAGATGAAAATCCGCGGCGAGCAGGCCGAACTGGAGAAAGAGCGCGATCAGCTGCAGGCTACGCTCGCGTCTGAACGCAAAATGAACAGCCTGCTGAAGAAAGAGCTGCAGGCTGACAGTCAGGCGTACGGCGATGAGCGTCGTTCACCGCTGCATGAGCGCGAAGAAGCCAAAGCGCTGAGCGAAAATGAGCTGGTAAGCGCCGAGCCGGTGACCATCGTGCTGTCGCAGATGGGCTGGGTGCGCAGCGCCAAAGGGCACGATATCGACCCCACCGGCCTGAGCTACAAAGCGGGAGACAGCTATCGCGCGGCCGCGCGCGGCAAGAGCAATCAGCCGGTGGCGTTTATTGACTCCACCGGACGCAGCTATACGCTCGATCCCACCTCCCTGCCATCGGCGCGCGGGCAGGGCGAACCGCTGACCGGCAAGCTGACGCTTCCGCCGGGCGCGGTCATGGAACAGGTGCTGATGGAAGCGGACGATCAGAAGCTGCTGATGGCCTCGGATGCCGGTTACGGCTTTATCTGCACCTTTGCCGATCTGGTATCGCGCAACCGGGCCGGTAAAGCGCTGCTGACGCTGCCGGAAAATGCCCGCGTCATGACGCCGCTGGCGGTCAACTCCGGTGATGACATGCTGCTGGCCATTACCCAGGCGGGCAGAATGCTGATGTTCCCGGTGGCTGACCTGCCGCAAATGTCAAAAGGCAAAGGCAATAAAATTATCTCTATTCCTGCCGCAGACGCCGCCTCCGGCGCCGACCGGCTGCAGTGGCTACTGATTCTGACGCCGGGCAGCACCCTTACTCTCTATGTGGGTAAACGTAAGCTGATCCTGCGCGATGAAGATCTGCAAAAAGTGCGTGCCGATCGCGGCCGTCGTGGCAGCGTATCACGCGGCCTGCAGCGTATTGACAGCGTTGAAGTCAATGCGCCGGCACGCCCCAAGCGTGACGCAGCTGCAGAGTAATCGGGTTATCTGCAAAGGAGTACTTTTTTGAGGACGCTATGCTACTAATTTTACGCGCAATAATTATTATCATTTATTCCATACTGGTCTGTGTATTCGGCAGCATCTGGTGCCTGTTTTCACCGCGCAACCCGCGCCATGTGGCGACGTTTGGCCATCTTTTTGGCCGGCTCTCCGGAGTGCTGGGCGTTAAAGTTGAACTGCGCAGGCCCGCAGAAGCAGCGAATTATGGTAATGCTATCTACATCGCAAACCATCAGAACAACTATGACATGATCACGGCAGCGAAAATCGTACAGCCGACCACCGTGACCGTAGGCAAAAAGAGCCTGTTGTGGATCCCGTTTTTCGGGCAGCTCTACTGGCTGACAGGCAACCTGTTGATCGATCGTGATAACCGTGCCAAAGCACACGGCACGATTGGAGAGATTGTCGGGCAGTTTAAAAAGAAGCGTATCTCGTTCTGGATGTTCCCGGAAGGTACGCGCAGCCGTGGTCGCGGACTGCTGCCGTTTAAGACCGGCGCGTTTCACGCGGCTGTTGCTGCCGGCGTACCGATTATCCCGATCGTGGTCTCTAATACCCACGGCAAAATTAATATGAATCGCTGGAAGAATGGCCTGGTGATTGTAGAGATGCTGCCACCGGTCGATACCGCCCAGTTTGAGACCGCCTCTGTGCGTAAGCTGGCGACCCACTGCCGTGAAATAATGTCTGCTAAGCTGGAAGAGTTAAACGCAGAAGTCGCTGAACGCGAAAAAAACGGTAAAATCTGAGCCTTATCCGGGGGCGGTGAATACTGCCCCTGCGCACCACAGCAAAATTAACAACAACAACATGGACACGGCGTTTTACGCCACGCTCAAAAGGTCTGAAGTTTTATGTCTTGCAGCAGACGTCACTTTATTCAGCTTTCTGCCGGCGTTGCGCTGGCTTCATCGGCATTGCCTTTTTCAGCCCGCGCCGCTGCTCCGGCAGGCGATGTCCCGCTGCCGGTCCCGCCGCTGATTGAATCCCGTCGCGGACAGCCACTGTTTCTGACGCTGCAGCGCAGTCACTGGTCGTTTACGGGCAGCGGCAGCAAAGTACCGGTCTGGGGCATTAACGGCCTCTATCTGGGGCCGACCGTACGGGTTTACAGCGGTGATGATGTCAAACTTATCTACAGCAACCGGCTTAATGAGCCGGTGGCGATGACGGTCAGCGGTCTGCAGGTGCCGGGCGCGCTGATGGGCGGGGCACCCCGCCTGATGTCAGCGGGTGCTGACTGGTCGCCAGTGCTGCCTATCCGGCAGGGAGCGGCGACGCTGTGGTATCACGCCAGCACGCCGAATCATATGGCACCGCACGTCTACAATGGTCTGGCAGGAATGTGGCTGATTGAAGATGAGGTGAGCAAATCTCTGCCGCTGCCTAAACACTATGGCGTGGATGATTTTCCGCTGGTGATTCAGGATAAGCGCCTCGATAACTTTGCCACGCCGGTGTATAACCCGCCGTCAGAAGGCGGATTTCTCGGGGATACGCTGCTGGTTAACGGCGTGCAGAATCCCTATGTTGATGTTTCCCGCGGCTGGGTGCGCCTGCGCCTGCTGAACGCCGCCAATGCCCGACGCTTTGACCTGCGTTTCTCCGACAACCGTCCTTTTACCGTTATTGCCAGCGATCAGGGTTTTCTGCCTTCGCCGGTCGCGGTGCAGACGCTCTCTCTGGCACCTGGCGAGCGACGTGAGGTGCTGGTGGATATGTCGCAGGGTGATGAAGTGTCGATTACAGCGGGCACGGCGGCAGGCATTATGGATCGCCTGCGCGGCCTGTTTGAACCCTCATCCATTCTGACCAACACGCTGGTGCTGACGCTGCGTCCGACCGGGCTGTTACCGCTGGTCACGGATAACCTGCCGATGCGTCTGCTGGCCGATCAGATCCTGGATGGCGCTGCAGTGCGGACGCGCGAGTTTCGTATTGGCGACAGCGTACCGGGCATCAATGGCGCGCTATGGGATATGAGCCGCATCGATACCACCGCGCAGCAGGGGACGTTTGAACGCTGGATTATTCACGCCGATCGCCCGCAGTCGCTGCATATTCAGGGCGTGATGTTTCTCATCAAGAGCGTCAACGGCGCGCAGTCAATGGGCGAAGATCGCGGCTGGAAAGATACCGTCTGGGTCGACGGCAGTGTTGAGCTGCTGGTGAGTTTTCCGCAAAGCGCCAGCGATCATTTCCCGTTTGTTTACTACAGCCAGACGCTGGAACTGGCCGATCGCGGTACGGCAGGGCAGATGGTCGTCAATCCGCTTTCCTGAAGCTGAGTGTGAAAGGGCCGCCGCTGAGGGCGGCCGCAAACATCATACTGCTTTAGCCGTTAAATGCTTCCGGATCGGGTCCCAGACGCTGGCCCTTATCCAGTTTGGTGATTTCACTGATCTCACTTTTCTCCAGCCGGAAATCAAAGACTTTAAAGTTCTCTTCAATGCGTGCCGGGGTGACTGATTTCGGGATCACCACCAGGCCGCTGTCCAGATGCCAGCGGATCACAATCTGCGCGGCGCTCTTGCCATATTTCTTCGCCAGCGTGCGGATAATCTCCTGATCGAAAACACCTTCGCCACCCTGTGCCAGCGGGCTCCAGGACTCTGTCTGGATCTGATGCAGCGCGTTCCAGGCGTGCAGCGTACGCTGCTGCAGCATCGGGTGCAGTTCAATCTGATTCACCACCGGCGTTACGCCGGTTTCATCAATCAGGCGTTTCAGATGGGCTTCATGAAAGTTACAGACGCCGATGCTTTTGGTCAGGCCCTGCTGCTGCAGCTCAACCATCTTTTTCCATGCCTCAACGTAGGTATCTTTCGCCGGACATGGCCAGTGCATCAGGTAGAGATCCACGCTATCGAGCTGCAGTTTCTCCAGGCTGGTCTCCATCGCCTGCTGTACATTCTGCTGATCGTCATTCCACAGCTTGGTGGTCACGAAAATATCGTCGCGCGCTACGGAGGTGTCCTTCAGCGCCCGGCCAATCGCCTCTTCATTTTTATAGGCGGCAGCGGTATCGATAGAGCGATAACCCACTTCCAGCGCTTTCAGTACGGCGGTATGTGCCTCTTCCTGACTTGCCTGCCAGACACCGAGGCCAAGCTGCGGCATCATGTTGCCGTCACGCAGTTTGATAATAGGTTGATCTGTCATAGGGGCTCCTTTTTCATTGCGGTCGCTGAATGATCAAACGGTGTGCTTAAGTCTAGACAACAAACGCGCAGTGCGGATCGCTCCGCCAGCGCGCTCTCTGACCCTTTTCTGCAAAAATCTTGCCTGATCCTCCAGAGGAGTAGAGCTTTATGCAGCGTTGCGGCACACTGGTTTTTTTACCCGGAAAGCCGCCATGTCTCATGACGCTCTGTGTCGCCAGCTTGCCCGCCGGGTCGTCGCGCTCATGTGCGACCCGCATAAACCGCACTGTGCGGTGAAAAATGTCCGGCTTATCTATGCCAGCGAAACGCTGCCGCGTACGCCAATGATGTATCAGCCTGGTATCGTGATCCTGTTTCAGGGACGTAAAACCGGTTATCTCGGCAGCACGGTATTTCACTATGACGCCAGTAAATATCTGATGCTGACGGTGCCGCTGCCGGTTGAGTGCGAAACGGAAGCCACCCCCGATGCGCCGCTGGCGGGTATGTGCCTGAGCGTTGATACCGCCTCGCTGCAGGACCTGCTGCTGGATATCGGTGATGATGAGCAGTTTCAGCCCGCCGTGCAGACCTCGGGTATCCATTCTGCTTTTCTGAGCGAAGAGATGCTGTGTGCCGCAGAGCGGCTGCTGGATGTGATGAGCCATCCGCGCGATGCGCGCGTGCTTGGGCCGCAGCTGGTACGGGAAATCCTTTATTATGTGCTGACCGGCCCGATTGGCGGGGCGCTGCTGTCGCTGGTTAACCGGCAGACGCAGTTCAGTCTGATTGCGCGCGCGCTGCGGCGGATTGAAACGCATTTTGCCGGGAGCCTGAGCGTTGAGACGCTGGCGGCCGAGGTCAACATGAGCGTGTCCGCGTTTCATCACAACTTTAAAGCGGTAACGCAGACGTCACCGCTGCAGTACCTTAAACGCTATCGTCTGCATCAGGCGCGGCTGATGATGCTGCAGGATAATGTGAAGGCAAGCACAGCGGCATTGCGCGTCGGGTATGAGAGTCCGTCACAGTTTTCCCGCGAGTTCAAACGGCTGTTTGGCACCACGCCGGGTGAAGAGGTTAACCGTGCGCGTCAAACAGTGCGGGCGCTGCCGTTTGACGCGGCGTCTTAATCAGGAGGGTTTCTGGCGGCGTTTTTTCCAGATCACCACAATGCTGCCGGCCAGCCCGGTAAACAGCAGCACCAGCGGCAGGATCATCAGAATAGCCATCACCTGATCTTCATGCCGTTTGATAAACGGCACCTGGCTGATGCCGTAGCCCATGGTGACCACAATACCGACCCACAATACGCCGCTCAGCCAGTTAAACAGCTGAAAGCGGCTGTTGCGCAGCCCGGAGATGCCCGCCATGGTAGGCAGCAGGGTACGGACAAACGCCAGGAAACGGCCCACCAGCAGCGCCATCAGTCCGTGGCGGTTAAACAGATGCCAGGCGCGCTGATGGTATTGTGCGGGCAGATGCATCAGCCAGCTTTTCACCAGCTTTGTATTGCCCAGCCAGCGCCCCTGCAGATAGCTCAGCCAGCAGCCGAGGCTGGCGGCGGTGGTCAGGATCACCATGGTCGGCACAAAGTCCATGACGCCTTTGGCAATCATTGCGCCCGCCAGCAGCAGCAGACTGTCACCCGGCAGAAACGACGCCGGTAATAAACCATTTTCCAGAAACAGCGTCAGAAACATCACGCCGTAGACAATCCATACGACATCCGGATTGGCCAGCGCAGCAAAATCCTGATGCCAGAGCGCCTGGACAATCTCATGTAAAACACCCATCTGCTATCCCGTCGAGTTACAAGGCTTTTATAATAGCCCCCCGCAGCCGCCTGCGCGTTGATCTGACACGGGCGGCTGCCGAGGGTTGAAGGTTGGTTTAACTTGTTAAGCGGTCAAAACCCGCCTGCAGATCGGCCAGCAGGTCGCTGACGTGCTCCAGACCGATATGCAGACGTATCAGGGTGCCATCAAAGTCGATACCGCCTGCCGGACGAATCGCCGCCAGCTCTTCTGGCTGGCTGGCCAGAATCAGGGATTCATAACCGCCCCATGAATAGGCCATGCTGAAATGATGGAAGCGATCGAGATAATTTGCCAGCTGCTGCGCATTCAGACGCTCATGCAGCACAAATGAAAACAGGCCGCTGCTGCCGCTGAAGTCGCGCTGCCAGAAACGGTGTCCCGGACTCTGCGCCAGCGCCGGATGGTTGACCCGCGCCACTTCAGGCCGGCCACTCAGCCACTCAGCCACCTGCAGCGCACTCTCTTCATGCTGGCGCAGGCGGGTACCCAGAGTACGCAGGCCGCGGCTCGCCATATAGGCGGTATCCGCATCGACCATCTGCCCCATCAGGTAGGAGTTCTCACGCAGCTGCGGCCAGCAGCGGGCGTTTGCCACCGCGGTGCCGATCATGGCATCACTGTGGCCAATGATATACTTCGTGCCAGCCTGAATAGAGATATCCACTCCGAACGCCAGCGCGTTAAACAGCACGCCCGCCGCCCAGGTGTTATCCAGCATGATAATTGCTTCGGGCGCTTTGGCGCGCACGGCCGCCACAATGGCCGGGATATCCTGCACTTCCATCGTTACAGACGCCGGCGATTCCAGAAACACCACGCGGGTATTGGGCTGCACCAGTTCACCGATCTCACTGCCGATGCAGTGATCAAACCAAGTGGTGGTGACCTGCATTTTGGTGAGGATTTTGGTACAGAAATCCTGCGTGGGTTCGTAAACCGCTCCGCTCATCAGTACGTGATCGCCCGTTTCAACAAACGCCAGAATGGCGTTGGCAACGGCGGCTGCGCCGCAGGGATAGAGTGCACAGCCCGCGCCCCCTTCCAGTTCGGTCATGGCATCCTGCAGCGAAAAGTGCGTGAGCGTGCCGCGACGGCCATAAAAGAGTTCGCCTTCGGCACGCCCGGCGGTGGCGCGTTGTTTATCCGCGACGGTGTCAAAAACCAGGGATGAGGCGCGCTGTATAACGCTGTTCACCGCGCCCTGCGTATAACGTTTATTACGTCCTGCGCTCACCAGCGCGGTATCCAGTTTTTTCGTAGCCATCACTGCCTGTCCTGACCCATCTTACAAAGCGTTCACGTTACCACGAATCAGGGGCAGGGGTTGAGCCTGTTTACCGATTATCAGAGTCGCGCCAGCCCGGCGGCCGCGGCACAAGAACAGCAGGAGGACGCTTTGTAAATAGTAATGAGAACGACTATCACTTAGATCCTTTTTTTTGCTATGATCGTCTCTTCAGTCGTGAACTCTACAACAGAATCTGGAGATGCAGCGTGGTAGCCAGTGATTTAATGCAGACAGACCTCTCCGTCTGGGGGATGTACCAGCATGCCGACATCGTGGTGAAAATTGTCATGATTGGCCTGTTACTGGCATCCGTCGTAACCTGGGCTATCTTTTTTGGCAAATATGCTGAACTGAGCGCCGCGAAACGTCGTCTGAAAAAAGAGCATCAGGCGCTGGGCGAAGCACGCTCACTGGCTGACGCTTACCGTACAGCAGAGGCCTTTAAAGCCAGCAGCCACAGCGCCCTGCTGCTGGCCGATGCGCGCGAGGAGCTGGCGCTGTCGGCCGGTACGGAAGATCTGGCGGGTATTAAAGAGCGCACCAGCTTTCGCCTTGAGCGTCGCGTGGGGGCCTTCAGCCGTCATGCCGGGCGCGGCAACGGTTTTCTGGCAACCATTGGTTCTGTGGCGCCTTTTATCGGCCTGTTCGGCACCGTCTGGGGCATCATGAACAGCTTTATCGGCATCGCTAAAACGCAGACCACCAACCTTGCCGTGGTCGCACCCGGTATCGCCGAAGCGCTGCTGGCGACTGCGGTTGGCCTGGTTGCCGCTATTCCTGCCGTGGTCATCTACAACGTCTTTGCGCGCATGATTGCCAATTACAAAGCGTCGCTGGGGGATGTCGCGGCCCAGGTGCTGCTGCTGCAGAGTCGCGATCTGGATCTCGGTACGGCGCACGTCGCAGCGGAAACCAGCCGTCCGGCCGCGGCGCATAAGCTGCGCGCAGGGTAACGATTATGGCGATGCGTTTAAACGACGATGCCGCTGGCGACAGCGAAATGCATGAGATCAACGTTACGCCGTTTATCGACGTTATGCTGGTGCTGCTGATTATCTTTATGGTGGCGGCACCGCTGGCAACGGTGGATGTGCGCGTTAATCTGCCAGCGTCCACCAGCGCACCACAGCCCCGCCCGGATAAGCCGGTTTACCTTTCAATTAAAGCGGATAAGCAGATCTATATCGGCAATGATGCGGTGACCAAAGAGACGCTGGTGAAGGCGCTGACTACGCAGACTGCGGGAGATAAGCAGACGACTATTTTCTTCCAGGCCGATAAGTCAGTGGATTATGAAACACTGATGGCGGTTATGGACCAGCTGCGTGAGGCAGGCTATCTGAAGATTGGCCTGATGGGAATGGAAGCCGCCAGCAAATAGCCACGCTGTTCCTGCAGAAGAAAGCCGCTGATAACAGCGGCTTTTTTTGTATGTACTTCTCCACAGGGCGGCTGTCAGAACAGCGCCGTATTGTTAATTTCCTGTTACCTTTTGTCAGTCTTTGTAAAGCGCAAGGGTGATTAAGATCACATTTATTCCTGGCTGAGCAGGCTACAACGGGTAAAAAACCAGGAAGGACAGTATGAGCAGCCAGTCATCTTTACAAAAACCTGCGCGCAGCGGGGCGAAAACCATCTTTAGCGTTACCAGCGGTAACTTCCTTGAGATGTATGATTTTATGGTCTTTGGCTACTACGCCACCGCCATCGCTAAAACCTTTTTCCCTGGCGACGATCCCTTTGCCTCGCTGATGCTGACGCTGATGACTTTTGGCGCCGGCTTTCTTATGCGCCCGCTGGGCGCGATCGTGCTGGGTGCTTATATCGATCATCACGGCCGGCGGAAAGGCCTGCTGCTGACGCTGGGGCTGATGGCGATCGGCACGCTGACCATTGCGCTGGTACCGGGTTACGCCACGCTTGGCGCAGCGGCACCGATTTTGATCCTGATCGGACGTCTGCTGCAGGGCTTTTCCGCAGGCGTAGAACTCGGCGGCGTCTCGGTTTACCTCGCAGAAGCGGCGCCCGAAGGGCGTAAGGGGTTCTGGGTCAGCTGGCAGTCAGGAAGTCAGCAGGTCGCGGTGATTTTCGCCGCGCTGCTGGGACTCGCTCTGAACCACCTGCTGGCGAAAGAAGCCGTCACTGAATGGGGCTGGCGTATTCCGTTTGTGGTGGGCTGTATGATTGTGCCGTTTCTGTTCTGGATCCGCCGCATGCTGGAAGAGACCGAAGCGTTCAGCCAGCGCAAAACGCATCCCACTATGCGTCAGATTGTGCGGTCTGTCGGACAGAACTGGGCGCTGGTGCTGGCGGGCATGCTGATGGTGGTCACCACCACCGTTATGTTCTATATGATCACCGCTTTCACGCCGACCTTTGGCAAAACAGTGCTGATGATGAGCGATAAACAGAGCTTCCTGGTCACGCTGTTTGTCGGTCTATCCAATCTGTTCTGGCTGCCGGTGATGGGATCGGTTTCCGATCGGGTCGGCCGGCGGCCGCTGCTGATTATCTTTACCGTGCTGATGATCCTGACGGCCTGGCCGGTGCTGCACTGGCTGACCGGTTCCGCAAGCTTTGCACATCTGGTCGAAGCGGAGCTGTGGCTCTCTTTTCTCTATGCCAGCTACAACGGCGCTATGGTGGTTTACCTGGCGGAGATTATGCCGGCAGAGGTGCGCGCGTCTGGCTTTTCACTGGCCTACAGCCTCGCTACTGCGCTGTTTGGCGGCTTTACGCCAGCCATCTCCAGCTACCTTATTCATGCCACCGGCGATAAAGCGATGCCCGGCGTCTGGCTCTCTTTTGCTGCCGTCTGCGGGCTGGCAGGCACGCTGCTGATTGGCCGGATGGTCAGACAGTACCAGCAGCGCCACGCGGTAACACCCGCCAGCGCCTCACTCTGACGCTTTTCCGGCCGCATCCTGCGGCCGGCTCTTTTCCCCGCTAAAACGCCACGTCCACGATCACATTATCCGTGTAGTTTCCGGCCGCCGGCGTCGCCTGCGTCGTCAGTATCCGGGCCGTATAGGTAAAGTTGCGCGTTACCGTATCGGGATTAAGCGAGGTTGAGGTGCTGCTGCTCCAGCGATCGCTGCCGGATGGCCCCCAGCGGGAGGTCGTGGTTGTCCCTTTATAAATGTCATAGGCCAGCCGGCTGGCACCGTTTGCCATCTGCCGCGCGCTGCCGCTGAAATTATTGCCGTTGCTCAGGCCGACGCTATAGGTGCTCTCTTTAGAGCAGACCACGCTGATGGTCTGCTGAACAGCAGAGAAGCTGCCCGCCAGCGGCGCGCTGCCAAAGTTGAGGTTGGGCGCAGTAATGGTGGTGCAGTCGTTAGTGGCCACCAGGGTCAGAGTCAGCGGCAGGGCGGTGCCGCTGCTGCTCTGTACGGTTCCGACACAGGCTCCCGCCACGTTTAGCCCGGTACAAATGCTGTAGCTGACCGTCAGCGTCAGGGTGGTGGTGTACGTGCCTGCCGCGATAACCTGTCCCGGAACGGTGCGAAAATAGAGCGGAATAGTAAAGTTAAGGCTGTTGCCCAGCGTCAGCAGCGCCGAGGCGTTCCAGCGGTAGCTGTTGCCCTGACGCAGTTCGGTGGCGCAGGCGCTGTCGATACAGAGCTGGATCGGGACATTGTCGCTGCCGCCGGCGCTCGCTTTCAGCGTGGCGCGGGTGCCGTTCAGATAGCTGGCAGTGGTAAACGCATAGGTAATGTAGTCGTTGCCCAGCAGGTTAAGCGTGGCGGAGCCGCAGTTGACATTTGTATTAGTGGACGTGGGGATAACCTGTGATTGCACAGAAAAGGTGGTCTGGCTGCCAAAGCTGGCCGGCGAAGCGGAGAGCGGGCAGAGCGCATAGCTGACGCCAGGCAGCAGCAGCGACAGCATCAACAATAACTTTATCATGGGCGTACTCCTGCTGAGGGCGTCTGAGCCAGCGCACCGTCGCCCGCCTGCGGGGCGGGTAGCGCGCAGATCAGCGGGCCATAGGTTTTCAGCGCTTCCGGTTCGCCGCGCGCAACGCTGAATGTGGTTTCGCACCGCCGGCCATCGGGCGTGACAACCTGCAGCGTATTGCGGGCCTGCAAGTTCTCCAGCCAGACGATGCCATCCCAGCCCACATAACTGCTCTCCTTCCCTGCGCGTAATACCTGGCTGGCAAGTGGCAGCGGCTGGCCGCGTGTGTCCTGCAAAATAACGCTGGCAGCGCGCAGCGGCTCAACCGGAAAATCGAGCAGAAAACCGCTTTTACGCTTCACGGCAATGCGCTGCTCAACCCGGGACGCGGCCACACTGGCAGGCAGATCCAGCGTATCGATATCATATTTTGCACCGTAGTAGCTGCTGACCGCAGGCACCAGCAGATAGCCCTGGCCGTCGGTTTTCCCCATCGCCTGGTTCTCATAGCGTACGGTCACGCCGGGATAGCGGGTTTTCACCAGCACAAAGGCATCGTTGATATCATTAGCAGCAAAGAGGCGGTTATCCATCAGCACCAGCGCACCGGAGAGATCCGCCCATTGCGTGGTGTTGTCATCATCGCCCCAGAAGCCTGCTGACGTATCAATCCGGTTATTGCGATAGCGCAGGCTGCCCTGACGGTAATCGCCGCTGTCGCCCCCCTGACGCGCCCAGGAGGCGTCCCAGGCGATACCGCCATCGGTTGGCATCGCGCGTGAGGCATACAGCCGCTGGTTGCTGCGTCCCTGGCGATCGCGCTCCACGCTGACTGATGCGCTGCTCTGCTCGCCAAACGGGATCACCAGTGAAATCGCCCCGTCCCAGCTACCGAGATCGCGATCGCGGCTGGCAGAAATATAGAGACTGCTGTTGCCCCACAGGTTTTTGCTCCAGGTCAGGTTCCACAGGCGCGTCCGCTCACCGTAGCCGCCATTGATATCGAGATAAGCGAGTCCCAGGCTGCCGTAGTCGCTGAGCGAAAGGCTTGCCGTATACTGTGCGCTGCGGCGCGCAAGTGAATAGCGACTGTCAGCGCTTTCACTGCGGCTGCCGACCAGCGCCAGATTACTGAAAGTTGTATCGCGCAGAATATGCTGAGTGCCGAGACTGAACCAGCTGTTGTTATACTGATATCCCCAGCTGTACTGCGTGCCGCCCTGGCCCTGCGCGTTGCTTTGCGCCACTGCCGCGTTGATCACGCCCAGGCTTCCTGCTTTCAGCAGGCCACCCGCGCCACCCATGACAACCTCATTACTGCCCTCGGCGTGCGACTCCAGCGTCAGCCAGTCGCTGAGACCGTAGCGATAGGAGCCACTCGCCGCGGCAGCACCGTAGTCAGCGCTTTTCACACCATAATTTTGCCGGACAGCTCCGGCGGAAAAGGCGTAATCAGCCAGACCGCGTTTGAGCAGGCTGGCCGACACGTAAAAGGGCAGTGTCGTGGTAACCTGGCGTCCCAGCGCATCGGTGGTGGTGATCACCGCATCCCCGGCACCATTGACAAACGGCACGTTGGTCAGCGACCACGGACCGGGCTGCACTGCTGTTTGCGCACTGCGATAACCGTTGATAAACAGATCGACCGAGGAGGGCACCGCCGCCTGGCCGCTGAAGGCGGGCAGCGGATAGGTTACTAAATCGGGACGCACGCTGAAGTCGCGTGCTATCTGAATCCCGCCCAGCCGCACGCTGTTGCTCCAGCTCAGGGCGTCAGTAATAACATCGCCCAACCGCCAGCTGATCGCTGCGTCTTCATTCTCGTTACTGAACCAGGTGTCGTAACGCAGATAGCCTTCCTGCTGGCCGCTGAGCGATCCATTCAGCTGCTGCGTATAGACGCCGTTAGAGGAGAACTGTCCCGCCGGGCCGAACAGCCGCAACTCATTCCATGAGGAGAGGCGTGAGCCGGCACGGGCAGTGTGGGTCAGATAAAAGTCGTAATTCAGCAGCGCTCCGTTGCTGGCACGTCCCGGAAAACGGGGACGCTGCTCAGACTGCCCGAGCCGCTGCGCCGGCAGCCAGTCCGGCGGCACCGTCAGCAGCAGCCGCTGCCGGGTTTCATCATAGGTGACATCAGCGCCGGGCAGCTGACGGAGATCGACCCGCTCATCCGGCAGCTTTTCTGCCGCCACACCTGCCTGCAGCAAATCGCTGCGGCGCAGCCAGAAATGATCCTGCTGATGTTCCACGGCGACAATATCACCCCGCGCACGCTGATTGATAATCAGCTCCAGCATCAGCTGCTGTCCCTGTGCGCTGCTCTCCAGCGCGGGCGGGGGCGGCAGCGCAGACCAGCTCTCTGCACGCCCGGTCGCTGGCAGGATAATCAGTACGCTGCTCAGCAGCAGATAACGCGAGGGCGCAGGCGTCATCAGCGTGCGGCGGTGCTGCGCCAGGCGCGATTGTTGACATCGGCTGCCAGCTCACCGCGTAAAGGCTGACTGACGGGCCAGCGCTGGCTGCTGTGTGCCAGCACGTAGCCAAACAGGCCGCTGCCCAGGGCTGTTCCGCCGGCGCGAACATTGCTCAGGCGCGCATGACCGCTGCCGCTGTTAGTCAGCTCCAGCCAGCGCCTGCCGCCGCTGCTGACTTCGCGCCAGCTCAGCACCGCTTTTGCGCTGTCGCGCGTCAGGCCGCTGCCGTAGATGAAAAGCGGAACGGAGTAGCGCATCTGAAAATTAAGCCCGGCCTGATTCTCACCAGGTTTACGCGGTGCCGGGATCTCATCCAGAACCACGCGATAGGCGCTCTCCTCACCGGCAGGCGGGGGGGTCTGCTTGATCAGGCGCACCAGCTGTTTTTGCCCCGGCTCCAGCCGTACCATTGGCGGACTGGCGGCCACCTGCTGCTGCGTCTGATACTGCTCCTGACCCTCACGCTGCTGCCAGGCAAAAATGCGCACCTGCATAATCGTACTGCTACTGCCGCGGTTCTCCAGCCAGAGCTCGCTGGCTTTATCTTCAGAGGCTATGGCGGGATCAATGGGCCAGATCATCAGCGAATTGGCTGCCTGGCCTGCAGGAGCCATTAACAGCAAAAACAGCGCACACAGATTTCTCATGGTTCATCCTTTTTTTTCAGCATCACCAGCTCAGGGTGACGGTCAGCGTGTCGGTATAGGTTCCGGCTCGCGCAGCGCCAGGCAACGTCAGCTGACCATAGACAGGCAGCGTAATCGTGTTCGCATTGCTGTAGTTCAGGGCTATAGCGCTGTTGACAGGTATAGGTGCAGTCAGGGCGGCATTGCTGTAGAGCCGATAGGCGACGGTATTGGTGCTGCTGGTATGTTTGAGATTGCGGGTTGAGGTGTAGTTAGCGCCACCATTGATACTCATGCTGACGGCGGTGCCTGGCGTGCAGGCCAGGTTTAACGTCGTGCTCTGCAGGTAGCTTGCGCTGAGATTTCCCGTAGCCACACCTGATTGCGTGCCGAAATTGAGCGTGCCAAACACGCCGGTGTTGCTGCCAGACACCACACAGCCCGCCACAATGGATGCAGCGACCTGAAAGCTTGCCGTGGACAGCGCATGCACCGGCAGGCAGGCGGGCAGCGCTATCAGCCCCGCTACCCGCCAGAAGTGGGTCGTGACCCTCACTGCGCGTACACCGTACTCAGTAATTCACCGCCACGTTTATTGTATCGGTATAGGTACCTGCCGGGATAAGCGGATTAAAGCCGCCGCCAACCACCCGACCATAAATGGCATAGTTGGTGCCCAGGGTTGGATCGGTAGTACCGCTGGCGGCGATGTTGGTGTTGTTCGCTATCGCAGTGGTAAAGGCAGCGTCACTGTAAAGGGTATAGGCGATGCCCTGGGTATTATCAGAACCCAGAATGAGATAGCGTGGCTGGCCGCTGACGGTGCCGTAAACCGTGCCCGGCGCGCCGCTGCTGCTGGTGACCTGTACATTAAAGGTCTGTCCGGTTGTGCAGCGCACATAGATACCGCTGCCGGCTGCGCCCACCAGCGTGGCATTCAGCGTATCAAAGGTGGCTGCGCTGCTGCCAAAGTTCAGGGTACCGAAATTTACGCCGGTTGTGGCCGACTGACCATTGACCAGACACCCGGTGGTCAGCGTGAGCGTGGCGTTGATCGCCCCGGTGGTGGTGGCTGCCAGTGCCGCCACGGACGTCAATCCTGCATACAGGCCGGCGGCCATAAGAAAAAGCTTGGTTTTCATAATCATTCCTTACTGATTATCCGGAGTCGATGCTTTTTCACCTGGCCTGTCAATAAGAAGCGAACCCGTAAGCTACCGTAGAAAAAGAAAATTCAGGCAATCCTTTGTGCTGCCTCAATACTAATCCTGAGGCTGCTTTATGATTTACATCAGTTTTATTTACTATAGTTCAGGCTGGTAGTACGTCTAATATCTGATACGCTTTTTTTACTCATTCTTTTCTCCGGCATGCCGATAATGCAGTCATAACAGTGGCTGGCGCTGGTGCCTGTTAGCCTGCTGTCATCTGGCGCGGGAAGAGGGCTGGATTGCTGCCTCGTTCAGGAAGGACGATAGCGGTTCAAAAGCTGCAGGGATGCCGTTTGCACGACTTTATAGCTGGAAACAGCGTTAATCCGGACTTCCCTATGCTCGTGACGTCATACGATTCATTTACGGTTATCGTTTCAATTATTGTGGCCATGCTGGCCTCATTTACTGCGCTGGATATGGCCGGCCGGGTAGCCTCCTCGTCAGGTCGCGTCGCGCTCATCTGGCTGCTGGGCGGCGGTTTTGCCATGGGCGTAGGCATTTGGGCGATGCACTTTATCGGCATGCTCTCCATGAACCTCGATATGGAGATGAGCTACGATCCCGTACTCACTGCAGCATCGATGCTGGTCGCTATTCTGGCTTCAATTTTTGCCCTGCGGCTGGTTTGCGTGGGAGAGCTGCCGTGGCAGCGGCTGGCAGGCGGAGCGCTGGTCCTGGGGTCGGGTGTGGTAGCCATGCACTATACCGGCATGGCAGCGCTGATGTTTATGCCGGGTATTATCTGGAACCGGGGCTGGATCGCAATTTCTGTGCTGATTGCGCTGCTCGCGTCAGGGGCCGCGCTCTGGCTGGCCTTTCACCTGCGCCACAGCTATGGCCGGGTAACGCTGTTGCGTTTTGGCGCCTCTATTGTCATGGGGTGTGCCATTGCCGGCATGCACTACACCGGTATGGCCGCGGCCGGTTTTCCGGCGAGCAGCCACGTCACACACCACGGGGTAAACAGCGACTGGCTGGCGATGATTGTTACCGTCGTGACGCTGGCGATACTCGGCATTACGCTGCTGGTGTCTATGCTGGATGCGCGTATGCAGGCGCGCACGTCGATCCTGGCGCGTTCGCTGGCAGAGGCGAACCGTGAACTGGCTCAGCTGGCGCTGCATGACAATCTGACCCGGCTGCCCAATCGCATTTTGCTGGAGGATCGGCTCGATCAGGCTATCAGTAAAGCCAATCGTGAGAAGTCGCAGTTTGCACTGATGTTTATGGATCTTGATGGTTTTAAAGCCATTAACGATGCTTTTGGGCATCATACCGGTGACAAGCTGCTGGTCAGCGTGACGGAACGCATGATGGG
This sequence comes from Pantoea sp. UBA4549, assembly GCF_002387285.1. Lineage (NCBI taxonomy): Bacteria > Pseudomonadati > Pseudomonadota > Gammaproteobacteria > Enterobacterales > Erwiniaceae > Pantoea > Pantoea sp. UBA4549. The sequence goes on along the minus strand of NZ_DGLH01000018.1, from coordinate 28,679 downwards.
TCAGATGCAGGGGCACTATACGCTGGCGCGAATGGGCGGAGATGAGTTTGTGCTGCTGCTGGAGATTGACGATCCTAACGACGCCGCCTCGGTGGCAGATATGCTGGTTAAGGCCGTCGATCGGCCATTCGCCATATCCCGTTATGAATTAATGGTCTCTTTAAGTCTCGGGATTGCTGTTTATCCCGGCGACGGCAGAGATGAGCGTGAGCTGATGTTTAACGCCGATGCGGCGATGTACCACACCAAACACAATGGTCGCAACGGGTACACCTTCTTCCAGCCCTCAATGAATATTCTGGCGCAGTCGCAGCTGCAGCTTAACAACGATCTCTGGCATGCGCTGGAGAATAATGAACTGCGGCTGTTTTACCAGCCGAAATATTGCGCGCCCGGCGGGCCGATTCTCGGGTTTGAAGCGCTGCTGCGCTGGCAGCACCCGCAGCGTGGACTGCTCACGCCTGATATGTTCCTGCCGGGGGCGGAAAAAACCGGGTTGATCATCAATATAGGCAACTGGGTGATCAACGAAGCGTGTCGCCAGCTGCACTGCTGGCATCAGGAGGGGCATATCAACTGGTCAGTTGCGGTTAACCTTTCTGCGCTGCAGTTTGAACAGTGCAGCCTGATTACCACCGTAACGCAGGCGCTGAAAACGCATCAGATCCCGCCAGAGCAGCTGACGCTGGAGGTGACTGAGACCACGGCGATGCGCGATCCGGAAGAGAGCGTGCGTATCCTGACTGAACTTACCAGCATGGGCGTAAAGGCGTCGATTGACGACTTCGGGACCGGCTACTCCAGCCTGCTCTATCTGAAGCGGCTGCCCGCCAGTGAACTGAAGATCGATCGCGCATTCGTGAACGAGCTGCAGGCACATTCTGAGGATGCCACTATTGTGGCCGCTATTGTCGCGCTGGCGCAGTCGCTGGATCTCAAAGTGGTGGCTGAAGGGGTGGAGACGCCCGATCAGCAGGCTTTTCTGACCAGCCTCGGCTGCGACACGCTGCAGGGCTACCTGCTCGGCAGGCCGCTGCCACCTGAACGTGTGAATGAGCTACCCGATTTTGTGAGCGTGCGGTGTGAGCTGGATAAAACGGCCTGAATGCACATCCGCAACGCTCTTTCCGGATCGGGATCGCCATCACAAACCGGTAAAACCGGAACGAAAAATTTGGCTTAAGTTACTAAGCGCTTAATTAACAGAGACTTTTTCAGATATTGCCACATTGCATTGCCGCCTGAACTTGCCACAATTAATTAACATTATTTGTCGGAGCACGTTCATGGCGTCCTGTTCTTCCAGCCTGCTGTTATCGATGTCGTTTGCTGCCGGCACTTTTTCAGCAGGCGCCTCTTTTAACCCGCAGTATCTTCGTCTGTCTCACGCCAGCGGCGGCGTGCCGAACAGCCCGCTGCCGCTGATTATCTGGCCGCGCGTGGTGCCGGATGAAACTGAGGATAGCGCACGCTGGTTTGAAACGACTTTCACCGCCAGCGGCTGGCCTGCCGCATGGCGTGCACCGGTATTTCCTTATACGCACTATCACCCGAACACCCATGAAGTGCTGGGTGTCGGGGCGGGCTGGGCAGAGATTCTGCTGGGCGGCGACAGCGGCCGTATGGTGGTGCTGCGTGAAGGCGATGCGGTACTGATCCCGGCTGGCGTCGGACATAAACAGGTTTACGCATCAGAAGACTTTTTCATGGTGGGAGCCTATCCGGAAGGAATGACGCCTGAGACGATACGCGATGAGCCCTCGCGGCTGCGTGCGGCCAGAGAGCAAATTCAGCGCGTGCCAATGCCCCCGCGCGACCCGCTTACCGGCGGCAACGGGATGATGACCGATTTGTGGCTGCCGGTAATGCAGCAGCTGGCAGCCCGCTAGACCAGCGACAGCGTATTTCCTCTCTCTCCATGCCGGCTTTTCCGGCATGCTGTTTTTCTGCACACCCCTGTACGGCTGACCTGCCATAAATAGCAGGTAGCCACAGTGAATAATGCATTTCTCTGAACGTTTTCTCGCCACTGCCGATAACACCACTACCAGATTTCGTCTGAAATCGATTAGCGCTTGTCAGCGCTGCACTTTTGCGTTTAAGTCTGAAATAATTAAGAATCTTCTGAAAAGCCGATGCTGTATCAGGCCAGAACAGGCACAAAATATGAACAATAACTCTGACGTCATGTATCGGTTGCTGGTACAGAGCGTCGTAGATTACGCCATTTACATGCTCAAACCTGACGGTACCGTTACTAACTGGAATCCCGGTGCCCAGCGCGCCAAAGGGTATACGCCAGAAGAGATCGTGGGTAAAAATTTTGCGCTGTTTTATAGCGAAGAGGATCGTAAAAACGGCGCGCCGCAGCGCGGTCTCTCTGTTGCCGCCACCGTGGGTAAATTTGAAACCGAAGGCTGGCGCTATCGCAAAGATGGCAGCGCGTTCTGGGCACACGTCGTGATCGACGCCATCCGGGATGAGCAGGGTGAGTTACTGGGCTTTGCCAAAATTACCCGCGACTGTACGCAGCAGCAGACGCAGCAGCGCAGGCAGCGTGAACAGGAGCAGCGCTTTCGTTTGCTGGTAGAGGGCGTGACCGATTATGCGATTTATATGCTGGACCTGGAGGGTAACGTTGAAAACTGGAATGCCGGCGCTCAGCGGACAAAAGGTTACGTGGCGGAGGAGATTGTCGGACAACACTTTTCCCGTTTTTACAGCGCGCAGGATCGTCTGAAGCATATTCCGGAAAAGAATCTGGCGACCGCGTTTAAAACCGGACGTTTTGAGGACGAGGGGTGGCGCTACCGCAAAGATGGTTCCGCGTTCTGGGCGCACGTTATCATCGACGCAATTCGTGACGATGCCGGCAAACTGATTGGCTATGCGAAAATTACGCGCGACTGCACTGAACAGCAGGCGCTGCTGCGCCAGCAGCGCGAACATGAAAAAACGTTTCGGCTGCTGGTGGAAGGCGTCACCGATTACGCTATCTACATGCTGGACCTGAAAGGGCGGGTTGTTAACTGGAACGCCGGGGCGCAGCGCGCTAAAGGATACCGCGCAGATGAGATTGTGGGACAGCACTTTTCACTCTTTTACAGCGCGCACGATCGCCAGCTCCATCTGCCGGATGCAAACCTGGGCATTGCGTTAAAAACCGGGCGATTCGAGGACGAGGGATGGCGCTACCGAAAGGATGGATCGGCCTTCTGGGCGCATGTGGTTATTGACGCAATTCATGATGAGAATGGACACCTGATCGGGTTTGCCAAAATCACGCGCGATGTCACTGAGCGACGTGAAAATGAGCAGCAACTTCTGCGCGCGCGCGATCTGGCGCAGGCGCAGAGTATCAAAATGTCCGAGCTGTCGACCTTTCTCGACACCATCATCAGCAACATTCCCTCCTGCGTGATCGTGGAGGATGCCATCAGCCGCGAAATTCTGATGGTTAACGCTAAGGCCGAGCAGCTGTTTGGGCTGAGCCGTTCGCTGCTCATGCATAAGCGTCCGCATGAGTGCATGTCTGCCGAACTGAGCGACTACTTTAATAGTCTGGCAGATATTGCGCTGCGCAGTGAAGGCATTCACGCCCGCGAGCAGCTGCTGCTGACCGCCAGCGGTGAGCGGGTACTGCATACCCGCGCCACCACCATCACCGGCAAAGATATGCGGCAAAATTATGTCATGCTGATTGTTGAAGATGTGACCGACCAGCGTGAAGCGGATGCACGTATTCATCACATGGCGCATCATGACAACCTGACCAGCCTGCCTAACCGGATTCTGTTCCGGCAAAAACTCAGCGAAGCGCTGCGTAACGGTACGGCACAGAACCAGATCAGCGCCACGCTTTGTCTCGACCTCGACAATTTTAAAAATGTGAATGATGCGCTGGGTCACCAGATTGGTGACGATCTGCTGCGCGTGGTGGCTAAGCGGCTGCGCAGCGTACTGCGTGAGCGTGATACGCTGGCACGCATCGGCGGCGATGAATTTGCTATTGTGCTGCCCGATATCCATAACGCCGGCGAAGCGGCCATAGTGGCCCGGCGTCTGATCGAGGCGATCCAGCCGCCAATGAATGTCGAAGGGCATAACCTTGCCGTGGGCCTGAGCGTGGGCATCGCGCTGACGACCCAGGCCATCAACACACCGGAACATATGCTGCGCTGCGCCGATATGGCGCTCTATGAAGCGAAGCGCAACGGCCGTAACCGCTATGAACACTTTACGGCAGAGATGGACGATCAGGCACGCAGCCGGCGTATCATTGAAAACGATCTGCGCGACGCCATTACCGGGCGGCAGCTCCGGCTCTACTATCAGCCTATTACCAGTCAGAACGGCATTATCGGTTATGAAGCGCTGATGCGCTGGCATCATCCGGTAAAAGGATTGATTATGCCGGTCGATTTTATCCCGATAGCTGAAGAGACCGGGCTTATTCATATGCTGGGTGCCTATGCGCTGTATGAGGCGTGTCGTGAGGCGCAGAGCTGGAACACTGAACAGTCCGTTTCGGTAAACCTCTCACCGCTGCAGTTTAAAAACAGCTCGCTGGTATCGGTAGTCGAAGGCGCGCTGCAGGAGTCCGGGCTGGCACCGCATCGTCTGGAAATGGAGATCACGGAGTCGGTCCTGCTGGATGATACGCTGGGCAATATCCGTACGCTGCAGAATCTTAAAGCGCTGGGCGTACAGATTGCGCTGGATGATTTTGGCACCGGTTACTCTTCGCTGAGCTATCTGCGCTCTTTCCCGTTCGATAAGATCAAAATCGATAAGTCCTTTATCAACGACATGGCCGACAGCCGCGAAGCGCTGGCGATTATCCGGGCAATAACCGGCATGAGTCGCAGTCTGGATATTCAGATCACCGCAGAAGGCGTGGAAAACAATGAGCAGTTTGTAAAGCTACAAGAAGAGGGCTGTACGCTGTTTCAGGGCTATCTGTTTGGCCGCCCGCAGCCTTCAGAGCTGCGGCTGAAAGCGCTGGAATAAGCCCATAAAAAAACGCCCGGCAAAACCGGGCGCTGCTGCTTGCTGTATGTCATCTTTTTTATGACTGACCGTGACCTTCGACGTTCATGCGGCCCAGATCTTTGTCCACCAGGAACAGACCTTCACCTTTATTACCCACCAGCGCCAGCTTATCCAGTACGGTTTTAAACAATTTCTCTTCTTCATGCTGCTCAGCAACATACCACTGCAGGAAATTAAACGTGGAGTAGTCCTGCGATGTCAGCGCGGTGTGCACCAGTTCGTTGATTTTCTTTGTGATCAGCTGCTCATGCTTCAGCGCTTCGCTCAGCACATCGCTCAGTGAATTCCAGCTGATGGCCGGTGCCGCTATGCTTCCCAGCACCGGCATTGAACCCGCGTCGCTGACGTAATCGAACAGGCGCTGCATATGCTCCATCTCTTCACGCGAATGCATTTTCAGGAAAGAGGCGGCCCCTTCGAATCCTTTATCGCTGCACCAGGCACTCATCTGCAGATAGAGGTTGGCAGAAAAGAATTCCAGATTGAGCTGGTCGTTCAGGCGAGAGGTCATTTCAGCAGTTAGCATCGCTGCGTCCTTATTAAGCAGTCAGAAAAATTACGGTGAATTATGCAGCAATGTCAGCTTTTTTGTGAAGGGTTTTTTGCACTAAATTTTAATTTATGCCATTGAATATAAATGGAATTATTCAACATGCTGAATGCGACGGATTCGCATTGTGAACTGATTGCCATTCGCCCCGGAACCTCCGGGCACAGCCGGGGCTGCCCGGTACAGTCGTGATTTCCCCGCCTGCTGAAATATTGTATGCTATGCCGCCTCAACGCTGACCGGATAACCGGAGCACCGCCAGCGCAGCCGCGAACAGGCTGCTGTGCAGTGACGCCGCGGCGTTGCCACTGGCACTGTTACCCACCGGACAGGTTCCGGAACGATTTATCTGCCGCGCGTTACAGACGCGCCGCCCTGAAGAAGAACGCACTCATGTCTAATGCTCCCTTTTTAGAAGAAGTGGCGCGCCGCCGTACCTTTGCGATCATCTCGCATCCGGACGCCGGTAAAACCACAATCACCGAAAAAGTCCTGCTGTTCGGACAGGCTATCCAGACCGCCGGTACCGTTAAAGGTCGCGGCTCCAGCCAGCATGCTAAATCAGACTGGATGGAAATGGAGAAGCAGCGTGGTATTTCAATCACCACCTCGGTCATGCAGTTTCCCTATCGTGAAAGCCTGGTCAACCTGCTGGATACGCCGGGACATGAAGACTTCTCGGAAGATACCTATCGCACGCTGACGGCGGTTGACTGCTGTCTGATGGTTATCGATGCGGCGAAAGGGGTCGAGGATCGTACCCGTAAGCTGATGGAAGTGACCCGCCTGCGCGATACGCCTATCATCACCTTTATGAACAAGCTGGACCGCGACATCCGCGATCCGATGGAGCTGCTGGATGAGGTCGAAAGCGAGCTGAAGATCGCCTGCGCGCCCATCACCTGGCCAATCGGCTGCGGCAAGCTGTTTAAAGGGGTTTACCACCTTTATAAAGATGAAACCTATCTCTATCAGAGCGGTAAAGGCCATACCATTCAGGACGTGCGCATTGTAAAAGGACTGGCTAATCCCGATCTCGATGCGGCGGTAGGCGAAGAGCTGGCACAGCAGCTGCGTGATGAGCTGGAGCTGGTGCAGGGCGCCTCACACGAATTTGAGCAGTCGCTGTTTCTGAACGGCGAACTGACGCCGGTGTTCTTCGGGACTGCGCTGGGTAACTTTGGGGTCGATCACATGCTGGATGGCCTGGTCTCCTGGGCGCCTGCGCCGATGCCGCGCAAAACGGACTCCCGCATCGTGGAAGCCCGCGAAGAGAAGTTCAGTGGTTTTGTCTTCAAAATTCAGGCGAATATGGATCCCAAACACCGCGACCGCGTGGCGTTCATGCGTGTAGTATCGGGCCGTTATGAAAAGGGCATGAAACTGCGGCAGGTGCGTACCGGGAAAGATGTGGTGATTTCCGATGCGCTGACCTTTATGGCCGGCGATCGCTCGCATGTTGAAGAGGCGTTCCCCGGCGATATCATTGGTCTGCATAACCACGGTACTATTCAGATCGGTGACACCTTTACTCAGGGTGAGACGATGAAGTTCACCGGCATTCCGAACTTTGCGCCAGAGCTGTTCCGCCGCATCCGCCTGCGCGATCCGCTCAAGCAGAAGCAGCTGCTGAAAGGCCTGGTTCAGCTCTCTGAAGAGGGCGCGGTGCAGGTGTTCCGCCCGGTCCATAACAACGATCTGATTGTAGGTGCCGTCGGCGTGCTGCAGTTTGACGTGGTGGTAGCCCGCCTCAAGAGCGAATATAACGTTGAAGCTATCTATGAAGCGATCAACGTTTCCACCGCCCGCTGGGTCGAGTGCAGCGACGCGAAGAAGTTTGATGACTTCCAGCGTAAAAATGAAGTTAACCTGGCGCTGGATGGGGGAGATAACCTCACCTATATTGCGCCCACGATGGTTAACCTGAATATTACACAGGAACGCTATCCTGATGTGATATTCCGTAAAACCCGCGAACACTGATTCCCCTCTTATTATCAGGACCAGTCATTACTGGTCCTGTTTTTTTGGTTACAGACTCCTCTTAATTACGCTGCAATCCTGACTTTCTGGCGAGATATCAACCACAAAAGCCAGCAAAAGCTGTAATCCCTACTATGATTGTTCTGTCGGACGAAAAAACAGGCCTGCGAGTCTGGTTACGTCCATCTAAGCAACGGCGCCGTTAGCTGTTGTGCATTCGCGCTTGCGGGTGAATTAACTGATAGAAGGATCATATCGATGAATAAGACTAAGATTGCCAAGACCCTGATTGCTGCACTGGCCGGTACGGCGCTGTTAAGCGGTGCGGCATTCGCTGCTGATACCAGCTCGACGGGTTCCAAAATCGATAGTTCTATGAAAAAAGTCGATGGTTTTATGGATGACAGCGGCATTACAGCTAAAGCCAAAGCGGCACTGGTTGATGATGACGCAATTAAAAGCACGGATATCTCCGTCAAAACGCAGCAGGGTGTGGTGACATTAAGCGGTTTTGTTGCCTCGCAGGATCAGGCTGAAAAGGCTGTCGCCCTGGTGCAGAAAGTTGAAGGAGTGAAATCCGTCAGTGACAAACTACACGTCAGAGACAATAAAGAAGGCTCGCTGAAAGGTTATGCCGGTGATGCCGCCACAACCAGCGAAATTAAAGCTAAGCTGTTAGCAGACGACATCGTTCCATCGCGCAATGTGAAGGTGGAAACCACCGATGGCGTGGTTCAGCTGTCAGGAGAAGTGGCGAATCAGGCACAGTCTGAGCGTGCTGAGAAGATCGCAAAAGCCATTGAAGGCGTGAAAAGCGTGAAGAATGACCTCAAGGTGAAATCTTAACGCAGACGGAACGGCATCATTCCGATGCTGTTCCGTATTACAACAGTGAAGTGAAGAATAAGCAGTTCGATTTCTACTATGGTAAAGGAGAGGCTTATGTTTCGTTGGGGTATTATCTTTCTGGTCATTGCACTGATCGCGGCAGCTTTAGGATTCGGCGGTCTGGCAGGCACGGCAGCATGGGCAGCTAAAATTGTCTTTATTGTCGGTATTATTCTGTTCCTGGTTAGCCTGTTTACCGGGCGCAAAAAACTCTGACCAGACACATCAATTGCAGTAACCCGCTAGTGATGTAAAGCGGAGGCCAGTCATTGATGGCAGGGTCTGCCATCGCAACTGCCCGTGCAGTGGGTCAGGGAATGACAATGACTGGTTCTCCGGGATGCCGCTCTGGCCTCCCTCAGAGCAGCAACGACTGAGGGCACACCATTGGGTATACGCATTCCGGTGTCACTGGGTTCATTCGAACCGCTGGCGCTTCAGCCTTTTAAATCCCGTAAAATTGCACTCGTATGCGAAGGTGGCGGCCAGCGCGGTGTGTTTACCGCAGGCGTACTGGACGAATTTCAGCGGGCAGGCTTCAATCCCTTTCATCTGCTGCTGGGCACGTCAGCCGGCGCACAAAACCTCTCTGCCTTTGTCTGCGCCCAGCCGGGCTATGCACGGCGTGTTATTACCCGTTATACCACCAGCAAACAGTTTTTTGATCCGCTGCGCTTTGTGCGTGGTGGCCATCTGATCGATCTCGACTGGCTCATCGATATTACCCGCAGTGAATTTCCGCTGGCACTCAGCAGCGCGCAGAAACTGTTTGCTGGCGGCAGCGAATTTTATATGTGTGCCTGCCGCAGTGACGATTACCAGGCGCATTATTTCAGCCCGGACGACCTGACCTGGCATGACATTATTAAAGCGTCCAGCGCTATCCCGGGCTTTTATCGCAGCGGCGTGCTGATGGATGGCGTCAGCTATCTGGATGGCGGCATCAGCGATGCGATTCCGGTGCGCGAAGCCGCGCGACGCGGCGCGGATACCGTTGTGGTGATCCGGACAACGCCTTCACAGATGTTCTACACGCCGAAATGGTTTCAGCGGATGGAGCGCTGGCTGGGTGACAGTGCGCTGCAGCCGATGATCAACATCCTGCATCATCATGAAGCGAGCTATCGCGAGATCCAGCAGTTCATTGAACAGCCGCCGGGTAATCTGCGCATTGTGGAAATTTGCCCGCCGCGCCCGCTGGCCAGCATGGCGCTCGGCAGCCGCATTGCCGCGCTGAATCAGGATTATCATCTTGGCCGGCGCAGCGGACGCTACTTCCTGGCTACGCTGGGGCAGTGGTTGAGTGATGCAGAGCCGGCACGCCGATCGCTGCCGATCGCGCCGCCCGCCGCGGCTGCAAACGCGCCGGACGCGCGGCCGTTACACACGCCGCCGCTGGCAGGGAATGATGCTGCATGGGATGAAGGATCGCTGGCATGAAATTTATCGACACGCACTGCCACTTTGATTTCCCGCCGTTTACTGACGATCCGGCTGCAAGCATTGCGCAGGCCGCCGCAGCCGGCGTGGAGCGCATTATTGTGCCCTCCACAGACGCAAGCCGTTTCGCACGCGTGATGCAGCTGGCAAAAAATTATCCGGCGCTTTATGCGGCGCTGGGGCTGCATCCGATCAATATAGTCCGTCATCATGACGATCATCTGGATCTGCTCGCTGAGTATCTGCAACAGGCAGACAAAGACTGTATAGCGATCGGTGAGATCGGGCTGGATCTCTATATGAGCGATCCCGATTTTGCAAAGCAGACGCGACTGCTGAACGCGCAGTTCACGCTGGCAAAACGCTTTGATCTGCCGGTGATCCTGCACTCGCGTCGTACTCACGATCAACTGGCGATGCTGCTGCGGCGACACAACCTGCCGCGGCGTGGCGTCGTGCATGGCTTCGCCGGCAGCCAGCAGCAGGCAGAGCGCTTTATTCAGCTCGGTTATGCCATTGGCGTGGGAGGCACCATTACCTATGAGCGCGCCAGTAAAACCCGCCATACCATTGCCAGCCTGCCGCTGGCGTCACTGCTGCTGGAGACTGACGCCCCCGATATGCCGCTGCAGGGTTTTCAGGGGCAGCCTAACCGGCCAGAGCGGGCGCGTAATGTGTTTGAAGTCTTGTGCACACTGCGTCCTGAACCGGCTGATGTGATTGCCGATGCGCTGTGGCAGAACAGCCTGCGTATTTTTGCGTTTTCGTCCTGAACAGCCCTCTGTTGTTTATCAGGTGATACCATTCAGCGCTCTATTTTGTGATAATAATTACATCTGCATTGTGCGTCGTTTCGCTCTTCCTAAGCCTAAAAAAGCGACTTATGACGACATTTTCATGTAATAAGTGAATGTTATATCTTTTTTATGTGATCTGATTCGCAATGGCAGTTCTGCACAATTGTTAAAATAATCACATTACCCGGCAGCTTGCTGCTGGCCTGACTTCCGGAGCCTGTTATGACCGACCTTAATGCTGCTGCGCAGCGTGCGCTGCAACTGATGGATCTTACTACCCTGAATGACGATGACACTGATGAAAAAGTCATTGCGCTGTGTCATCAGGCAAAATCACCTGCGGGCAATACTGCGGCTATCTGTATCTATCCACGCTTTATTCCAATCGCGCGTAAAACGCTGCGCGAGCAGGGCACGCCTGAGGTGCGTATTGCGACCGTGACCAACTTCCCGCACGGTAATGCAGACGTTGAGATCGCACTGGCGGAAACGCGCGCGGCGATTGCTTACGGTGCTGATGAAGTGGATGTGGTGTTTCCGTATCGCGCCCTGATGGCAGGCGATCGCGATACCGGCTTTACGCTGGTGAAAGCGTGCAAAGAAGCGTGTGCGGCAGCGGGCGTACTGCTGAAAGTTATTATTGAGACCGGCGAGCTGAAAGAAGAGGCGCTGATCCGTGCGGCATCAGAAATTGCGATTGATGCCGGGGCTGATTTTATTAAAACCTCAACCGGTAAAGTGCCGGTGAATGCCACGCCGGACGTTGCCGCTATCATGCTGCAGGTTATTCGCGATAAAGGCGTGCAGCAGCAGGTTGGGTTTAAACCGGCCGGCGGTGTACGTACTGCAGAAGATGCCGCTCTTTACCTGAAGCTGGCCGACGATACCCTCGGTGAAGGCTGGGCGGATGCCCGTCACTTCCGCTTTGGCGCCTCCAGCCTGCTGGCAAATCTGCTCAACACGCTGGGCCACGCCACCAGCGGCAGCAAAGCGGGTTACTGATAGCGCCCGGGCCGGACGGTATTGCGGGATTTGACCCGGGCGCCATAAATGGCGTCCCTACGGAAATATTGGATCCCGTGCCCCGCGTAGGGGGCGCATTCATGCGCCCCTGGCCGGCAGATTTAACCCGGGGCGCATTTATGCGCCGCGTACCTACCACCAATCACGGGAGGCAATCTTGTTCCTGCCACAGGAAATCATTCGTAAAAAACGTGACGGACAGCCGCTGAGCGAGGCGGAGATCCGCTTTTTCATCAACGGCGTGCGCGACGAAACCGTTTCGGAAGGACAAATCGCTGCGCTGGCGATGACCATCTATTTTAATGATATGAACCTGCAGGAACGCGTTGCGCTTACCATGGCGATGCGTGACTCAGGATCGGTTCTGAACTGGCAGTCACTGCAGCTCAACGGCCCGGTAGTGGATAAACACTCAACCGGTGGTGTAGGCGATGTGACCTCTCTGATGCTGGGCCCGATGGTCGCCGCCTGCGGTGGATATGTGCCGATGATCTCCGGACGCGGCCTCGGCCATACCGGCGGCACGCTGGATAAGCTTGAAGCCATTCCGGGCTTTGATATCTATCCCAGCGACGATCGTTTCCGCGACATAATCAAACAGGTGGGGGTGGCAATTATCGGCCAGACCCGCTCACTGGCACCCGCGGACAAACGCTTTTACGCCACGCGCGATATTACCGCCACGGTTGACTCCATACCGCTGATTACCGCTTCGATCCTCGCGAAAAAACTCGCAGAAGGGCTGGATGCGCTGGTGATGGATGTCAAAGTAGGCTCGGGCGCCTTTATGCCTACCTTTGCCGCGTCGGAACAGCTGGCGCAGGCGATTGTGCGGGTAGCGAACGGCGCGGGATGCAAAACCACTGCGCTGCTTACCGATATGAATCAGGTTCTGGCCTCCACCGCCGGTAACGCGCTGGAGGTGCGCGAGGCCGTGCAGTTCCTGACCGGCGAGGCGCGTAATCCGCGTCTGTATGAGGTCACTATGGCGCTTTGCGCCGAAATGCTGATTTCCGGCCAGCTGGCAGCGAATGACACCGAGGCGCGGCAGAAACTGCAGCAGGTGCTGGATAACGGTAAAGCTGCTGAGGTATTCGCACGCATGGTGGCGGCCCAGAACGGCCCGACCGATTTTGTCGAGCGAATGGATCACTACCTGCCGGCACCGGCTTTCAGCAGACCGCTCTATGCAGAAAAAGCAGGGATAGTCAGCGCCATGGATACGCGGGCGCTGGGCATGGCGGTGGTGGCGCTGGGCGGCGGGCGGCGGCAGGCCAGTGATGCAATCGACTACAGCGTAGGTCTGAGCAATATGATCGCACTGGGCAGCCGTGCGGATACGCAGCGGCCGCTGGCGGTGATCCATGCCGCATCGGAAGCGCAGTGGCAGGAAGCCGCGCAGGCGGTCAGAGCCGCCATCGTACTGAGCGACCAGGCGCCTGAAACCACGCCCGTGGTGTATCGCCGCATCAGTGAATAGTGGCGTTACTGCGTGCCAGACAGCAGCCATTCAGGTATACTGATCTGATCGCTTTTTTTTGACTTGTCATCGCGCCTGGCGCGCAGGAGACTTGCATGAAACGTGCTTTTATTATGGTTCTCGACTCCTTCGGCATCGGTTCCAGTAAAGATGCTGACAAATTTGGTGATGCCGGATCGGATACGCTGGGTCACATCGCTGAAGCCTGTTTTGAAGGTCGCGCAAATGAAGGGCGCGAAGGCCCGTTACATCTGCCAAACATGACCGCGCTCGGTCTTGGCAAAGCGGCAGAACTCTCGACCGGCCGCTTTCCGCCAGGGCTGGATCCTGAGGCTGAAATCATCGGCGCTTACGCTTACGCCAGCGAACTCTCTTCCGGGAAAGATACCCCTTCCGGCCACTGGGAAATTGCCGGTGTACCGGTCCTGTTCGACTGGGGCTACTTTAGCGATAAAGAGAACAGCTTTCCGCAGGCGCTGCTGGATAAGCTGGTGGAGCGCGCCGGTCTGCCGGGCTATCTCGGTAACTGCCACTCTTCCGGTACAGTGATCCTCGATCAGCTGGGTGAAGAGCATATGAAAACCGGTAAACCGATTTTCTATACCTCAGCAGATTCAGTGTTCCAGATTGCCTGCCACGAAGAGACGTTCGGTCTTGAGCGGCTGTATGAACTGTGTGAAATTGCCCGTGAAGAGCTGACGGAAGGCGGCTACAACATTGGTCGCGTGATTGCCCGTCCGTTTGTGGGTGATAAAGCGGGCAGCTTTGAGCGCACCGGCAACCGTCACGATCTGGCCGTTGAGCCGCCATCACCGACCATGCTGAAAAAGCTGGTTGATGAGAAGGGCGGGGAAGTGATCTCGGTAGGCAAAATTGCCGATATCTACGCCCATCAGGGTATCACGCAGAAAGTGAAAGCCACCGGGCTCGACGCGCTGTTTGACGCCACGATTGAGCAGATGAAAAAGGCGCCTGACACCTCTATCGTCTTTACCAACTTTGTTGATTTCGACTCAACCTGGGGTCATCGCCGCGATATCGCAGGCTATGCCGGCGGGCTGGAACTGTTTGACCGCCGTCTGCCAGAGCTGATGGCGCTGGTGCAGGAGGGCGACATCCTGATTCTGACCGCTGACCACGGCTGCGATCCCAGCTGGGAAGGCACCGAGCATACGCGTGAGCATATCCCCATCCTGATTTACGGTCCGGGCGTTAAGCCGGGGTCGCTGGGCTATCGCGACACCTTTGCTGATATCGGCCAGACCATTGCCGCGTACTTTGGCCTCTCCAGCATGGACTATGGCAAAAGCATGCTGTAAAACAGCGCACAATTTTTTGAAAAGGAATAAGAACCATGGCAACGCCACATATTAATGCAGAAATGGGTGATTTCGCGGACGTCGTACTGATGCCTGGCGACCCGCTGCGTGCAAAGCACATCGCTGAGACCTTCCTGGACGATGTTGTGGAAGTTAACAATGTACGCGGTATGCTTGGTTTCACCGGCACCTATAAAGGCCGTAAGATTTCGGTAATGGGCCACGGTATGGGGATCCCATCCTGCTCAATCTATACCAAAGAGCTGATTACCGATTTCGGCGTGAAGAAAATCATCCGTGTCGGCTCCTGCGGCGCGGTCCGCGCTGACGTGAAACTGCGTGATGTGGTAATTGGTCTGGGTGCCTGCACCGACTCCAAAGTAAACCGTATGCGTTTTAAAGATCACGATTTTGCAGCGATTGCTGACTTTGACATGGTACGTAATGCCGTTGACGCAGCAAAAGCGCTGGGCGTTGACGCACGTGTCGGCAACATCTTCTCTGCGGATCTGTTCTACACGCCCGATCCGCAGATGTTTGATGTCATGGAGAAGTACGGCATCCTCGGCGTTGAGATGGAAGCCGCAGGGATCTACGGCGTGGCGGCAGAGTTTGGTGCGAAAGCGCTGACCATCTGCACCGTCTCTGACCATATCCGCACGCACGAACAGACCAGCGCGGCAGAGCGTCAGACCACCTTCAACGACATGATCAAAATTGCACTGGAATCGGTGCTGCTGGGCGACTAAATTCGCCTGTGTCCGGGTGCGCATAAAGGCGCGCCCGGTCCTCCCGCCGTAAACATCTGACACACTTTTACCCAGGCTTGTGCATCTTCAGGCTGGCTCTGACGCTCACGCTGTTTATCATTAGCGCGATAATAAAGAGATCCTATCCTGATGAATTTTCGTAATTTCGAAGCTGAAGAAAAACTGTTTGCCCGGCGGGCGCTGGTGGCCTTTGCGCTGGTGGTCACCTGCTTTATCGTTCTGGGCATCAATCTCTATCGTCTGCAGGTCCGTCAGCACCGCTACTATCAGACGCGATCCAACGAAAACGACATCAAAATGATCCCTGTCGCCCCCACGCGCGGGCTGATTTACGATCGCAACGGCATCCCGCTGGTACGCAATGTCACCTGGTATGACGTACTGGTCACGCCCTATAAAGTCAGCGATATGGCGGCAACGCTGCGCGCCCTGACGCCGCTGCTTGATCTGACACCCGATGACATTGATGCCTTCCGGCATGCGCTGCAGCACAGCAGCCGCTATAAGCCGGTCGAGCTGAAAGCAGAGCTTACCGATCGTCAGGTGGCGCGCTTTGCCGTGAACCAGTTTCGCTTTACCGGCGTCAGCGTGGCCACTTATCAGGATCGTGAATACCCCTATGGCGCCGACCTGGCGCACGTGGTGGGCTACGTCTCCAAAATCAACGACGGTGACTACAGGCGGCTGAATGAGGCGGGCACGGGCGAGAACTACGCCGCTGACCATAACATCGGCAAGCAGGGTATTGAAGGCTACTATGAATCTTTGCTGCACGGCAAAACCGGCTACCAGGAAGTTGAAGTCGATAACCATGGCCGCATCGTGCGCGTGCTGAAAGAGGTCCCGCCGGTGGCAGGTAAAAATATTTACCTGACCCTCGATCTGCATCTGCAGCAGTATGTTGAGCAGCAGCTGGCTGGCCAGCGCGCGGCGGTACTGATTGAAGATCCGCACGACGGCAGCGTGCTGGCGATGGTCTCCAGTCCCAGCTACGATCCCAACCCGTTTGTAAAAGGTATCAGCTATAAAGCCTACAAAGCGCTGCTGCAGAATAAAGATTTGCCGCTTATCAACCGCGTTACCCAGGGTCTCTATCCGCCCGCTTCCACGGTAAAGCCTTATATGGCGATCTCTGCGCTGATGACCCACACCATTACGCCCGCGACCACCTTTTTTGGTGCGCCCACCTGGACCCTGCCCGGCACGCACCGTACCTGGCGCGACTGGAAAAAATCGGGCCACGGTATGCTGGACGTGACCAAAGCGATTGAGGAGTCGGCAGACACCTTTTTCTATCAGGTGGCCTTTATGATGGGTATCGACCGCATTCACACCATGCTGAGCCAGTTTGGCTATGGCAAGTCAACCGGTATCGATCTCAACGAAGAGTACGCCGGTTTGCTGCCCGACCGCGCCTGGAAACAGAAGGTGCATAAACGAGCGTGGTATCAGGGCGATACGGTGTCGGTCGGGATCGGGCAGGGCTACTGGATCGCCACCCCGATTCAGATGGTCAAGGCGATGGTGGCGCTGATCAATAACGGCAAAGTGATCGCGCCGCATCTGCTGGCAAAAGCGCAGCGTGGCCGCTGGCAGCAGCGTTATCAGCCCGTCAGGCCGCAGCCGCAGATTGGTGAGGCGACCTCACCCTACTGGGGGCTGGTGCGTCGGGCGATGTTTGGTATGGCTAACGCCCCTAACGGCACCGGTTATAAATATTTCCATACCGCGCCATACGGCATTGCGGCCAAGTCCGGGACGTCACAGGTGTTCAGCCTGAAGCAGAACCAGACCTATAATGCGAAAACGATCCCGATCCGGCTGCGCGATCATATTTTTTATACCGCCTTTGCGCCGTTCAGCGATCCTAAAGTGGCGATTGCGCTGATTCTGGAAAACGGCGGCAATGAGAACGTGACCGCCGCGCCGGTAATGCGCAATATTCTCGATCATATCTTCCTGCCGCCGGTGTCAGCCACGCCGCTGCAGACAGCAGGCCAGTAGCGGCTACTCCTCTTTCAGCGTCGCGGTGACGTGGCCGATCGCGCGGACCACCTCACCAGAGCTGTCGCGGATCTCTGCCATCATGTCGCCCGCCTCCTGAGCAAGCTGCACGCCCTGATCGGCACGCTTCAGATTAGATGCGATGCCCTGCAGCGCTTTCTCCGCCAGCAGATGGTTGTCACGTACCCGGTTTTCGATTTCGGTGGTGGCGCGATTGATATTTTCCGCCAGCGCACGGACCTCATTCGCCACCACGGCAAAGCTGCGTCCATGCTGTCCGGCACGCGCCGCCTCAACCGCCGCGTTCAGCGCCAGCAGGTTGGTCTGTTCGGCAATACGGCGAATACTCTCCACAATTGCGCCAATGCGATCGGAGGAGTCGCTGAGGTTATTAATATCCCCGGAGATATCATGCAGTTCACCTGCCAGCGCATTGATGGTCTGCACGCTGTTCTCCAGTACCGTAGCGCCCAGCCGGGTGCTTTCGCTGGTCTGCAGTGCCGTCTGGTACGCCTGCTGTGCGGCGTCGCGCTCCTGCTGACTCTTCTCCACCTGCGAGGTCACATCGGTGGCGAATTTGACGATTTTATAGAGCGTGCCCGTTTCATTAAAAACCGGATTGTAAGTAGCGCGCAGCCAGACGGTGCGGCCCTGTTTATCCACGCGCTGAAACTGTCCGGAAATGTATTCGCCCTGATTAAGCTTCTGCCAGAAGCGACGATAGGTGTTACTTTGCTGCATTTCCGGGGGACAGAACTGACTGTGGTGCCGGCCAAGGATCTCCTGCTCCCGGTAGCCCATGGTTTTAAGAAAATTATCATTTGCCATCAGCACTTCGCCCTGCAGATTAAAGGCGATGACTGCCATTGAGCGATCGATAGCCGCCGTCATGGCCCGCTGCTCCTGCGTATCCAGAATATGTGCCGTAATGTCACTCGCCAGCTTGACGATTTTTATCACCCGGCCGCTGCGGTCCTGCACCGGCACATAATTGGCTTCCAGCCAGACCGGACGGCTGTGTTTAGCCACGCGCAGAAATTTATCGCTGAACCCCTCGCCGCGGTTGAGCCGCTGCCAGAAATCGCGGTACTGGGGCGAATGCACCATGTCAGGTGTACAGAACAGTGCGTGATGCTGACCGGCAATCTCCGGCAGGGTATAGCCCATACGCTCCAGAAACAGATCGTTGGCGGTAATGATTTTGCCATCCGGCGTAAACTCAATCATGGCAATCACATCCTGCAATGAACTGAGCGTTGCGCGGCTGCGCTTTTGCCACGCAAGGCGTGACATAATACCTGATGCAATAGTGCTGAACATGGCGGACCTTTTTATGTTTATTGGATGTCAGCACGGTTATCGGCACCCGGCCGCAAAAATCCATCGCAGCAGCGCAGCAGAGTGTGTCAAAATTTAAGCAGCACGCACCGCGGCTGCTCTAAAAGTCATCAGTCAGCGCGTATTTGCTGAAAAGCGTTTGACGCTGCGGCCGGCGTAGGGTTTAATGCGCCCCGTTGCCCGAATAGCTCAGTCGGTAGAGCAGCGGATTGAAAATCCGCGTGTCCCTGGTTCGATTCCGGGTTCGGGCACCAAAATTCAGAAAACCCGGCCTTATGGCCGGGTTTTTGCTTTTCAGCACGCTCATACTTCGCTCTGCGCTTCAGCATATATCCTTCGCTCAACCCTCTGACGCTGTCAGCCTACGCTTACCTGCAGCTGCATAATTGCATGCAGACACAGGCAGCCCGGATGGCTGCGCATATTGCTTTCATTTGGTTACTTTTACGTTTCGTGACTTTTCCTGAATTTTTGCCATTACTTAACAGGCTGACTCTCACTAAAAAATCAGGAACACGAGCAATGCCGATACGATCGCTGCAGGCGCTTTGTCTGGTGAGCTTTTTTCTCGCTGACGTGCGCGACGGGCTGGGCCCTTTTCTGGGGATCTTTTTAACGCAGCGTGACTGGCAGCCAAACGACGTCGGTCTGGTGATGACGGCGGGCGGCCTGGCCGGGCTTATCGCCACGCTGCCGGCCGGTATTATTACGGATGCGACGCGCTACAAACGTCTGCTGCTGCTGTGCGGCTGCGCGCTGATCACCGTTGCCACGCTGTGGCTCTGGTACTCACAGCAAACCTGGGTGGTGGCCACTACGCAGATTATCAGCGGGGTTTCTGCCGCGTTTATTGCACCGGTGCTGGCAGGGATCACGCTGGGTCTGGCCGGGCAGCGCGGCTTTAACCGGCAGATGGGGCGAAACGAAGCGTTTAATCACGCCG
The DNA here is from genome assembly GCF_002387285.1 of Pantoea sp. UBA4549. Lineage (NCBI taxonomy): Bacteria > Pseudomonadati > Pseudomonadota > Gammaproteobacteria > Enterobacterales > Erwiniaceae > Pantoea > Pantoea sp. UBA4549. Next base: position 9,092 of record NZ_DGLH01000018.1, on the reverse strand, counting down.
GAAACATGAGCGCTGCGCTGATTGCCGGTGCAGCGACCTGGTACTGGGGTACCGGTTCGGTATTTATTCTGATGACAGCGATGGCGCTGCTGACCTCACTGGCTATCCTGGCTATCCGCGGAAACGATATTGATCATCAGGCGGCGCGCGGTCTGGATGCATCTGCAGGCAGCGCAGTTCCGCGCCTCTCCGACCTGACGCGCAACGCGCCGCTGATGACCACAGGCATCACGCTGCTGCTGTTTCACCTGGCGAATGCCGCCCTGCTGCCGATGCTCAGTATGCGCGTGGCCGCCTCACCGGGTGGCATGAACCCCGGTGTCTACGCTGCGGCGACCGTGATTATCTCGCAGGCGGTGATGATCCCGGTGGCGCTGTGGACGGCCGCGCGCGCTGAGACGCTGGGGTATCAGCGTCTCATTATGCTGGCACTGCTGCTGCTGCCGGTACGCGCGATGCTCGCCGCCAGTTTTACCGATCCCTGGCTGATGATCCCGGTTCAGATACTGGACGGCATTGCAGCCGGTACGCTGGGCGTTGCGGTGCCAGGCTACATTGTGCAGCTGCTGCGCGGCAGCGGACACGTTAATGCCGGGCAGAGTGCGGTGATGCTGATGCAGGGCGCAGGTGCCGCATTGAGTCCGGCGCTGACCGGCATGATTGTCAGGCACTACTCCTATAGCGTGGCGTTTAGCACGCTGAGCGTGATTGCGCTGACAGCGCTGCTGATCTGGTGGCAGGGAAGACGATTAGCACTGGCCAATGAGGCATAAAAAAAGCCAGCACAGAAGCAACCTTACTGTGCTGGCTGGCCAGCTGGCCGGTAGATAATATGCAATGTCAAAGTCTGGGGAAGAAAATCCAAGCGCAGCTAACGCTATTTCTTTGCTTCTACGCCCGGTGTACTGGAGCGGATAAGAAACTGTTTTGTAACGTCGCCTAAGTGGTTGGCAGTCCAGTCGGCCATCGCCTGTTCCTGCTCGCGAATGCGGGTAAAAATTGACACGCTTTCACTGTCGTTAAGCTGTTCCGCCGCCGCGATCAGCGCGGTATAATTCGCGATCTCAAAGTTCTCAAATACGTTGCCGCTGATAGCGCCTTTAACCACCTCATCTTCAGTCATCATGCCACCGACTGCCTGGCCAAACGCCGACAATTTTCCTGCGGCATCTTTGATCACTGAACGGGACGTATCATAACGGTCGATTACGCTCTGCACCAGCTGCTGCTGCTCACGTGTTTCATCGATATGCTGCTCAATACGCGCTTTGAGATCGGGATAGTGCTCGAGCCGGGCTGCCATTTTTTCCAGCATGCTCTCAGCCTGCTTCTCCATAGCGTGTGCATCTCTGACCCAGTCAATAAAGTGTTCTTCGTAAGTCATTAGATTCTCCCGTTAATGTTAAGCCTGTGCACTCTGTGCAGCGTCTTTATCTGTGGTACGACGACTTTTCTTACCCCCCTTGCGGCCCGCTTCAATTGCGCGCTCAGGGTTATTGCGAAAGTTACCGCCGCTGACCTGGCCGCCTTTTTTCCCCGCCTCGCGGGCGCGTTCAGGATTCATGGCAAAATTGCCGGCACCACCACGTGGATTGCTCATCATTTACTCCTCAGAGGGTAAGGCATATTAAAGTATTTAGTTTGCAACTTAAGGTTAGCGTTATTTCCTGGATTCACAAGTACACCGGCCAGGAATAATCTTAATTGGCTTTTTTATATTTTTTTGTTTTTTTGCCGGCCTGATTTATAAGAGTTCAATTCTTTTTCTGTACAAAGAAATATTATTTGTACAATCAATTGCGCTTCGCTTTTTTTTGAGATTTATTGTTTATTTTTATTAAGTTAAATCCGTCAGCGGTGTTTCTGCTAACTTGTACAATTTTACCATGTGCTGTACAGATTTATATTATCGGGTGAGAGCATATCGTATGAGGAAAATTAAGCGCAGCGGTGGGGAATATTGCAGAAATTTAACATGTCACTTTTTATCCGTTGATTTTTTCTGACTGAGATCATTCCAGCGGAGGCAATAATATATTCTGGAGCGGCCATTACATAAATAGCGACTTTCAGGTTGTGCAGTGACTTATCGGGTCTCTGCCCCTTATGATGGCGGTATCACTTATGCTCAGCCTGGTGAAAAACCATGCAGGAACCACTACGTAATGAACTTACTCAACGATCTTGATCTGCGTCAGCTGGAAGCGTTCGCGGCGGTCATTGCAGCGGGCAGTGTTACCGCAGCAGCCAAAGCGCTGAATCGCTCACAGCCTGTGGTTTCACGCCAGCTGCAGGAGCTGGAACTCTCCCTGGGTTATCCGCTGTTTATCCGTAATGGCCCGCGCATTCATCCTTCAGAAGAGGCGCTGCAGCTACATCAGTATGTGCAGAAAGCACTGCTCTCTTTGCAGCAGATCCGGCTGCGCGCGCAGGAGATAGCGCAGCAGCAGCAGCGTCCGCTCAGTATTGCGGCTACGCCAGCGCTGGCGGCAGGACTGCTGCCGCAGGCGCTGGCAGCGATTGGCCTGCACAACAAAGTACAGATTATCAGTGAGTCTGCTGCGCAAACGGCGCACGCGGTGATCACCGCCGAGGCGGACATCGGCCTCTGCAGCCTGCCGCTGGAGCATGATGCGGTGGTACTGCACTGGATTGGCCACGCGCGCTGTGTGGTGGCGCTGCCGGATAGCGATCCACTTGCGGCGCAGCCGCAGGTGTCGCTCAGCCAGCTGGCAGGCCGGCGACTTATCGCACCCTGGAATCCGCAGCGCCTGCGCGGGCGTTATGAAAAAGCGCTAAAGCGCGTGAATACGCCGCTGCCGGAAACCATTGAAACAAACTCATCAGCAAATATTCTTGGCTGCGTTCGTGCCGGGCTGGGCGTGGCGATTCTGGAGCCGGTATCCGGCTGGGGAATACCGCTGGCAGGCGTCACTATTTGTACGCTGGAAGAGGATATTCCCTACTATTTTGGCGTGGTCACGCCACAGGGACGTCAGATCACTGCAGCCGCACAGGCGCTGGTAGAGGCGCTCGCTACTGCTGCTGCCTCCCTGTTACCCGATTTTCAGCGGCTGGCCTCCAGCGAACACACCCGCGTCATGCGGCTTATCAATCAGCTTTAGCACGGCTGAATGGCGCAGTGACGGGCTTATAACTATTCCGGCATAAGATATAAGAAATCCATTGGTTAAATGCTGAGCGCAATTATTGACTCCGCCCGGTCGCAGGAGGAGTATGCAAAGCCTCAGCTTTTACTATGCGTATTAACAATCATTAGCCGGTAACTATGTGTTATCAGGATAATAAATCCGGCGGTTGTGGGTATGCGTTTGACAGCGTTTTTTGCGCTGACATCAGGGGATACTTATATGACTTCAGCTGCCGATGGTCTGGCTGCGCTGGAAGCTCAGCTACAGCAGGACCTGGAATACCTTGAACTGCCCGCAAAACCCTGGGTGCCTGTGCACACGGCTTATGACCAGCCGGTGCGCGATGTCGTTGTGATCGGTGCCGGAATGTGCGGCCTGGCGGCGACGGCCCGGCTGCAGCTGGCGGGCATCACCAATAGCATCGCTTACGACACTGCACCAGCAGGGGAGGAGGGGCCGTGGGTCACGTTTGCCCGCATGGAGACGCTGCGTTCCCCTAAATCGCTGCAGGGCCCGGCACTCGGTCTGGCCTCGCTGACCTTTCGCGCATGGTACACCGCGCAGTGGGGAAAAGCGGCATGGCAGGCGCTGGACAAAATCCCGAAAGAGATGTGGATGAACTATCTGGTCTGGTACCGGCAGGTACTCAATCTGCCGGTACAGAACGGCGTCCGCGTTACCGCCATTGAACCTGCCGGGTCGCTGATTGCGCTGACGCTGGAAGGCGCCACGCCGGCACGCGTTTATACCCGCCGGCTGGTGCTGGCAACCGGCCGCTCCGGCCTGGGCGGCGTTGCCGTGCCATCCTTTTTACAGGGTGTCGATCGCCGCTTCTGGGCACACTCCGCCGACAACATCGACTTCAGTGCGCTGCAGGGTAAGCGGGTTGCGGTGATCGGAGCCGGTGCCTCTTCGATGGATAATGCCGCAACCGCGCTGGAGCAGGGCGCTGCCAGGGTGGATCTGCTGATTCGTCGTCAGGCGATGCCGCGCATCAATAAGATGACCGGCATCGGCAGTCAGGGCGTGGTACACGGTATGTATCAGCTGCCGGATGCGTGGAAATGGGCGTTTGTAGAGTATACCGCCACCACCCAGACGCCGCCGCCGCGCGCCTCCACCCTGCGCGTTTCACGCCACACCAATGCCCGTTTTCTGCTGAACTGCGCCATTAATGCCGTCAGGCCTGAAGGCGATGAGCTGGTGATTGAGACAACCCAGGGGCCGCTGCGCTATGACTACCTGATCGCTGCCACCGGCTTCAGCAATGACTTCAGCGGCAGATCCGAATTTGCTGCCATCGCCCCGCATATCCGTCGCTGGGCAGATGGTCGTTATCAGCCTGCCATGGGGCCGGCCCGCCAGAACATGCTGGAAGCGCCCGACCTCGGACCCGGATTTGAATTTCGCGAGCGTACGCCTGGTGCCTGCCCGGTGCTTTCACACATTCACTGTTTCAATGATGCCGCCATGCTGACGCACGGCAAAGTCTCCGGTGATATCCCTGCGGTAAGCGCCGGTGCCGATCGACTGGTGCGGGCGATTGCCGCCTCGCTGTTTGCCGAGGACGTGGAGCAGCACTATGCCAGCCTGCAGGCGTATGACATCCCTGAATTACAGGGAGATGAATGGGTGGACGCCACCCCCTTACTGAATCAGGAGAATGCGTTATGAGTGACGCTATCGATCGCGCCGCCGGGCTGACCCCTGACGCGGCGCTCTACCAGACGCGGCGCCTGCGACCGGAATTTGTTGATGGCGCAGAGGCATGCCGTCGCTCCGTGCTGACACCGGAAGATGACCAGGGCCTCTCTGCAGCCCTGCGGCTGGCGCTGGCACAGCGTATGGCACGGCTGAATCAGGATAGCGCGCTGGAGCAGGCGTATCAGCATGAACTGGCGCAGCTGCAGCCGGTAGATGAGCTGCTGGCGCTGGCAGAAGGCGCGATGCCGCCAAGTGAACCGCTGGCGACGATTGTCCGTCATACCGATCTGATTACGTGCCAGCCGGTGCAGGCCACAGAACAGCATATCCGGCTGCTGGAGCAGGCGGGACTGAATAATCCGCAGATTGTGGCGCTTTCTGAGCTTATTGCCTTTATTAACTTCCAGACGCGCGTTGCGGCTGGTCTGCGCCTGCTGAGGTCAGCATGATCCCTTCTGTTTCCCTGAAGCCGCTGCACTGGCACCCCTATATTGCGCCGGTGAGCGTAGACGACGCCACGCCTGCCCAGCGCGATGCGATGAAAATCACACCGTCTAACAAGAAGGTATCGGAGTATGTCCGCACGCTGGTACACGATCCGGAAAGCTACACCGCACGCACCGGGCTGTTCAACGCCATCATGTATGTTGAGGGCGGCCTGAATCGCGCCGATCGTGAGCTGGGTGCGCTGGGCGCGTCAATCGTGAACGGCTGCCGCTACTGCGCGGTGGTGCATGCGCGCCGGCACGTGCAGCTGGCTGATAACGACGCGGTGGTCAGTGCAATCTATTTTGACCGCGCTGATGCCCTGGGCGAGCGCGATGCAGCGATCTACCGCTTTGCCCGCCGCCTGTCGGTCACGCCAGCCGAAGCGACGGCAGAAGATATTGCGCCGCTGCGTGCGGCCGGAATGGACGATCGGGAGATTATCGACCTGATCCATGCTATCGCCATCTTTGGCTGGGCCAACCGTCTGATGCATGTGCTGGGCCATGCTGACCTGAATAAATAGGGCAACGCCATGTTAGAACTTAATAATATTACGCTCGCCTATGGCAACAACCCGATTCTGAAAGGGGTCGATCTGACGGTAAAGCGGGGCGATGTGGTGTCAATTATCGGGCCAAGCGGCACCGGTAAAACCACGCTGCTGCGCTGCATTAATTATCTGGCGAAACCCACAGCGGGGACGATCGCGCTCGATCAGATCCGCATGGACTATCGCAAACCGGATAAAGCGGCGATCCAGGCGATCCGCCTGCGGACCGCGATGGTTTTTCAGCAGTTCAACGTCTTTAAGAACATGACGGTGCTGGAGAATGTGATGGATCCGCTGATCGTGATCCAGCGCAAAAGCCGCCAGGAAGCGCGGACCATTGCGCTTGAGGAGCTGGAGCGGGTCGGACTCGGCGCGAAAGCCGATCACTATCCTTCCCAGCTCTCCGGCGGACAGCTGCAGCGCACCGGTATCGCCCGCGCGCTGGCGGTGCGGCCGGAGGTGATCCTGTTTGACGAACCGACGTCCTCACTGGATCCGGAACTGGTGGGCGAGGTGCTGAAGGTGATTAAAGATGTCACTTCTTCAGGCATTACCTCGCTGCTGGTCACGCATGAAATGCAGTTTGCGAAAAGTGTCTCTAACCGCATTGTGTTTATGGATCAGGGTGTGGTCGCCGCGCAGGGAACGCCGGCGGAGATGTTTGAAAACCCGACCCTGCCACGGCTTGCCCAGTTTCTCAGCTCAGAACGCGTATTCTAATAATCAGAGGAGTGAAGATCATGCCTGCACTTAAAACAACATTACGTCGCCTGGCTGCGCCCGGCATCATCGCACTGGCGCTGGTCAGCGGCAGCAGCTTTGCCGACGCGGTACGCACCGTCAAAATCGCTACCGCTGCAGAGTCCAAGCCGCTCTCCTGGGGCGCGATTGGTCATGAGCCGCAGGGCTATGAGCCCGACGTGCTGAAAGCGATTAATGCCAGACTGCCGCAGTATAAATTTGTGATGGAAGGCGCTGCGGATATCGCTCAGGAGACGGGGCTGGCAACCGGCAAATATGATATGGCAACCGGCGGCTATTATAAGGCCCCGGCGCGCAGCAAACAGTTCCTCATCCCGGACGCACCGATGGGCGCCAGCCTGATGAAGATCTACAGCCGCAGCGACAGCACCATTCAGGGCATGAAAGATCTGGTGGGTAAAAAAATTGTCCCGGTGACCGCGGGTGGCGGGGTCTATAAGTTTGTGACGCAGTGGCAGCAGGATAATCCGAACGACAAGATCGCCATCAAAGCCTCCAGTGCTGGCGTGCCTTATCCGGATCGCCTGAAAGAAGTGCAGAACGGCAAGTATGATGCGCTGATCCTGCCATCAAACCTCGGCGAGCAGACGGTTATTGATAACCAGAAGCTGGCTATCAAAGCGAGCGAGCCGGTGGCGATTAACAACACCTATGTGCTGCTGCATCGTTCAGCAGAGAATCAGGCGCTGAGCAAAGACATTACCAGGGCGCTGCAGGACCTCAAAGCGGACGGCACGCTGGATAAGCTGGCGCAGAAGTGGTTTGGTGAAGACGTCACGAAATATATGCAGTAACGGATTCACAAGCAGATACCGCGCCGGCTCTCTGGCAGGCGCGGCTCTATAGTAAGCAGGAGTGTTTCACCGTGAATCTATCCGCCATGATCCCCGAGCTGTTATCAGCGCTGCCGCTGACGCTCGGTATTATATTTGTTGCGATGCTGGCTGGCTTTGTCCTGGCGCTGATCGCGACGCTGTTCCGCGTCCGTCGTATTCCGCTGGTGAGCCAGCTGGCCGATCTGTACGTCTCCTATGCGCGCAGTGTGCCGGTGGTTCTGCAGCTGTTTGTCGCGTTCTATGGCCTGCCGCTGATGACACAGCAGCTTGGTTTTACTGATTTTGTCTCCCCTAATCTGGCGGCCATGATTGGCCTGAGCTTCTACCATGGGGGCTATCTTTCCGAAGTCATGCGTCCGGCATTTCTGGCGGTAGAGCGTGGTCAGCACGATGCGGCGGACAGCCTGGGTTACGGCTTTCGTCACAAGATGCTGCGTGTGGTAGGACCGCAGGCGGTGCACTTTGCGCTGCCGGGCTACGGTAACGCGATCATTTACCTGATCCATAACGTTGCGCTGGTGATGTATATCGGTGCCGCCGATGTGATGGCAACGGCGCATCTGATTATGGAGCGCGACTATAACCAGTATCAGTTTGGGACCTATCTGGTACTGGCGGTGATCTATTCGCTGCTCTGTCTGGTCGCCTGGCTGATTATTCGTTTCTTTGAACAGCGTCATGCGAAGTACAGCGCCAAAGCGGCGCGCGTCAAGCTGACCGCCAGCGTCTGAGCAGGAGAGCGCGCATGTTTGATACTGAAGTACTACTGCCCGATTTCTGGAGCATTCTGGATGCGGTCCCGGTTACGCTACTGATGGCGGTAACGGTGTTTATCTGTTCCACGCTGCTGGGCGGACTGTTTGCGTATATCGAGCATCAGCGTATTCCGCTGCTGCGTCAGCTGGTGACGGTTTACAAAATTGCCTTTAAAGGCGTGCCGATGGTGGTGGTGATTTTTCTCGCCTACTACGGCCTGCCATCCGCGCTGCACTTTTTCGCTACGCTGTTTAACGTTGAGGTGAATGCTCACTCGCTGCCTAACTGGGTGATTATCATCGTCGCGCTGAGCGCCTGCGTGGCCGCGTTTCAGGCGGAAGTGTGGAAAGGGGCGCTGAACTCGTTTGACAGCGGTCAGTCCGACGCCGCGCTGTCGCTGGGCTACAGCGGTGGCCAGCTGTTCCGGCGCGTGATGTTCCCTCAAATCATCGTGGCGGCGATCCCGGATCTGGCCAACGCCTTTATGGTGATCATGAAAGCGCTGTCGCTCGCTTTTGCTATCGAAGTGGTGGATATCTTTGCGCAGGCGCAGCTGACGGCGGCGCTGAACTTCTACTATCTCGAAGCGTTTCTGATTGCCGTGGTGTTTTATATGGTGATCGCCTGGGTGGTGACAAAGGTTGCCGATCTGATTGAAGCGCGGCTGCGCGTCAGGACCTGAGAGAAGAGGGCATTCGCCACGGGCGTCGGTTCCGGGACGGGCACCGGTTCCGTTCGCCACGGAGGCTGGCCGCCGGTTCCGTTCGGCACGGGGGCCGGTTCCGTTCGCCGTCAGCGGCGGCGGCTGCCTTTGCCCCGGCACGGCGACCGGGCAGAGGACGC
>NZ_DGLH01000006.1:51455-341431 GCF_002387285.1 Pantoea sp. UBA4549 | reverse complement strand
GAACGGAACCGGCGCTTAACCCGGAACCAGCGCTTAACCCGGAACCAGCGCTTAACCCGGAACCCGCGCCTGCGCCTGCGCCTGCGCCTGCGCCAGCGTCTTAACTAAACCACTTCCCGAACCAGCCGTGGAATTTCATCATAATAAAATCCCAGATACGCCCGACAAAGCCGCCTTCCGGCACGGCTTCCATTGCCACCAGCGGGCGTTGCTCAATGGTTTTCCCATCCAGCTGAAAATCGATAGTGCCGACAACCTGATTTTTGGCGATGGGTGCTTCCAGCTGCGGCGTATTGAGGGTAAAGCTCGCTTTCAGATTTTTCATCTGCCCCTTAGGCACGGTAATGGCGGCATCTTTCGCTACGCCAAGATTTACCTCTCCCTTGTCACCAAACCAGACGCGCTGGCGGGCAAATGGCTTATCGGCCTTGATAGGCGTTACCGTCTCATAAAAACGGAACCCCCAGGTCAGCAGCTTTTCACTCTCACGAAACCGAATGGCATCGGTTTGCGCACCCAGCACTACGGAGACCAGTCGCATATCGCCATCAACGGCAGACGCGACCAGATTGTTGCCTGCGCCTGAAGTATGTCCGGTTTTAATGCCGTCCACTTTCAGGTTAGAGCTCCAGAGCAGCCGGTTGCGGTTGCGCTGTTTAATATTATTAAACGTGAACTCTTTCTCGCTGTTCAGCGCATACTCGTCCGGCACATCGCTTATCAGCCGCTGGCCGATAATCGCCATATCGCGGGCAGTGCTGTATTGCCCTTCCGCGTCCAGCCCGTGCACCGTCATAAAATGGGTATTTTGCAGGCCAAAGGCTTTCACATAGTTATTCATCAGTCCGATAAACGCATCCTGGCTGCCGGCAACGTAATCTGCCAGCGCAATACAGGCATCGTTACCGGACTGAATAACAATGCCTTTATTTAATTCTGATACCGGAATGCGGTCGCCGGGCTTGAGAAACATCAGCGATGAGCCGCGCAGCTTGGGATTACCGGTTGCCCAGGCGTCCTGGCCGATCGTTACCATATCCCCGTTGTTAATCTTTCCGGATTTCAGCGCCTGCCCTACCACATAGCTGGTCATCATCTTGGTCAGACTGGCGGGATCGAGCCGCTGATCGGCATTCGACTCAGCCAGCACTTTGCCACTGTTGTAATCCATCAGCACCCAGGCTTTAGCCTCGATTTGCGGGGCGGCCGGGGCGTCAACGGCCTGAGAAACCGCAGGAAAAATAAACAACAGAGAGGAAGCAGCCAGGGGCCGTAATAACGATGCGCAAAGGTGTAGTTTCATGGGCGTAACCAGATTGTCCTTGTAAAATCGGGGCTTTCGCGGGCGGGGGAGATCTCGTGTAAAACGCTAACGGTTCACGCGGGCGAAAAAAACCGTTGAATCGTAAAGTTAATTAAGTTTTCTTATATTAATCCAGGTGAGCCTCCTGTCAGGCCCAGTGTAAGCCGTCACCGGCGGTAAAAAAACTGCGCACAATTCTGAATTTGACTGAAAAAGCTAAGCCTGTCACAAAACTCCGCTACGCTGAAACCAGCCAGCCTGAGGAGAGCGTTATGGATCTTGCCGTGTTCGATCTCGATGAAACCCTGATAAGCGAAGACAGCACCAGCCTCTGGTTACGCTGGCTTGTCTCACAGGGATTTGCGCCTGAAACAGTGATTGATGAGGATCGCAGGCTGATGCAGCGTTATCACGCCGGTGAGCTGCCCATTGAAGAGTATATGCACACCACGCTGGCGCCGCTGGCTGGCATGGCCACGCCGACCGTGGCTGGCTGGATAAGACGCTTTATCCACCGCGACATCCTGCCGCGTGTGTTTCCTGCCGCGCGGGAGCGTATTCAGTGGCATCAGCAGCGCGGCGATAAGGTGCTGATCGTTACCGCCAGCGGCGACCACCTTGCCATTCCTATCGCTGAGCGTCTGGGCGTGGACGGTGCGCTGGCCATCCATGCTGAAGTGGTTGATGCGCGCTACAGCGGATCTATTCTCGGCACCGCAACCTATCGCGAAGGCAAAGTGGTGCGCCTGCGCGACTGGCAGACCCGTCAGCAGGCGCTCAGTTTTACACGGACCTGGGCCTACAGCGACTCGTTTAACGATCTGCCGCTGCTGACCTGGGCCGATCACGCCTGGGCAGTCAATCCGGATGCGCGTCTGCAGCATGAAGCGGAGCAGCGCGGCTGGCAGATTTGCCGCTGGGCGCGCTGACTAGTTACGTGTTGCAGCCTGCTCCGGCTCCGGTCCCACCCGAAGCAGTTTACCGCTGGCCTCATCAGTCAGTACATAGAGCCAGCCATCCGGCCCCTGACGCACATCACGGATGCGTTCGTTGCGATCGGTCAGCAGGCGCTCTTCCTCCGTAACCCGATCGCCCTCAACGCGCAGACGGATGAGGCTTTTCTCTTTTAACGCACCGATAAACAGCGCATTTTTCCACTGCGGGAAGCGCGTGCTGTTGTAGAACGCCATGCCGCTGATAGCCGGTGACACTTTCCACCAGAACAGCGGCTGATCGGTTCCGGCTACATGGGTGCCTTGCGCTTCCGGTACCGGCTGCCCGCTGTAATCTATGCCCCAGGTGGCGAGCGGCCAGCCGTAGTTGTGGCCCTTCTCCAGCCGGTTTACCTCATCGCCGCCGCGGGGCCCGTGTTCACTTTCCCACATCTGCTGTGTCCAGGGATTCAGCGCCAGCCCCTGAGGGTTACGCACGCCATAACTCCAGATCTCCGGACGGGCACCCTCTTTGCGGACAAACGGGTTATCCTGCGGCACCCTTCCCTCCTGCGTCAGACGAACAATTTTGCCTGACAGTTTATCCAGCTGCCGGGCGCTGCTGCTGACAAAATTGTCGCCAAACGCCACATAGAGAAAGCCCTGCCGGTCAAACGCCAGCCGGGTACCCAGATTCGCACCGCCGGAGAGTTTTGGCGTCTGCTCCAGCACCACGCGAAATCCGTTAAGCTTCTGCCTGTCCTCACTCAGCTGGCCATACCCCACGACCCCGCCGGCGCGCCCGCTGGCGTCAGCCGTGGTATAACTCAGCCAGACGCGGCGGCTTTGCGCGAAGTCAGGCGCCAGAACCACATCCAGTAATCCACCCTGCCGCTCAGCCCAGACCTGCGGCACGCCCTGGATCGGCTGCGACAGACCGCTTTCAGGTTGCCAGCTGCGCAGCTGACCGGTGCGCTCAGTGATAAGCAGCGTGCGATTATCCGGTAAAAAGGCCACGGCCCAGGGATGAGAGAGTTTATCCTGCAGCACCTGTACCGTCACATCCGCGGCCAGCGCCAGGGAAGAACCGCTTAGTGCGCCGGAAATCAGCGCTGTTCGCCAGATATGCATAGGTTGCTCCTGTGTTCACTCTGCCGTTAAGGGTAGACAGCGCGCGCGCAGCAGCGGATGAAATTTACAAAACATTAAGCCCGGCGGAAGCCGGGCTGGAGGGAATTATTCGAAGCAGGTTTCAGGGTTATCAGACAGGCAGATAAACTCTGCGCCGCCTTTCGTCAGGGCGTTGATTTTGCCCGTTTCGATATCGTAAACCCAGCCGTGCAGACGCAGCTTGCCTTTACGCAGCGCGACAGAGACAGAAGGATGCGTTTTGATATTGTTCAGCTGCGCAATAACGTTCTCTTTCACCATCTCATTAAGGCGCACCTCAACAGAATCGTAGTTACGTTCATCAACCACAGATTTCGCGGCGTTAGCGTAGTGCAGCCAGTGATCGACCGCCGGCATGTTTTCCAGATCGGCATTAGAGGCGATAGCGTTCATCGCGCCACAGTTAGAGTGGCCGCAAATGATAATTTCCGTTACGCCCAGCGCCAGTACCGCATACTCGATAGTGGCAGAGACGCCGCCTGGCTCCGGGCCAAAGGGCGGCACAATGTTGCCGGCGTTGCGGATCACAAACAGCTGACCCGGCTCCTGCTGGGTGACCAGCTCCGGTACCAGACGGCTGTCTGAACAGGAGATAAACAGCGCTTTAGGATTCTGGTTGGAAGCCAGACTCTTGAAAAGATCCTTCCTTTCAGGGAATACGTTCTGTTGAAAATTCAGAAAACCTTTGACGATCTCTTGCATTTGTCTGCTCTCACTCTATGCACTGCTGCGCTGTCATCTCGTAGCCTGCCAGCGCATGCGTTTAAATTCTTCAGCGTTGAGAATAAGTTACCTTCAACAACCCGTCATTTAAGCAAAATCGCAGCCACCGCACAACCCGCTACAGGCTGAAATACCCGGCGTCAGGCGGCGCCGCGCACTCTAAGCATAGCGCTGCATTCGCATTTTGCTGTCAGGCAGATTATCGCTTCAGCTATACATTTTCCGCTGCAACCTCTGTACAATCGCGCTCCTGTCCATACTAATTATGATGAATTTTTATCCTTATGAGCCATGTCACTAATCCGCCACGCGTGGGCTTCGTCTCACTCGGTTGTCCTAAAAACCTCGTTGACTCAGAACGTATCCTGACGGAACTGCGTACTGAAGGCTATGACGTGGTACCACGCTACGATGACGCGGAGATCGTTATCGTTAACACCTGCGGATTTATTGACAGCGCGGTTCAGGAATCTCTGGAAGCGATTGGTGAAGCGCTGAATGAGAACGGCAAAGTGATCGTCACCGGCTGTCTGGGTGCCAAAGTGGATCAGATCCGCGAAGTGCACCCGAAAGTACTGGAGATCACCGGTCCGCACAGCTATGAGCAGGTACTTGAGCACGTGCATACCTACGTGCCTAAACCTGTGCATAACCCGTTTCTGAGCCTGGTGCCTGAGCAGGGCGTGAAACTGACGCCGCGCCACTACGCCTATCTGAAGATCTCAGAAGGCTGCAACCACCGCTGTACGTTCTGCATTATTCCGTCCATGCGTGGCGATCTCGACAGCCGCCCGATTGGCAGCGTGCTGGATGAGGCGAAGCGTCTGGCTGAGTCGGGCGTGAAAGAGTTGCTGGTGATCTCACAGGACACCTCGGCTTACGGCGTTGATGTGAAACATCGTACCGGTTTCTGGAACGGCGCGCCGGTAAAAACCAGCATGGTGAGCCTGTGCGAACAGCTCGCGAAGCTCGGCGTCTGGGTGCGTCTGCACTATGTTTATCCCTATCCGCACGTCGATGATGTCATCCCGCTGATGGCAGAAGGCAAAATATTGCCCTACCTCGACATTCCGCTACAGCACGCCAGCCCGCGCATTCTGAAGCTGATGAAGCGCCCGGGCGCTGTGGAACGTACGCTGGAGCGCATCAAGCGCTGGCGCGAGATCTGCCCGGAGCTGACGCTGCGCTCTACGTTTATCGTGGGCTTCCCCGGTGAAACCGAAGAAGATTTCCAGATGCTGCTCGACTTCCTGAAAGAAGCGCGCCTCGATCGCGTAGGCTGCTTCCAGTACAGCCCGGTAGAAGGCGCTACCGCTAATCAGCTGCCGGATCCGGTTCCGGAAGAGGTAAAACAGGCGCGCTTTGACCGCTTTATGCAGCTGCAGCAGCAGATCTCCAGCGAACGTCTGCAGGAGAAAGTCGGCCGCGAAATACTGGTGATCATCGATGAAGTGGATGAAGAAGGTGCCGTCGGACGCAGCATGGCAGACGCACCGGAAATCGACGGTGCCGTCTATCTCAACGGCGACCGGCAGGTAAAAGCAGGTGATGTGGTGCGGGTGAAAGTGGAACACGCCGACGAATACGATCTGTGGGGCAGCCGCATCTAACCATATTTCTTCTGATGCGCTTTTTTACGCGCCAGATAATCTTCATCAGCGCGTAATTTATCCCAGCACGCTTTAAAGATGGCCGCCGCGGCGGCCTTCTCTTTCTCTACCGTCCGCGGCAGCTCTTTGCCATCAGCATCATATTTACGTCCGCCCTGATGATTGCTGTAGCGCCGGGCGCGCGTATATCCCATCTGAATAAATTTGCGTGCCATATCCATACCGACAAAATCATCTTTCTCGCGATAGTCTTCAAACAGCTGCATGATTTTTTCAGACGACTCTTTCGCCACCTCGACGGTGCGAAAACGCCACCAGGGCAGAATCTCGCTTTTGTAAGGCTCTACCATCAGTACGCCCTGCTCACCCCGCCCCACGCGATAAAGCTCAGGATGCTGTCGCAAATCGAGATTTTTATAATCCTGCTGATAGTCAAACGGTTCCATCTCTTTTCTCCTTTGCGCCCTGACCTGTGATCGGAACTGCTTTGCGCCGGCAGCATGCTTACCGGCAGAGCAACGTCCTGCGAAACGGGCCGGGGAAAATCTGTGAAAGCGTTATTGCTGCTCCTTTAATATTAGACACATTTAGTGGCCCGGGCCGGTCCGCTGCTCAGCTTTTCAGTTTTGGATCCAGCGCATCGCGCAGACCATCACCCAGCAGGTTAAATGCCAGTACGGTCAGAAAAATCGCCAGACTGGGAAAAATAGCCACGTGGGGTGCCATCACCATATCCGCCCGCGCTTCATTCAGCATCGCTCCCCACTCCGGCGTGGGTGGCTGTGCACCGAGCCCCAGAAAAGAGAGGCTGGCGGCGGTAATAATTGAGGTGCCAATCCGCATCGTGAAATAGACCATGATTGATGAGATCGTGCCGGGCAGAATATGCCGTAAAATAATGGTCCGGTCTGAAGCACCGATACTGCGCGCCGATTCGATATAAGTCTGCTGCTTCAGCACCAGCGTGTTACCCCGCACCAGCCGGGCGAACGCGGGTATGCTGAAAATCGCTACCGCCACAATGACATTGCTCATCCCGCTGCCCATAATGGCGACGACCGCAATCGCCAGCAGAATACCGGGAAACGCGAACAGTACGTCGCAGATGCGCATAATCAGGCGATCCCACCAGCCCTCATAGTAACCCGCCAGCAGACCCAGCAGCGTACCGATAAACGCACCGATAATCACAGAGAAAAAGCCCGCCATCAGCGAGATACGGGTACCAGCCAGCACCCGGCTGAATATGTCGCGCCCCAGCGAGTCCACGCCAAACAGATGCAGCCAGGATGGCCCTTCATTCAGGCGATCGTAGTCGAAATAGTTTTCCGCATCGAAAGGCGCGATCCACGGTGCAATACAGGCCACCACAATCAGCAGCAGGACAAAACTGCCTGCCAGCAGCGCCACATGCTGCCGGCGAAAACGGCGCCAGAACTCACGCCACGGGGTACGCACCCGGTTTTCCGTCAGGTGCGGCAGCTGTTTCACCGCCGCATCGCGTCGCCAGTTGTTCAATTGCGACTCCTTATTTGTAGCGAATAGCCGGATTAATCGCCGCGTAAAGCATATCGACAATCAGGTTGATCAGAATAAACTCCAGCGAAAACAGCAGGACTTCCGCCTGAATCACCGGATAGTCACGCATCTCCACGGAGTCCACCAGCAGGCGACCCAGACCAGGCCAGTTAAACACCACCTCCACGACGATAGATCCCCCCAGCAGGAAACCAAACTGCAGGCCCATCATCGTGACCACCGGGATCAGAGCGTTACGCAGCCCATGTTTTACCACCACCAGCGATTCGCGTACGCCTTTGGCCCGGGCGGTGCGCATGTAATCTTCCTGCAAAACCTCTATAAAGGAGGCGCGGGTAAAGCGCGCCATGATCGCCGCGACGGCAGCGCCCAGCGTGACAGAGGGCAGAATATAGTGCTGCCAGCTATCCGCGCCGACGGTAGGCAGCCAGCCCAGCTCCACGGAGAAAATCTGCATCAGCAGCATGCCCAGCGCAAAGGCCGGAAACGAGATGCCGGAAACCGCCAGCGTCATGCCGATACGATCGGGCCAGCGATTGCGCCATACGGCAGAAACAATCCCCAGCGCCATACCCAGCAGCACTGACCACGCCATACTGGCCAGCGTCAGCCACAGCGTCGGATAGAAGCGCATCGCAATTTCATCCGCTACCGGGCGTCTGGAGACCAGCGACTGGCCGAAATCGCCCTGCAGCGCGTTGAAAATAAAGTGCCCGAACTGCCGGATGAGAGGCTGATCCAGCCCCAGCTCGCTGCGTACCAGCGCAACAACGGATGCATCAGCTTCGGGTCCGGCAATCAGACGTGCCGGATCGCCGGGCAGCAGATGCACGAACAGGAACACCAGTACGGCAACAATCAGCAGCGTGGGGATCAGCCCCAGCAATCGTTTAAAAAAGTAGTTGAGCATGCAACATCCTGCGCAGCAGTGGCCAGCCTGAACGGCTGGCCAGTCTGGTTACTTCAGATCCGCTTCGTCGAAATTAAACGAGGTATCCGGCATGACATAAAACCCGGTCAGGTTTTTGTTACTGGCAGAGAGCAGCTGCTCTACCACCAGCGGGATCCACGGGCGATCGTTCCAGATGCGATCCTGCGCATCTTTATACAGCTGCGCTTTGCGTTCACGGTCGGTGGTCTTTAACGCATCAGCCAGATCTTTATCCACCTGCGGGTTACTGTAAAACGCAGTATTGAAGATCGCTGGCGGCCATGAGGTGGTGGCGAACAGCGGCGTCAGCGCCCAGTCGGCTTCACCGGTAGAGGCGGACCAGCCGGTGTAGAACATGCGCACACCGCTCTCTTTCTGCCCCTTACTTTCCACTTCCGCGGCCCGCTGTCCGGCATCCATGGCGGTGACTTTTACCTTCACGCCTACCTGAGCCAGCTGCTGCTGGGTAAACTGCAGCACCTTCTGCGCCGTACTGTGGTTATGCGAGGACCAGAGCGTGGTCTCAAAACCGCTGGCGTAGCCCGCTTCTTTCAGCAGCGCGCGCGCTTTTGCCGGATCATATTTGATAGCCGGATAACGCTGAGCGAAATCGATAGAGGGCGGCACGGTACCGGTAGCGGGGGTGGCATAACCGGCAAACGCCACTTTTGCCAGCGCCTCGCGGTTAATGGCATATTCCAGCGCTTCACGCACTTTCGGGTTATCAAACGGCTTTTGCGTCACGTTGAGGCTGATGTAACGCTGCATGATAGAAGGCGTGGTCACTACGTTCAGCTTACCGTTGCTTTCAAGGCGTTTGGCCTGCTCAAAAGGAACCGGAAACGCAAACGTTGCCTCACCGGTCTGCAGCATGGCCGCGCGGGTGTTGTTATCCACGACTGGCCGCCAGGTGATGGTATCGAGTTTTGGATAGCCCGGCTTCCAGTAGCCCGGCCACTTTTTCACTTTGACAAAATCGGTCTGGTTCCAGGTGTCAAACTGATAGGGTCCGGTGCCGACCGGATGGAAGCCAATCTCTTTGCCATATTTTTTCAGCGCGGTGGGCGAAATCATCGCCGCCGCCGGATGTGCCAGATTGTTGATAAACGCCGAGAACGGCTGCTTCAGCGTAATTTTTACCGTAAGCGGATCGACCACTTCCGTGGTCGCAATATATTTGAACAGGTTATAGCGTTTGAGATGGTTGTCGGGATTACTGGCGCGATCGAGGTTGACCTTCACCGCCTCAGCGTTGAAATCGGTACCATCCTGAAATTTGATGCCGGAACGCAGTTTGATGGTGTAGGTGAGCCCGTCATCGCTGGCCTGAGAGCTTTCGGCGAGCACGTTAACCAGCTTCATCTCCTTATCAAAGCTGAACAGCCCCTGATAGAAGGATTTGGCAACCGCCTGCGATAGCGTATCGTTGGCGTCATAAGGATCCAGCGTGGTAAAGGTCGAGCTCACGGCAATGACCGCGTCTTTTGCCGCCCAGGCGGGCAGCGACAGCGCAGCGCTCAGCACGCCAGCCGTCATAATTCCGTTACGCATAATCTGGTGCATGATGGTGGTTCTCCTGTAGTCCCTGTCTGCTGCGTCCTGGGTTCAGGACGCTCTGTTTTTGTCAGGCGCCACTGATCGCGTGGCGTGCCACAAAGTGTCCCGGCGCGACCTCCAGCAGCGGCGCGATTTCCGGCTCATCTCCCAGCGGACGTACGGCGCTGGGGATCTCATCAACCATTAACGCCCGTTCACGATGCCGGTGTGCCGGATCGGCTACCGGTACCGCCGCCATCAGCTTGCGGGTATAAGGATGACGTGGCTGCTCAAACACCGCCTGGCGCGGTCCTATCTCAACGATCTGTCCCAGATACATCACGGCTACACGATGGCTGATCCGCTCCACCACTGCCATATCATGGGAAATGAACAGAAACGCGATGCCGGTTTCCCGCTGCAGATCAAGCATCAGATTGATAATCTGCGCCTGGACCGATACATCCAGCGCTGACACCGATTCATCCGCAATCACCACTTTGGGATTCAGCGCCAGCGCACGCGCAATACAGATGCGCTGGCGCTGCCCGCCTGAAAACTCATGCGGATAGCGCTGCGCATGCTCCGGCTGCAGCCCTACCCGCTCCAGCAGCCAGGCAACGCGCTTCTCTGCCTGCGCGCGACTCATCACCCGGTGCACCAGCAGCGGCTCCATCACAGAAAAGCCCACGGTAAGGCGCGGATCGAGTGAGGCGTAAGGGTCCTGAAAAATAAACTGAATATCGCGCCGCAGCGCCGCCAGCGCGGCACCCTGCAGCGCGTCGATGCGCTGACCGTCAAAGGTAATGCTGCCGCCCTGACTGGCAACCAGCCGCAGCAGTGAACGACCGGTGGTCGATTTACCGCATCCCGACTCACCAACCAGTGCCAGCGTCTCACCGGCATAGAGATCAAAGCTCACCTTCTCTACCGCGTGCACCCGGCGCGTGACCCGGTTAAAGAGACCGCCACGCAGATCGAAGCGGGTGACCAGGTCGCGCACCTGCAGCACCGGAGGCCGATCGCGGCGCACGGTATCCTGCGGCAGAGCCGGCACCTCTTGCCCGCCGGGGTGGAGCAGCGGAAATTTCGCCGGCAGTGGCTGCCCGCTCATTGCACCCAGCCGGGGCACGGCCGCCAGCAGCGCGCGGGTATAGGGCTGAACCGGTGCGTTAAACAGCTGCTGCACCGGCGCCTGTTCGATAACATCGCCGCGATACATCACCTGTACCCGATCGGCCATCTCAGCAACGACGCCCATATCGTGCGTGATAAAAATCACGCCCATCTGCATCTCTTTTTGCAGCACGCGGATGAGCTGCAGGATCTGCGCCTGAATAGTGACATCCAGAGCCGTAGTCGGCTCATCGGCAATCAGCAGCGCCGGCCGGCAGGAGAGCGCCATCGCAATCATCACGCGCTGGCGCATGCCGCCAGAGAGCTGATGCGGATAGCGCGACAGAATAGCGTGCGCATCCGGAATGCGTACCAGGTCCAGCATGCGACGCGCTTCAGCCAGCGCCTGCTGGTGACTCATTTTCTGATGTAAGCGCACGGATTCAGCAATCTGTTCGCCCACGGTAAACACCGGGTTCAGCGAGGTCATCGGTTCCTGGAAGATCATCGCCATGTCAGCGCCGCGCACCTGCCGCATCTCACCGGCTGACGCACGCATCACGTCCAGGATCTCCCCGTTTCTGCGGCGCAGCTTTATCTCACCGCTTATCTCGCTGCCCGCCTGCTGAATCAGGCGCATCAGCGCCAGTGACGTCACTGATTTACCTGAGCCGGATTCGCCAACCAGCGCCAGGGTTTCACCCCGCAACAGATCGAGCGAAAGATGACGGACCGCTTCAGTTTTGCTCTCTTCATGCTGAAAAGTGACGCACAGATCGCGTACCGCCAGCACCTGCTGCTGTTCCATTCTGCCTGCTCCTTAGCTGTCGCGGTAAATGGCTACCTCAACCGGACCCTCAACGTAAGCAAAGCCCCGGTACATGCCTTCGCTGTTAAACGGCAGTGCAAGATTGCCGTGTGCGTCAACCGCAATCAGACCGCCGCTGCCTTCCAGCTCCGATACCGTATCGTGGATGACGCTGGCGGTCGCCTGCTGCAGCGAACGTCCGCCATATTTCATCTGTGCGGCGACATCATAAGCCGCCAGCGTACGCATAAAGACTTCACCGGTTCCGGTACAGGAGACCGCAGCGCTGTCGTTGCTGGCATAGCAGCCGGCGCCAATCAGCGGCGAGTCGCCCACGCGGCCAGCCTGCTTGTTGGTCATGCCCCCGGTGGAGGTCGCCGCGGCAAGATTGCCGTGCAGATCCAGCGCGACCGCACCCACGGTACCCAGTTTGCGATCCTCATCCAGCGGCGTCGCGGCCACATCGTGATCCAGCGGCGTAGCGTCGCTGTCGCGCACGCGCAGCAGCTGCGCCAGACGTTCTGGCGTTGAGAAAAAGTCAGCGGCAACGGGCTCCAGCCCCTGTGCCACGGCAAAAGCTTCTGCGCCGGCACCGATCAGCAGCACGTGAGGACTCGCCTCCAGTACTTTACGCGCGGCAAGGATCGGATGTTCAATATGACTGACGCCTGCTACTGCGCCCGCCTGCAGCGTACGACCATCCATGATGCTGGCATCCAGCTCGTGTGTGCCCTGATGGGTGAAAACTGCGCCCCGCCCGGCATTGAATAGCGGACACGCCTCCAGCCGTCGCACTGCGTCAGTCACCGCATCCAGTGCGCTTCCGCCTGCGGCCAGAATCTGCTGCCCCGCTGCGATAATGTCGTGCAGCTGCTGCCGGTAATGCTGCTCGCGCGCCGCGCTCATAGTCGTGCGGGAAAGCGCGCCTGCTCCGCCATGGATAGCGATTACTGCTTTCGTCATTAGCTGCACCTGTCAGGATTATCAGCAGAAAAAACACTGATTTAGAATGGTTTTCATCATTTTCAGACAATTTTCGACTATAGGAAGCACCAGGCAGCTTGTAAAGCAGAAAGTGCATCTGCCCTCATAACCTTTTCTCAGGCTTTATAGCTTTTTCCTTTCGCGACAGACCTTGTTAAATGCCCACCGCGCGATCTGTGCGGCCGGATCAAACGGGTCTGGCCTTACGCCAGCGCCTTAACCCATAATAGGTTACATCTGACATTTATCCGTCCGGGAGAGATATGGAACCCAATACCGCTGGCTTAATTTCGCTGGAAGAGGCGCAGCAGATGATGCTGCAAACGCTGCAACCTGTGAGCGGAACCGAACAGGTTACCCTCGCTGATGCTGCCGGACGCATTACCGCAGAGTCGGTGATCTCACCGCTGGATGTGCCCTCATTCGATAACTCTGCAATGGATGGCTATGCGGTGCGGCTAAGCGATCTCAGTGCTGACGGGCCGCTCGCCGTCGCGGGCAAAGCCTTTGCCGGTGCCCCCTGGCGGGGCACATGGCCGGCAGGCAGCGTTATCCGCATCATGACCGGTGCCCCGGTACCGGCAGGCTGTGACGCGGTGGTCATGCAGGAGCAAACGGAACAACACGCAGACGGTATCGCGATCACCGCACCGGTAAACGCGGGTCAGAATATCCGCCGCATCGGTGAAGATATTCGCGCCGGACATCAGGTTCTGGCAGCGGGTGTGCGGCTGGGTGCCGCTGAGCTGCCGCTGCTCGCCTCGCTGGGTATTGCCCGGGTATCGGTGCGGCGCAGGCTGCGGGTGGCAATATTCTCGACCGGAGATGAGCTGCAGGCCGTGGGGGAACCGCTGGCAGAGGGCCAGATTTATGACACCAATCGCCTTACCGTCTCGCTGATGCTCAGCAAGCTGGGCTGCGAGGTTATCGATCTCGGCGTTATCGCTGATGACCCGCTCGCGCTGCGTCAGGCCTTTATGGCAGCAGACAGTCAGGCCGATGTGGTTATCAGCACCGGGGGCGTCTCAGTGGGTGAAGCGGATTTTACCCGGGAGATCCTCGACGAACTCGGCACCATAGGCTTCTGGAAACTGGCGATCAAGCCGGGCAAACCTTTCGCGTTTGGCCAGCTGGCCAATAGTCTGTTCTGCGGGCTGCCGGGCAACCCGGTCTCTGCCGCCGTGACCTTTTATCAGCTGGTCCAGCCGCTGCTGGTCAGGCTGAGCGGTCAGACAACACCGGCAATGCCGCTGCGCCAGCGTGCGCGGACGCTGGACCGTCTGAAAAAATCACCGGGACGCCTCGATTTTCAGCGCGGGGTGCTCAGCCGCAGCAGCGAAGGTGTGCTGGAAGTTCGCTCCACTGGTGCACAGGGCTCTCACGTTTTCAGTTCGTTTGCGCAGGCCGACTGCTTTATTGTGCTGGAGCGCGAACGCGGTACGGCAGAAGCGGGTGAATGGGTTGAAGTTGAGCCTTTTAACCCTCTGCTGGAGGGGTAATGACACGCGAACTTACGCATGAAGAGATGCTGCGCTATAACCGGCAGATTGTCCTGCGCGGCTTCGACTTCGCCGCACAGGAGCAGCTCGCAGAGTCACGCGTGCTGATAACGGGCCTGGGGGGGCTGGGATGCGCGGCCACACCCTGGCTCGCCTCCGCTGGCGTCGGACATCTGACGCTGCTCGACTTTGATACCGTCAGCCTGAGCAATCTGCAGCGGCAGATCCTGCATCGCGATGAAACGATTGGCCAGCCCAAAGTCGACTCTGCGCGCGCGCAGTTAGCCGCAATGAATCCGCACTGCGTGATTGAAACCTGTGACATGCAGGCTGATGACGCAGCCCTGAGTGCGCTGATTGCGCGGCATGATGCGGTGCTGGACTGCACAGATAATGTGGCTACACGTGAACAGCTGAACCGCCTCTGCTTCCGGCAAAAAGTCCCGCTGATTTCCGGTGCAGCGATCCGCATGGAAGGCCAGCTGAGCGTTTTTACCTGGCAGCCTGGCGAGCCCTGTTACCGCTGTATCAGCCGTTTGTTCGGAGAACAGACGCTGAGCTGCGTGGAAGCCGGCGTGATGGCCCCGCTGGTGGGCGTCATTGGCGCAATGCAGGCGATGGAGACGCTGAAACTGCTTACCGCGTTTGGTGAGCCCCCCCGCTCACGCCTGCTGATGTATGACGCAATGCGTGCTGAATTCCGCAGTATGAAAGTAGTGCAGGACGCACAGTGTGACGTGTGTGGTGCCCCCTGAATGCAAACAGGCCGCCCGGTCGGGCGGCCTGTTAAGCAGACAGAAAGATCAGGGTTATGAAATACCCTGGCTGCGCAGGTAATCTTCGTAGTTACCGGTGAAGTCAACGATGCGCTCGCCTTTCATCTCCATCACGCGCGTGGCCAGCGAGCTGACAAATTCACGGTCATGTGAAACAAAGATCAGCGTGCCTTCATACATCTCCAGCGCCATGTTGAGTGATTCGATCGATTCCATATCCAGGTGGTTGGTCGGCTCATCCATAATCAGAATGTTAGGCTTCTGCATCATCAGCTTGCCAAACAGCATCCGCCCTTTCTCACCGCCCGACAGCACTTTGGCCGGTTTTTTGATGTCGTCATGGCTGAACAGTAAACGGCCCAGTACGCTGCGCACGGCCTGTTCATCATCGCCATCCTGCTTCCACTGGCTCATCCAGTCGAACACGCTCAGGTCTTCGGCAAAATCTTCGGCATGATCCTGCGCGTAATAGCCGATGCGCGCATTTTCAGACCATTTAACGCTGCCGCTGTCCGGGGTTAATTCGCCCACCAGCGTTTTCAGCAGCGTGGATTTACCAATACCGTTGGCACCCAGAATTGCCAGCTTCTCGCCCACTTCCAGCATCAGATTCAGCTTATTAAAGAGTGGGCCGTTATCAAATCCTTTCGTCAGCGCTTCCACTTCCAGCGCATTACGGAATAATTTCTTATCCTGCTCAAAGCGAATATAAGGGTTCTGACGACTGGACGCTTTAACTTCATCCAGTTTGATTTTATCAATCTGTTTCGCACGCGATGTTGCCTGACGGGATTTAGAGGCGTTGGCACTAAAGCGGCTGACAAAAGATTGCAGGTCAGCAATCTGCGCTTTCTTTTTCGCGTTATCAGCCAGCAGACGTTCGCGCGCCTGCGTTGCTGCGGTCATGTACTCATCGTAATTGCCCGGATAAACGCGCAGCTCGCCATAATCGAGATCCGCCATATGCGTGCAGACCATATTCAAAAAGTGACGGTCATGCGAAATGATGATCATCGTACTGTTACGATCGTTCAGTACCTGTTCAAGCCAGCGGATGGTATCAATATCCAGGTTGTTCGTCGGCTCATCAAGCAGCAGAATATCGGGATTAGAGAACAGCGCCTGCGCAAGCAGTACACGCAGTTTCCAGCCCGGGGCAATTTCGCTCATTGGCCCGTAATGTTGTTCAACCGGAATACCCACGCCCAGCAATAACTCGCCCGCACGTGATTCCGCGCTATATCCATCCATTTCACCGTAGGCGACTTCGAGATCGGCAACTTTGTAGCCTTCTGCTTCACTCATTTCTGGCAGAGCGTAAATACGGTCGCGCTCTTCTTTTACGGCCCAGAGTTCCTGATGCCCCATTATGACCGTATCCAGCACACTATATTGTTCAAAGGCAAACTGATCCTGACGAAGCTTACCAATACGCTCATTGGGATCGAGTGAGACATTGCCGTTGGTAGGCACGAGATCGCCGCCCAGTATTTTCATAAAGGTCGATTTACCGCTGCCGTTTGCACCGATTAAACCGTAACGGTTACCTCCGCCAAACTTAACGGAGATATTCTCAAACAGCGGCTTGCTGCCGAACTGCATAGTGATATTGCTGGAAACTAACACGGCATTGACCTTTGTTACACGGTGGATGAAAAAACAGCGGGCATTATGCCAGAGATGGGCTATATGAGCCAGTCTGCGCCGGACAATGGCGCAGCTTTTCCGCAAACAGGCTGTTAGCAGATGCAAAATAGTGTTAACAGCATCCGTATCAGGCGATTCTGCCCTGCTGACGTTACGTCATCGTTATCAGTTAGCGCAGTTTGTTACATAAGATAAAAACATCAGCCAATAAAAAAGCCGGGGACAATATGTCCCCGGCTCCCATATACAAGGATTGCGTCGCTTATTTAATCAGGAAACTGTCCAGGCTCTTGCCGGCATCCAGCGCTTTTTTAATCGCTGCTGGCGTGCGTCCCTGGCCGGTCCAGGATTTTTCATCACCGTTTTCGTCGGTATAGGTATATTTAGCCGGACGCGGTGCACGCTTGGCGCGTTTTTTACCGGTTTCAAGTGCGCCCAGTAATTCGTTAGGATCGATACCGTCAGCCAGCAGCATTTCGCGATATTTAGACAGCTTCTCTTCTTTTTCGCGATTTTGCGCTTCTTCGGCTTCAACTTCTTCACGACGTTCAGTCACAACGACAGTTAATTTTTCCAGAATTTCTTCCAGATCGGTCAGCGGCAGTTCACGCGCCTGCGCACGTAATGTGCGAATGTTGTTCAGTACTTTAAATGCGTCACTCATCACAATGTCCTTGTTTAAGGGGTATTAATAAACTGTAGCGGCAAGATTACCCAATTCAAATAAAAAAATAAATTAATTTTGCAGACCGGATTATTCTTAACAGGTTCGCTTATTGTTATTGTTCAGTCAGGATAAGCCGTATCGGTTAACATTAAGCGTTAATAAACTGATAAAGTTTCCCGCCACTTGTTGCATTGATATCGATTTCATTTGCCGATCCCACGAGTGAAACAAGTAGTTAGCAAAATTTTAGTTTGTGACATCCTGCAGGCGAAGCGTAAAAATAATTAATCATGTCGCTCTTATTCACATTTATTGTACTTTTTTATTGATGTGGAAGTCAGCCTGACTATCGCCTAAAAAGAAAAACCGGCGAGCGCCGGTTTTATCAGAGAAATCTATTTTTTATCCGCTTTTCTGGGCTGATGGCCTCATTACCTGACGCGGCGATGTTTCCGTCAGCCAGTCGCGCAGATAATGCTCAATCTGTTCCAGTGAACGATTACGGGTTTCCGGTACACAGCAGAAAACAAACAGCGTACCGAACAGGCCGGCTGCCGCAAAAATAAAAAAGGCACCTGACAAACCCACCCATGCGAGAAGCAACGGAAACAGTAATGAGATAGTAAAATTCGTCAGCCACATGGCAAATACCGCCCCGCCCATAAATATACCGCGCAGCCGCGTCGGGAAAATTTCGGATAATAGCAGCCAGGTGACCGGTGATAATGCCCCCTGCTGAAAACTTAAAAACAGCAGCATACCCAGCAGGACCATATAGCTGCGCAGCATATCAGGCTGACCGTTTAACGTGTCCGGCATAAAGTAGCTGACGGATCCGATAAAGACCAGGCAGGCAGTACACCCTATTTGTCCGATAAGCGTGAGGGTACGGCGGCCAATACGTCCAAGCAGCCAGATCCCGGCAAATGTCATCAGTACTGAGATAACCCCATTGGCGATAGTGGCAAACAACGCGGCATTATCATCCATGCCTACCGCCTTCAGCATCACCGGCGCATAGTACATGATGGTGTTGACGCCGGTAAGCTGCTGGATTGCTGCTATACCTGTGCCGATAAAAAAGAGCTTAAGCAGCCAGGGCTGACGCAACTCGCGCAGACGCGGACGCTGCTGCTGCTCCTCTTCCAGCGTCTCGGTGATTTCGGTCATTTCCCACTCTACGTCTTCACGTGCGCGGGTCCGCTCCAGGACTTTGCGGGCTTCAGCCAGACGTCCTTTCATCGCATACCAGCGCGGCGTATCCGGCATAAACATCATGCCAAACCAGAGCAGGACAGCAGGCAGCGTCGCCACCGCCAGCATCCAGCGCCAGGTACTCTCACCGCCCCAGGCGGCATGGAATCCGGCATTAGAGATGTAGGCCAGCATCTGGCCGGAGACGATCATCAGCTCCTGCATCGTCACCAGCTGACCGCGTTTATTGGCGGGTGCCATTTCCGCAATGTAGACCGGAACAGTAGCGGAAGCACCGCCGACGGCGACCCCGAGGACCAGGCGGAAGAAAATCATCCACTCAGCGTCTGGCGCCAGCGCCGTTCCCAGCGCGCCGGCAGCAAAAATGGTTGCCAGTACCAGAATGATTTTTCTCCGCCCGACCGCCGCGGCAAAATGCCCCGATATCAGTGCGCCAAATGCCGCGCCCAGCAGCAGGCTACTGGTAACGAGACCGGTGGTTAAAGGCGTCAGATGTATATCATCCCCCATAAACAGCAGCGCCCCGGAGATGACGCCGGTGTCATAGCCGAAAAGCAGTCCGCCCAGCGTGGCAACGGCTGCAATCACTTTAACGAAGGGTTCTGTACGCGTATTACTGTTCGGTCCTGAGGCTTTATTGAGGGTAAGCCAGGTTTCACGAGGCATAACTAACTCCATTTTTGAAAAGATGCATCAAAAATAGAGTATTTTTGCCATAAAAATTAAATATGAAATTTTAGTTTTGCCGTGTTCATCATAACTGATGCCAGGAAATTAGATACCGATCACATAAAACCAGCGCACTTGTCTGTTTATGTCAGCTGCAGAAAGCGTAAATTTAAAATCTTATATAAAAAGGAATATTTATTTCAATTATCAGGTCGCCCCGGTGACAGGACGACCTGACGGTCAGTTTGCCTGCGTGGCCGGGCCAAATACCGCATAATCTGGCAGGGTAACCTGCTGATAATTTTCCCAGCCGCCGCCCAGTGCTTTGTAGAGCGCCACCAGATCGAGCGCGCTTTGCGTACGGGCCTGTACCGACTGTGCTTTCGCCTGCGCCAGCTGCCGCTGCGCATCCAGAACGTCAAGAAAGGTGGTCAGACCCTGCTTATAGCTGTCGCTGGCCAGATCAAATGTTCGCTGCAGCGCGCCGGTGGTTTCATCCAGTGCCGTAACCTGCTGCTGATCTGCCCGGTAGCTGACCAGCGCATTCTCTACATCCTGCAGCGCCGTCAGCACTGTCTGCCGGTAATCCAGCGCAGCGCTGGCCTGCTGAGCCCGGGCCAGCTTCACGCTGGACACCAGCCGCCCGCCCTGGAAGATCGGAATAGAGAGTGACGGACCAATGCTGAAGAAATGGCTGCTCCAGTCGTCAAGATAGCTGGCATCGGTGTTACGGACGCCGAGCTGACCGGTCAGGGAGAGATCCGGAAAGAGGCTGGCAACTGAGACGCCAATATTGGCGGTCTGCGCATGCAGCGTGGCTTCAGCCTGACGAATATCGGGCCGCCGGCGCGCCAGCGTCGCCGGGATCCCTACCGGTACCAGGCCAGGCAAGGCCGGCAGCGCTTTTACCGGCATCAGCTCATTATCCAGCGCGCCGGGCGTTTTGCCGAGCAGCACCGCCAGACCGTTCATCGCCTGCCGCGCCTGCGCCTCATACTGTGGCAGCTGTGCATTAAGCGAGGCGAGCTGCGCCCGGGCATTTTCCACATTTGTTGCCGGTGCCAGACCGTTTTGCTGCTGGCTTTGTGTCAGTTCCCAGGTCTCCTGCGCAACGTTGATCTGCGTCTGCAGCGTCGCCAGCACCGCCTGCGCTCCGCGCAGCTGCAGATAGGCACGCGCCACTTCAGCTTCCACTGAAATCAGCACGTCGTCACGCTGTGCAACAGCCGCCTGCTGCTGCGCATCGGCGGCTTCCATCTGCCGGCGTACCTTGCCCCAGATATCCAGCTCCCAGCTGGCATCGAAGCTGCCCTGATAGAGCGTTACAGAGTGATTCAGTCCATCCAGCTGTCCGGCGATATCATTATCCACCCGATCGTATACGCCATTGGATTTAAGCAGGCCTTTCAGACCCAGCTGCTGGCGCGTGACTTTGGCTGAGCCATTCAGAGCGGGAAACAGCCCCCCGCGCGCCTGCGCCAGCTGCTCGCGTGCACCGGCGATACGTAATACCGCCTGCTGCAGTGAGAGATTACCGCTGATTGCGCGATCGATCAGGCTATTGAGCTGCGGATCGTTAAAGCTGCGCCACCAGAGAGGGTTGGGTGCGGCAGCCAGTGGCTTAGAGGTTTCCTGTGATGACAGTGCGTGAAAGCTGCCGGGCGTCTGCGGACGCGGGGGCTGATAGTCGGGGCCAACGGCACAGCCCGCCAGCAGCGTCGTCAGCGTCAGCGGCAGCGCAACGCGTGAAAAGGTTCTCATTTTAGTGTGCTCCTGCACTGCCTTCGCTCTTGATCGGCGAAAGTAACCAACATAGAGGGATCAATATCATCGCGACAATGCTCAGTCCCGTGAACACGTCGATATAGGCCAGAATGCGCGCCTGAGCGATCATCTCCTGATAGAGCTGGCCCGCGGCAAGCTGCAGCGGATCGCCAGCTACCTGCGTAAAATCGCGGATCGCCTGAGCCCACTGCTGCAATGTCAGGTTGAACTGTTCGTTCAGTGGCGACATGTTGTGCACCATGTGCGCAGACCGCACCTGTTCGCGCTCGGTGATGCCGGCGGTGGCCAGTGAGATACCGATCGAGCCGGCCACGTTACGAAACATGGTAAACAGCGCGGACGCATCGGCGTTGAGCTTCTGCGGAATCGTGACAAACGCAATGGTGGTAAGCGGAACAAACAGAAAGCCCAGTCCGATAGACTGCGCGCTGCGCATCATAACCAGGGTTTTAAAGTCAACGTCCGGCGTCAGCGTACTGGAGTAGAAAAAGGCCAGCGCCAGGCAGCTGAAGCCAAAGGCGATAATATAGCGCGTCTGCACTATTGGCATCAGCTTGAGCACCAGTGGAATAGTCAGGACTATCAGTATTGCACCAGGCGACAGCACCAGTCCTGACCAGGTGGCGGTATAGCCCAGGTCCTGCTGCGCCAGCTGCGGCAGCACCACTGAGCTGCCGTAGAGGATCATGGCCATACCGGCCATCAGCAGACCGGCAACCCAGAAGTTGCGATCTTTCATCACGCGAATATCCACCACCGGCTTACGCGCATAGAGCAGCCAGTAGACGGCGCCCACCAGCCCCACCGCTGCCAGCATGGCGAACAGACGGATAAAATGGGAAGCGAACCAGTCTTCATCTTCACCGCGATCGAGAAACACCTGCAGACAGCCCAGGCCAAGTGTGATCAGGCTGATGCCGATATAGTCAATTTTCAGCCGGCCTTTGGCCCACTTGCGCTCCCACGGCGGATCTTCAAGCAGCTGGTAAATCGCCAGCACCGTTAAAATGCCCACCGGGATATTAATAAAGAAGACCCAGCGCCAGCTGTAGTTATCGGTGATCCAGCCGCCCAGCGTGGGGCCGATCACCGGCGCCACAATAATTGCAATAGAGGAGAGGCCAAAGGCTTTACCGCGATCGGCAGGCTTGAAGTAGTCCAGCAGCACCGATTGCTGCACCGGCTGCAGGCCACCGCCAAAAAAGCCCTGCAGCACGCGAAACAGGATGATTTGCCACAGCTCGGTGGCAATGCCGCAGAGAAATGAACAAATAGTGAACATCACAATACAGATCAGGAAGAACTGCTTGCGGCCAAACAGGCGACTGAAAAAAGCAGATATCGGCAATACAATACCGTTTGCCACCAGATAGGAGGTCAGCACCCAGGTGGATTCGTCATAGCTGGAAGAGAGTGAACCCGCAATATGCGGTAGCGCAACGTTAACGATAGTGGTGTCCAGAATCTCCATGAACACCGCCAGCGTTACTGTGATGGCGACCAGCCAGGGGTTGCTGGCCGGGCGCCAGCTCTCGCCTGCACTCATTCTACCGTTACCTCAGGCTCTACCGAGAGCCCAAGCGGCAGCGGATGCTCGGGATCCAGTCCGCTATCAATTACGATCTTAACCGGAACGCGCTGCACAATTTTCACATAGTTCCCGGTCGCGTTCTCCGACGGGAAGGCAGAGAAACGTGAGCCTGACCCCATCTGAATACTGTCGACGTGGCCATGCAGTTTCATATCAGGCCATGCGTCCACGCTGATTTCCACTTTGTCACCCGGGTTCATGCGCGCCAGCTGCGACTCTTTGAAATTAGCGGTGATCCAGATGTCGGGTGACACCAGCGAAAACAGGGCTGACCCCGCCTGCACCAGCGTACCGAGCTGCACGTTACGTTTGGTGACAAACCCGTCGTAAGGCGCGCGCACTTCGGTATAAGAGAGGTTCAGCTCTGCAGTATTGAGCTGCGCCTGCGCCTGCTCTACCTGCTGCTGGCGCGCTTCAACGTTCGTTTCCTGTTGCCGGATCTGCAGTTTTACCTGCGAGGCGACTTCAACCTGCGCTTTAGCGCTCTGCAGCTGTGCTTCAGCCGAACGCAGCTGCGCCGCTGCGGTATCGATATTACGCTGGGACGTTGCCCGGGGATCCACACCGCGCTGACGGCGATAATCCGCCTGCGCATTCAGTAAGCTGGCCTGCGCGCTCGCCTGCTGCGCCAGCGCCTGGTCGCGCTGCGCCGGATACTGCACGCGCGAGAGTGCCAGCTGCGCTTGCGCCTGATGCAGCTGCGCCTGCGCCAGACCCAGCTGCGCTTTAGCCTGATCGCGCTGTGCAGCGCTGTCGCGCGGGTCGATCACCACCAGCAGATCGCCTTTCTTCACCCGCTGATTATCTTTAACCAGCAGCTGCACCACATAGCCCGAGGCTTTAGGTGCCACGGTGACCGCATTGCCTTCCGTAAAGGCGTCATCGGTGGTTTCAATATTGCGGGTGGTAAACCAGAACCAGAAACCCACTATCAGCATAATCACCACAACAATCGCGAGAATGATGAGCGGCTTTTTACCGGGGCGCTTGCGCGGCTGCTCTTCATCCTGGTTATCTTTATCCTGCTGCTGCGGCTGGTTCTTATCCTGCTGCGATTCGTTGTCGTTTTCTGACGGTTTTTGCGGATCCTGCTGCTGATTTTCGCTCATAATTTGTCATCACTGGCTGAAAGCCCGTTCCCCGGGCACAAACGGTCAACTTAACATTAGATAATAAATTGACAAATTCCAGTGTAACTTTACATAAGCAGAGACAGGCGGCACGTTCTGCCACAGTCGCTGAAAAGGCGCTGAACAGAGAGCGCCCGCAGAAGAGAGAAACCTAGTGAAGCCACTGCAGCAGTAGCCAGCCGCAGAGCATTGACCACGCCAGCATCGGCAGTGAGTAGAGATGAAAACGCCACCAGACTGCTTTGTCCTGCGCCATGCGCAGCGCAATCAGGTTCGCCAGCGATCCCGGCAGCAGCCCAAAGCCGCCTATATTGACCGCCCAGGCGAGCACTATAGAGGGATCGGTTTTTTGCAGCAGCAGAATAGTGGCCGGAACATTACTGATAAACTGCGACAGGCCGATAGCCAGTAAATAGATGCCGCCCTCCCCCAGCTGCCCGATGCGGGCGAACCACGGCTGCAGTGCAGGCAGATGCATGAGCAGAAAAACGTCGATAAACATCGCGACAAAGACCAGCAGCAGACTCCAGTCAATTGCGGCCAGTACACCTCGCGCCATCATCAGGAAACAGACCGCGACCAGCAGCAGCGCCCAGCCAGTCATCTTCAGCTCCAGCGCCACGATAAATATGATATAGAGCAGCAGACTTACGCTGAACAGACGCCGGCTCCACTGTTGCGCAGCAGCATCGCTGTGTTTGTCTATATGCTGCGCCGGGAAGCTCCACCAGGTCAGCGCGATCAGCGTTATCATCAGCACGGCCGCCAGCGGCAGCATCTGCAGGACAAATCCACCCACGCTCAGCGAACCGTGACTCCACAGCAGGATATTTTGCGGATTCCCGACCGGCGTCAGCAGCGATCCGGCATTGACCGCCAGCGCTTCAAAGATAATGAGCCGCGAAACCGGCAGATGGGAGAATTTACGCAGCGTCAGCGTCAGCGGGACCAGGATAAACAGTGCGACATCATTGGTCAGGAAGGTTGAAAGCAGCGCGGCAGCGCAGACCATAAACAGCGCCAGCGCGCGTTCATGCTGAAAGCGCTGAATCAGTCGTGCGCCCAGGACGTCAAAATAGCCGCTGTTTTCCAGCCCTTTCGTCAGCATCAGCAGGCCGGTCAGCGTCATAATGGTCTGCCAGTCTACGGAAGCCGGCAGCTGTGGCCAGCGATACTCTGCCAGCGGCAGCAGTATCACACCCAACAGTAACAACAAATGCAAAATACGGTCACGCATTAAGGATCGAAGCACAATGGGCATGATAGCGGCAGGCCTTATAAGTTAACGACTCTCATAAAATTTCTGGAAGACAGCCAGGGTTTCGTCACTGACGTGATGCTCCAGCCCTTCAGAGTCGCGTCGTGCGGTCTCCGGGCTGACGCCTAATGCCAGCAAAAATGTTTCAACGATATGATGGCGAACGCGGCTTGCCTCCGCGAGTTTTTCGCCTTCAGGCGTCAGGAAGACGCCACGATAGGGTACCTGCTCTACCAGGCCTGTCGTGCTCAGACGCTTCAGCATTTTTGCCACAGTGGGTTGCGATACGCCAAGACGCGCCGCCATATCCACCTGACGCGCCTCACCAAATTCACGAATGAGATCGGAAATCAGCTCGACGTAATCATCAATCAATTCACGACGATGAGCTTCGCGCACCTGACGAAAGCCTTCAACATGCTCCTCAATATCCTTAAGCGGCCCCTGAGGGGTATTGATGGCATTTTTCGCACGACGACTCATTAAGCTTCCTCTTTATTATCTGCCGCACCTTACCTGCCGTGCGGACTGGCTGCGCTCATTGTAAACCAGGCGCAAATAAGCACAAATTTTTCATGAATAGTGTTGGCTAAAGAGTATAGCCAATGCTATCTTTGTACATGATGTAAGCGAAAAGCGTGAAAAGGCAGCAGTGTCCGGTACGCAGCCGCGCTTACGCATCATCTGTTATTCATGGGGAGGTGAAGATGAGCACCCTGAAAAACTGCCTTGATTGTGGCAAATGCCCGCAAGCCGCTCAGCGCAAGCCCGCTTTTGATATCAAATCGCTGCTCTGCCTGTTCAGCCGCTCGCCTTTTGCGCTCCGTCTGATGCTGCTGGAAAAGCTCGCAGGCAAAAAGTGTGAACGCCCGTGCGAGCAGATTATCTGGCGCGGCTGAACGTCCGCAAGGCTACTGCTTAACCCGCCCAATGGCGGGTTTTTGTTTTTCTGCCCTGCTCTGCTGCAACTCAACACGCAGGCAAAAAAAAAACGGCCCCCTGCGGGACCGTTTCATGTGCAACTCTGGTCTAAGCTAAACTTAGAAGCTGTAACCGACGCCAGCGATCCAGGTGCCTACGTCAACGTTGCGGATGCGGCTCTGCTCGTAGCCCACGTCCAGCGCAACGTTTTCAATTGGGTTAAACTGCAGACCTGCGCCGTAAGAGAAGCCTACGTCGCTGCTGTCAGATTTAGACTGACCGGCAGTTTCGTTCTGCTGGAATTTACCGTAGCCGATACCTACAACACCGTAGATGCTCGCCCAGTCATTCAGACGGTAAGCCGGACCACCGGTGAAGCCGTAGTACTGGCCTTTGTTGTAAACACCATCTTCAGTACGATCTTTTTCGGTGTAGGTGAAAGAACCGATCCAGCCCAGTGGGTTGGAACCGTCTTCGTAGCGGTATTTCAGGTTGAAGCCGTTAGCTTTGTTAGCAACGCCCTGATAATCGCTCTGTGCGTAACCGCCAGAAACGGTGCTCTGTGCCATGGCTGAACCAGCAGAAACTGCCAGTACACAAGCCAGTGCTGAAAGACATGCAATTTTTTTCATAACCACCTCAAATGTGAAAATACTTCTCTCCTGACAACGCTAAAAATATAACAAAAGTTAGGGAGAAACTCTGCCCGGATTTTGTTGTCCAAGAGATTGTTTGGTGTAACAGAAAGTTAATGAAGTTTCCTATGTCATTCATTTTACTTATAAAATACGCGGTTATTTAGTTCAATAATTCTGCAAACAAAAAATGCCTTTAAGTAAATTCCTAAAGTAATCTGACAATTCTTTACAAAATTGGCCCTGCAAATGGCTCTTTTTTAGCCATTTTCTGAAGCGTAACTGGCCTTATTTTCTCCCTGTCCGCCAGTATTTGCTTTAAGCTACTCCACTTCGCTCACCCCTTATTTCCGGAATCGACAACAGGATGTCTGCGCCTCTTTCTCGCAAAAATAGCTTTCCCGTATGGCTGCCCGTCGTCATTTTACTTGTCGCTATGATGTCACTGCAGGGTGGCGCTTCGCTG
The DNA here is from genome assembly GCF_002387285.1 of Pantoea sp. UBA4549. Taxonomy (NCBI): domain Bacteria; kingdom Pseudomonadati; phylum Pseudomonadota; class Gammaproteobacteria; order Enterobacterales; family Erwiniaceae; genus Pantoea; species Pantoea sp. UBA4549. Next base: position 314,520 of record NZ_DGLH01000006.1, on the reverse strand, counting down.
GCAAAATTGCTGTTTGACGTGGCGGGCGCGCCTGGCATCACCGCGTTGCGTCTCGGACTCGGAACGCTACTGCTTTGTCTCTTTTTCAAGCCCTGGCGATTGCGCTTTACCCCCGCGCAGCGCAAACCTCTGCTGATTTACGGTCTGGCGCTCGGCTGTATGAACTTCCTGTTTTACCTCGCCCTGAGAACCATTCCGCTGGGAGTGGGCGTTGCGCTGGAGTTTCTCGGTCCGCTGGCGCTGGCGCTGGCGGGCGCACGCCGGCTGCTTGATTTTCTCTGGATCGCCCTGGCGGTCGCCGGCCTGTGGTTTCTGCTGCCGATTGGTGACGGTGTCAGCCATATTGATCCGCTGGGCGCCCTGCTGGCAGTCGGTGCCGGCGTCTGCTGGGCAATCTATATTCTCGCCGGGCAGCGTGCCGGCGCGGAGCACGGTCCGGCAACCGTGGCAATGGGTTCACTGATTGCTTCAGTCATCTTTGTGCCGCTGGGGCTGCTGTTTGCCTCGCCCGGCATCTGGCACTGGGAAATTCTGCCGCTGGCGCTGCTGATCGCTCTGCTCTCCAGTGCCATCCCCTATTCACTGGAGATGATTGCAATGACCCGTTTGCCGGCGCGGATCTTTGGTACGCTGATGAGCCTGGAACCCGCTGTGGCAGCCCTCTCCGGTATGCTATTTCTGGGTGAACGGCTTACTCTGCCGCAGTGGCTCGGTCTGCTGGCGATTATTGCCGCGTCAGCAGGCACAACGCTCACGATGCGACAGAAAGCCCGGCTGAAAGAAGTCGCATGAACCACCTTTAATTATCTCTGGCCGCTGCAGCCTGTTATTTCAGCAGGCTGCAACAGCATCCGGAATCATTATCATTCCGTTATCGCATCGCTAAAGCTGTTATTATTTTGTCACACTGAAAATGCTTTTCAGCTCCATATAATAACCAACTGATTAATATAGGTTATTGCGCAAGCATACTTATAAACCCGCCTTATGTCTTTATCTATCTCTGCTATCGGCCAGAACGCTTCAGCATATTTTATAACAGCTGCTATACTTATTTCCGTGCTTGATTAGGACAACATCAATTAGAGGACATAAATGATGAGTACCGCAAAACTGGTTAAAAACAATGCTTCCGATCTGATTTACACCCGCAATGATGTGGCTGACAGCGAAAAGAAAGCCACCATTGAGGTGCTCAACCGTCTGGTTGTGGAATTCATTGACCTGTCCCTGATCACCAAACAGGCGCACTGGAACATGCGCGGCGCAAACTTCATTGGCGTGCATGAAATGCTGGATGGATTCCGTGCTGCTATTACCGAACATCAGGACACCATTGCTGAACGCGTGATCCAGCTGGGCGGCGTGGCACTGGGCACCACGCAGGTCGTAAATGATAAAACGCCACTGCAGAGCTATCCGCTGAATATTCACAGCGTTCAGGATCACCTGAAAGCGCTGGCCGATCGCTACGCCATTGTGGCTAACGATACCCGCAAAGCGATCACTGAAGTCAAAGATGAAGATACTGCAGATATCTTCACCGCAGCGTCCCGCGATCTCGACAAGTTCCTGTGGTTTATCGAAGCCAATATCGAATAATTATCAGAGGCGGGTTATCCCGCCTTTTTTATTGCTGCTGCCCCGCTTTTTTGACCCTGTTAACACTTCTTTCATCCCACTCTTTTCTTGTCATCATCCTGATGCACACTGTGGCTGCACCAAAAATGTCATATGCACCATAACGGTGCCCATAAATAGTGCATAGGTTCATTTTTCTGCAAAATCGTGTCAGCTGATAGCCCTGCAGCCGGTAATTTCGGGCTGTTATTAAAGTTGGCATAATTTTTTCATATGACAGCCGCAGTGCAGGCCATCAGGCCTGCAGAGCAATAAAGGATAAAATGATGAAGTCTCTGTTTAACGTCTCTGTGGCCGCGCTGGCGCTGGCCTTTTCTCTTTCTTCTACCGCTGCAGACAAAAAACTGATTGTTGCGACCGACACCGCATTTGTTCCTTTTGAATTTAAACAGGGAGACAAATATGTTGGTTTTGATATCGATCTCTGGGATGCAGTGGCGAAAGAGCTGAAGCTGGATTACACCCTGAAGCCAATGGATTTCAGCGGCATCATTCCGGCACTGCAAACCAAAAATGTCGATCTGGCCCTGGCCGGCATTACCATTACCGAGGAACGTAAGAAAGCGATCGACTTTTCTGATGGCTACTATAAAAGCGGTCTGCTGGTGATGGTACGTAATAACGAAAATGACATTAAAGGCATCGACGATCTCAACGGTAAAACCGTTGCGGTGAAAAGCGGGACCGGCTCGGTGGACTATGCCAAAGCGCACATCAAAACCAAAGATTTGCGTCAGTTCCCGAATATCGACAACGCCTACATGGAGTTAGCCACTAACCGCGCTGACGCCGTGCTGCACGATACGCCGAATATTCTCTATTTTATCAATACTGCCGGTAAAGGCCGTTTCAAAGCGGTAGGCGAGTCGATTGAAGCTCAGCAATATGGTGTGGCACTGCCTAAAGGCAGTGATGAACTGCGCGACAAAATTAACGGTGCGCTGAAAACGCTGCGCGACAACGGTACTTACAACACAATCTATAAAAAATGGTTCGGTACTGAACCAAAATAATGCCTGCGTAAACGGGCTTATGCAGCAGGGCGCCCTTTGCGCCCTGCTTTTACCTTTTCCATTGCAACATATTCCGGAGTAACACCATGGAGTTTGACTGGAGCGTCATCTGGCCAGCCCTGCCGATTCTGATCGAAGGCGCCAAAATGACCCTGCTGATTTCCGTTCTTGGCCTGATAGGTGGCCTGATTATCGGCCTGGTTGCTGGCTTTGCCCGCGCCTACGGTGGCTGGATCACCAATAACGTCGCGCTGGTATTTATTGAGCTGATCCGCGGCACGCCGATTGTTGTGCAGGTCATGTTTATCTACTTTGCGCTGCCGATGGCTTTTCCCGATCTGCGTATCGATCCCTTCACTGCAGCGGTCGTGACCATCATGATCAACTCGGGTGCCTATATTGCCGAAATTACGCGTGGTGCCGTGCTCTCTATCAATAAAGGCTTCCGCGAAGCGGGCCTGGCACTGGGCCTGTCGCGCCGTGAGACGCTGCGCTATGTGATTATGCCGCTGGCCCTGCGCCGCATGCTCCCGCCGCTGGGCAACCAGTGGATTGTCAGTATTAAAGATACGTCGCTGTTTATCGTTATCGGCGTGGCGGAACTGACACGACAGGGCCAGGAGATTATTGCCGGTAACTTCCGCGCGCTGGAGATCTGGAGTGCGGTTGCCATCATCTATCTGATTATTACGCTGGTGTTGAGCTTTGTGCTGCGCCGTATTGAGAAAAGGGTGAAAATCCTGTGATTGAATTTAAAAACGTCTCTAAAAATTTCGGTCAGACGCAGGTTCTGCATGACATCAACCTGAAGATTAATCAGGGCGAAGTGGTGGTGATTATCGGCCCTTCCGGCTCCGGTAAGTCGACGCTGCTGCGCTGTATTAACAAACTGGAAGAGATCACCAGCGGCGATCTGATTGTCGACGGCATGAAAGTCAACGATCCGAAAGTTGATGAGCGCCTGATTCGTCAGGAAGCGGGCATGGTGTTTCAGCAGTTTCATCTCTTTCCGCAGATGAGCGCGCTGGATAACGTCGCCTTTGGTCCGATTCGCGTCCGTGGCGCGAAAAAAGAGGATGCTCACAAACTGGCGCGTGAGCTGCTGGGCAAAGTGGGTCTGGCTGAGCGCGCGCACCATTTCCCGGCTGAACTCTCTGGCGGTCAGCAGCAGCGCGTGGCGATTGCACGGGCGCTGGCTGTGAAGCCCAAAATGATGCTGTTTGATGAGCCGACATCTGCGCTTGACCCGGAGCTGCGTCATGAAGTGCTGAAGGTGATGCAGGATCTGGCCGAGGAAGGCATGACGATGGTGATCGTCACGCATGAAGTGGGTTTTGCACAGAAAGTTGCGTCGCGGCTGATCTTCATTGATAAGGGTACGATTGCGGAAGATGGCGATCCGGATACCCTGATCACCTCTCCGCCAAGCGAGCGTCTGCGCGAGTTTCTGCAGCACGTCTCCTGATGCGCTACGCACTCTGAATGAGGCCGCGCCGGGTAACCGGGCGGCCTTTTTTATCCGGCGCTTACCTTAGCGCTTCATCCGCTGTGCGCGGGTAGCGGGGGTCATAAAGCTCCAGGCGAGAAAGCGGCTCTGCTTCTGTCCCTGTGCCATGTTAACGATGCGTACCTCACAGGCCTCTACTGCGGCGAGCCGGTCGCGCAGCGCCGGAAGATTCTCTTTCCGCGAGACCAGCGACGTAAACCAGACAATGCTGCTGCCCTGCACGACGCTCTCATCAATCATACTGCCGATAAACGCCAGCTCACCGCCTTCACACCACAGCTCATTCTGCTGACCACCAAAATTGAGCGGCGCATTCTGCTTCAGTCCGAGATTGCGTACTTTGCGCTGACTGCCTGCTGCGGCATCAGCGGCCGAGGCATGAAACGGCGGATTGCACATAACAGCATGGTAGCGCTCGTTTTTATGGATCACACCGCTGAAAATCGCCTGCGGTTGTTTCTGGCGGCGCAGACGTATCGCACGCTGCAGCCCCGGATTGCCCGCCACAATCTGGCTGGCGGCGGCGATCGCCTCAGCGCTGGTATCTGTACCGGTAAAACGCCAGCCATACTCGGCGTGACCAATCAGGGGATAAATACAGTTGGCCCCGCAGCCAATATCCATGACATCAAGATCGCGCGGGAGCGCCCCGCCGTTGTCTCCCGCCAGCAGATCGGCCAGCGCGTGAACGTAATCCGCTCGGCCGGGTACCGGTGGCGTCAGATAGCCTTCCGGCAGCTGCCAGTTAAGGTTATAAAAGAGCTTCAGCAGCGCCTGATTAAGCAGCATCACCGCCTGCGGATCGGCAAAATCGATCGACTGTTCGCCGTGACCGTTAGGGCGAACCTTCGGCGCAAGCGGCGGATGTGCGGCGGTAAGCGCAGGAAAATCGTAACGCCCCTGGTGGCGATTGCGCGGATGAAAGGGCGTACTGGCGGCTGGCTTATTCATAGTCTCTCCGGAAAGTAAGGCGGGCGTAAGATACTCCGGCTGCTGCCAGCGCACAATCCGCTTACCGCAATTTTACGTTTACACCAGACTCTTTTAGCAACGTTTTTTGCAACGCACGTCGCCCGCCGCGATATGCCTTCATCTTCATTCAGGAGTTTTTATGACGCGCCATCGCTACAGCTACCAGCCCCGGGCCGGACACGGCCTGCCCCACGATCCACTGAACGCCATTATCGGTCCGCGTCCGATTGGCTGGATCAGTTCCCGGAGCCGCAGCGGTCAGGATAACCTCGCGCCTTACAGCTTTTTTAACTGCTTTAACTACCAGCCTCCGATTATCGGCTTCGCCAGCAGCGGCTGGAAAGACAGCGTGCAGAACATCAGCGAAAGCAAGGTGTTTGTCTGGAATCTGGCCACGCGCCCGCTGGCGGAAGCGATGAACGAAAGCTCCGCTTCGGTCGACAATGATGAGTTCGCGCTCGCCGGTCTGACGCCGGTTGCGGCCTCCCATATCGACTGCAGCATGGTGGCAGAGAGCCCGGTTAACTTTGAGTGTCGCCTGACGCAGCTGATCCGGCTGCAGGATGCGCAGGGCAACGAGCTGGAGAGCTGGCTGGTACTGGGTGAAGCGGTCGCCATTCATATTGATGAAGCGCTGCTGGAGGATGGTATCTATCAGACCGCCAGGGCGCAGCCGATTCTGCGCGCCGGGGGGCCTTCTGCCTATTACGGCATCAGCGAGGCGCAGCGTTTTGACCTGGTGCGCCCTGACGCGCGTAAACGGTAAGCGTTTAACGGCTTCCTGCCGTCAGTAGTGCGCCGAGCAGCTGCTGCAGCACCGGCTGCAGCTGTGAAGCGCGCGCCGGCTGCCAGGTGAAAGGCAGCGATTCATCCATGTAGTTGTGCTGCGCCAGCTCCAGCTGTACCGCCTCTACCCCCTGTGCCGGCTGACCATAGGCGCGCGTAATATATCCGCCTTTAAAGCGGCCATTCATCACCCAGCTGAATCGCTGCTGATCGGTACACACCTGCCTCAGCGCGTCGCTGACCGCCGCTGAGCAGCTGGCCCCATCATGGGTTCCCAGATTCAGATCGGGCAGCACACCGCTGAACAGCCGTGGTACCCGTGAAGCGATGGAGTGCGCATCAAACAACAGCGCGTAGCCATATTGCGCTTTCAGACGCGCCAGCTCCTGCTGCAGCTGCTGGTGATAGGGCTGCCACAGCGTCTGCAAATAGCGCTGACGCGTCGCGCTATCCGGCGTCATGCCGGGTGCAAATACCGGCGTGCCATCAAACAGCGTCTCCGGCCAGAGTCCGGTGGTCGCTGTGGTATAGAGCGGCTGATCATCGGGCGGCCGGTTGAGATCGATAACAAAACGGGAATAGCGTCCCGTCAGTACGCTGGCACCGAGATCGTGCGCAAAATCATACAGCTGCGGCAGATGCCAGTCGGTGTCCGGCAGCGAACGTGCCGCGTCGCTCAGCCCCGCCGCCACCTCCGGCGTAAGCTGCGTCCCGGCATGCGGTATTGAGATCAGCAGCGGCAGCCTGCCCGGCGTAAAATCAAAACTCATTGTGCTTCTCCACGATAGATAACCCGGCACGGCAGTTCGCCGCCCAGCCAGTAAGCCAGCTCGCCCGGACGCGTCAGCGGCCAGTGAACAAAGCTGGCGACTTTGCCCGCCTCCAGTGAGCCGTGCGTCTGCTGCAGCCCCAGCGCTTTCGCGCCCCACAGCGTCACCCCCGCCAGCGCCTCCTCCGGCGTCATGCCAAACAGCGTGCAGCCCATGTTCATCATCAGCCGCAGCGAAAGCGCGGGTGAAGTACCCGGATTGGCGTCGCTGGCGAGCGCCATCGGTACGCCGTAGCGGCGGAATAGCGCGACCGGCGGCCGCTGCGTTTCGCGCAGCAGATAGAACGCCCCCGGCAGCAGCACCGCAACGGTACCGTGCTCTGCCATCGCACGGACATCCTCTTCGCTGGCGTACTCCAGATGGTCAGCGGAGAGCGCGCCGTAGCGTGCGGCCAGTGCCGCCCCGCCCTGCGCCGAGAGCTGTTCAGCGTGCAGTTTTACCGGCAGATCCAGCGCGCGCGCTGCATCAAACACCGCGCTGACCTGCGCAGGCGACAGCGCCAGATGTTCGCAGAATGCATCCACCGCATCCGCCAGATTTTCCTCTTTTACCTGCGGCAGCAGCCGCTGGCAGATGATATCGATCCAGCCCTGCGGGTTGTCACGGAACGCCGGCGGGATCGCATGCGCGGCCAGACAGGTTGCGATGACATCAGCCGGCACGCCGGTTGCCAGCTGGCGTATGGCGCGCAGCATTTTCAGCTCGCTCTCTTCATCCAGACCGTACCCTGATTTAATTTCTACCGTGGTCACCCCCTCCGCCAGCAGATGGGCCAGCCGCGCCCGCGCTGACGCCACCAGCGCCTCCTGTGACGCGGACCGCGTGGCGCGTACCGTGGCAAGAATGCCGCCGCCCTGCGCGGCGATCTCTGCATAACTGACCCCGTTGAGACGCTGCTCAAATTCCGCGCTGCGATCGCCGGCGAACAGCAGATGCGTATGGCAATCCACCAGCCCCGGCGTAATGATGCCGCCGCTGAACGTATGCCGCTGACGCGGCGCGAACGCCGGCAGTTCACTGCGCGGTCCGACCCATACCAGACCGCCGTTATCCACGGCCAGCGCACCATCGGGAATGATGTTATAGCGTCCGTCACGCAGCGTAACGATATCTGCGCCCAGCCACAGGCTGTCGATCTGCTTCGCGTTATTCATGTCCGGTTCCCCGCGTGCGGACGATTTACACGTCCTGCTAAAGTATGTATATGTATATACAACTTTCCTGCCTGAAGGATCAACCATGACCACCTATTTTGCCCCGCGCGCCCGGCTGGCAGATGGCTGGCACCACCACGTTACGCTGGAGGTCAGCGACGCCGGTTTTATCACCCGCGTTACGCCAGACAGTACGCCAGGCGCTGCGATACCGCTGGCGGGGGCCGTCATTCCCGCCATGAGCAACCTGCACTCGCATGCGTTTCAGCGTGCGATGGCCGGGCTGGCCGAGGTTGCGGGCGATCCGCAGGATAGCTTCTGGACCTGGCGCGATCTGATGTATCGCATGGTGGCGCGGCTGACGCCACAGCAGGTAGGCGACATCGCCACCTGGCTCTATATAGAGTTGCTGAAAGGCGGCTACAGCCAGGTCGCTGAGTTTCACTATCTGCATCACGATCCGCAGGGCCAGCCCTACCCTGATGATGCCATGCTGCAGCAGGTAATGCTGGCCGCAGAGCGCACCGGTATCGGCCAGACGCTGCTGCCGGTGCTTTACAGCTACAGCGGTTTTGGCGCACAGCCTGCCAGTACCGGACAGCGCCGTTTTATCCAGCAGACCGGCGCTTACCTGCGACAGCTGCAGCGCGTGGCTGCCGCCTGTGCAGATAACCCGCTGCTGAACTACGGCATCTGCTTTCATTCGCTGCGCGCGGTAAGCGAAGTGCAGATGCACGAGGTGCTGGCCGCCGCGCCGCGCGATCTGCCGGTGCATATCCATATTGCCGAGCAGGAAAAAGAGGTCAGCGACAGTCTGGCGTGGAGCGGCGAGCGTCCGATCGCCTGGCTGCTGCGCCGCTTCAGCGTTGATGCACGCTGGTGCCTGATCCACGCCACCCATCCGGATGAGAACGAGCTGCAGCAGCTTGCCGCCAGCGGGGCGGTCGCGGGGTTATGCCCGACGACCGAAGCCAACCTCGGCGACGGTATTTTTCCGGCGAGTGCCTATATTGCACAGGGCGGGCGCTGGGGGATCGGATCGGACAGTCACGTCTCGGTCAGCGCCCGGGAAGAGCTGCGCTGGCTGGAGTACGGGCAGCGGCTGCGCGACAGGCGACGCAACCGCCTTGCGCTGCCGCAGCAGCCGTCAGTAGGCGATCTGCTGTGGCAGCAGGCTGCTGCCGGGGGCGCTCAGGCATGCGGCATTCGCAGCGGCGTGCTGGCACCCGGCCTGCGCGCTGACTGGCTGGTACTGCGCGACGACCCTCTGCTCAGCGTGACTCCCTCCGACGCCCTGCTCAACCGCTGGCTGTTTGCCGGCGCGCGCAGCGGGATCCGGGATACCTTTGTTGCCGGCCGGCAGGTGATCGCTGACGGTCAGCACGCAGAGGAGGCGCAGGCGGCAGTCCGCGCCGCCGCCGCGCTGCGGGCGCTGCAGTGATGCACCGCTTCCGCTACGACGCGCTGCCGGTCAGCCGCTGGCGCAACGGCGGCGGCGAGACGCGCGAAATTGTCAGCTTTCCGCCCGGCGCGGCGGATTTTGGCTGGCGGGCCAGCATCGCCACGCTTGACGCCAGCGGCCCTTTTTCGCTGTTTCCTGGCGTGGATCGGGTGATCACCCTGCTGCAGGGCGACAGCCCGCTGCTGCAGAGCGGCCAGCAGGCGCACCGGCTGCAGAGACACCAGCCGTGGCGATTTGCCGGAGACGCCGCGGTACAGGCGACCGTACACGGCCGCTGCAGCGATTTTAATATCATGACCCGTCGCGACAGCTGGCGGGCGGATGTCAGCATCGTGCAGGACTCACCGCAGCAGAGCCTGCACGGCGTGGCTTATGTGTTATCCGGCGCGTGGCAGTGCGCCTCAGGTGACATGCTGCAGCCGGCGCAGGGGATCTGGTGGCTGGATGAGGCGCTGACGCTGGCACCGCAGAGCTGCGATGCCCTGCTGCTCTGGTGCCGGCTCAGCCGTGTCCTTTAAAACGTCCCAGCAGCTTATAGCGTGAGCCGGGATAGAGCAGCCGCGCATAGGTCACGATCTTACTGTCGCTCCATGTCTGACGCCGGATCAATAAACAGGGTTCATGCTCTTCCAGCGCCAGATGCCTGCGCTGGCGCAAATCGGGCAGTACCGCTTCAACGATATGCTCGCCGGCGGTCAGCGGCGCGACCCGCATCAGATAGGTATAGGGGGTGACGCTCTGGTAATCCTGTTGCAGATAGTCAGGCGCCATCTGCGGGTTCACCAGACGATCTTCCAGCTGCACCGGCAGGTCGTTTTCATAGTGCACCATCAGCGAATGAAACAGCGGCTGGCCGGTGCGCATACCCAGCAGCGCCGCCTGCTCCGGATCTGCCCGCCCCTGCGCCAGCGTCAGGATCTGGCAGCGATGCTGATGACCGCGCTGCGCAATCTCATCCGCAATGTTATGCACTTCCAGCATTGCCGTGTAGCCCTTCATCTCTGCGACAAACGTACCCACACCCTGCATACGCAGCAGATAACCTTCAGCGGTGAGTTCACGCAGCGCGCGGTTGATGGTCATCCGGCTGACGCCCAGCTCGCTGACCAGCTCGCTCTCTGAGGGTACGCGCTGCCTGGCTTTCCACTCTCCGGCACGGATCTGGCTGATAATCGCCTGCTTGACGCGCTGGTAAATCGGTGCCGGTTCATCGCCCATGGCGGCGGCTAACTGCGCCAGTGCCGTTTGCTCGGTCATCTGCTGTTCCTTTCTGCTCTGAGAAGGAAAGTTTACTGGTCCGGCGGGCAGATGTATAGACATGCAGTGGTGCAGTCCGGTCACGTCGGGTGCAGAGGCTGCTGCTTTAGCGTGCAGCAGATTGACTCCCTGACCTGCTCACCTGCAGTGCGGCACATTTCACAAATTACAGGGAAACTGGCATAGTGTTTGCTACTTGTATAGACAGGAATAACGTACCTGTGCTTCACTCGGCTTACTGCAGGCGAGTTCTATAACGCCCGGCGTTACGGCGTATTACTGCGCCTGCCACTTACTTGTATATACAGGAGTAGATCATGTCGCATGCACTGCAGGAAATCTGCCTGGAACCCGGCGAGGTGGATCTCGCAACCCTGCGTACTATCTATCAGCAGCCGGTGACGTTACAGCTGACGCCCGCAGCGCGCAGTGCTGTGCACCGCGCCCATACTACCGTCAAAGAGATCGTCGCGTCCGGCAGCGTGGTGTATGGCATCAATACCGGCTTTGGCAAGCTGGCACAGACGCAAATCCCTGCCGCCCGCCTGGCTGAGCTGCAGCGTAATCTGGTGCTGTCGCACAGCGTCGGTCTGGGCGATCTGCTGCCGGATAACGTCACGCGCCTGGTGATCGCCAGCAAGATTATCAGTCTGGCGCGCGGCCATTCCGGTGTACGCATTGAGCTGGTGGACGCCCTGCTGGCGCTGTTTAACGCCGGGGTTATGCCCTGTATTCCGGCGAAAGGCTCAGTGGGCGCGTCCGGCGATCTGGCGCCGCTGGCGCACCTGTCGCTGATGCTGCTGGGTGAAGGTGAGGTGCGCATTGCAGGCGAACGCCTGCCGGCAGCGGAAGGCCTGGCGCGCGCCGGTCTGACGCCGATTGTGCTCGGGCCGAAAGAGGGACTGGCGCTGCTGAACGGCACCCAGGTTTCTGCGGCCCTGGCGCTGCGCGGCCTGTTTGAAGCGGAAAATATTTTCTCTGCCGCACTGATGGCGGGCGCGCTCTCGCTGGAAGCGATCAAAGGCTCCGTTAAACCTTATGATGCGCGTATCCATCAGGCGCGCGGCCAGCCTGGCCAGATCGCTGTTGCCGCCGCCGTCAGCTCGCTGCTTACCGGCAGCGGGATCCTGCAGTCGCATACCCATTGCGGACGCGTTCAGGATCCCTATTCCATTCGCTGCGTGCCGCAGGTCATGGGCGCCTGCCTTGATAATCTCAGCCACGCCGCGCGCGTGCTGCAGACTGAGGCTAATGCCGCTTCTGATAACCCGCTGGTTTTCAGCGACAGCGGTGAGGTGATCTCCGGCGGCAACTTCCACGCCGAGCCGGTGGCGTTTGCTGCTGACATTATTGCCCTCGCCGTGGCCGAAATAGGGGCTATCTCTGAGCGCCGTCTGGCGCTGCTGCTGGACAGCGGCCTCTCCGGCCTGCCGCCTTTTCTGGTACAGGATGGCGGCGTGAACTCCGGCTTTATGATTGCCCAGGTGACCGCTGCCGCGCTGGCGTCAGAAAACAAGTCGCTGGCGCACCCCGGCAGCGTAGACAGTCTGCCTACGTCGGCCAATCAGGAAGATCACGTCTCTATGGCCACCTATGCAGCACGCCGTCTCGGAGAGATGTGTTTTAACACCGCGGCGGTGGTCGGCATTGAAGCGATGGCGGCCGCTCAGGGCATTGAGTTTCACCGGCCGCTGCAGAGTTCAGCCGTACTTGAACAGGAGATGCAGCGCATCCGCACCAGGGTGGCATTTCTTGCCAGCGACCGCCTGCTGGCACCCGATATTGAGGCGATGCGTCTGTGGGCCGCTGACGCACAGTGGCCTGAGGCGCTAAAAACGTTGCTGCCGAGCCAGCGCCAGAAACAGCACTAAGGAACCGATCATGAGCGATACCCTGACGCAGGCTGTGGCCCGCGAAATCCGTGCCCCGCACGGAAGTGAACTGCACTGCGCTAACTGGCTTATCGAAGCCGCCTGGCGCATGATCCAGAATAACCTTGATCCTGATGTCGCCGAGCGTCCGGACGATCTGGTGGTCTACGGCGGGATCGGCAAGGCCGCACGTAACTGGTCTTGTTTTGAGCAGATCCTGCGCTCACTGCGCCTGCTGCAGCCGGATGAGACGCTGCTGATCCAGTCCGGCAAACCGGTGGGCGTGTTTCGCACTCATGCCGATGCACCGCGCGTGCTGCTGGCTAACTCCAACCTGGTACCGCACTGGGCGAACTGGGGTCACTTTCATGAGCTGGATCGCGCCGGCCTGATGATGTATGGCCAGATGACCGCCGGCTCATGGATCTACATCGGTGCTCAGGGCATTGTGCAGGGAACGTTTGAGACCTTTGCAGAAGCGGGACGACAGCACTATCACGGCGATCTTGCCGGCCGCTGGATCCTCACCGCGGGCCTCGGCGGCATGGGCGGCGCCCAGCCGCTGGCCGGCGTGCTGGCAGGGGCCTGCGTTTTAGCGATTGAGTGTCAGGAGTCGCGCATCGATTTTCGCCTGCGCACCCGCTATCTCGATCACAAAGCGCGCACGCTGGATGAGGCGCTGGCGCTGATTGAACAGGCGACTGCGGCAAAAGAGGCGATCTCTGTCGGCCTGCTGGGCAACGCGGCAGAGATCCTGCCGGAGCTGGTAAACCGCGCCCGCGCCGGCGGCATGCGACCCGATATCGTGACCGATCAGACCTCTGCGCACGATCCGGTAAATGGCTATCTGCCGCAGGGCTGGGATGTGGCACGCTGGCAGGCGGAGCGCCAGCGCAATCCGAAAGCAGTTGAACAGGCGGCGCGCGCCTCTATGGCGGTACACGTCCGGGCCATGCTTGAGTTTCACCATATGGGCGTACCGACCGTGGACTACGGCAATAACATTCGCCAGGTGGCTCTGGATGAGGGCGTCAGCAACGCCTTTGACTTCCCGGGCTTTGTCCCTGCTTACATCCGTCCGCTGTTCTGCGAGGGCAAAGGCCCGTTCCGCTGGGTGGCGCTCTCGGGCGATCCTGAGGATATCTATAAAACAGACGCGAAATTAAAAGCGCTGTTTCCGGATAACCTCAATCTGCATCGCTGGCTCGACATGGCGCAGGCGCGTATCGCCTTTCAGGGTCTGCCCGCCCGTATCTGCTGGCTGGGACTGGGCGAGCGCCATCTGGCTGCGCTGGCGTTCAACGAGATGGTGCGCAATGGCGAGCTGAAAGCGCCGGTAGTGATTGGCCGCGATCATCTCGACTGCGGTTCGGTGGCGTCTCCTAATCGCGAAACAGAAGCGATGCGCGACGGCTCGGATGCCGTATCCGACTGGCCGCTGCTTAACGCCCTGCTGAACACGGCCGGCGGCGCCACCTGGGTCAGCCTGCATCATGGCGGCGGCGTCGGCATGGGTTTTTCACAGCATGCCGGCGTCGTGATTGTCTGTGACGGTACGCCTGAAGCGGATGCGCGGCTGGCGCGCGTCCTGTGGAACGACCCGGCCACCGGTGTGATGCGGCATGCTGATGCCGGCTACGAGCAGGCGCAGGCGTGTGCCGTGCGGCACGGGCTGAATTTGCCGATGCTGACCTGACGACCTGGCGCGCAGGGACGCGTGTCCGCGGCTGGTCAGGATGTTATATTCCATAAAGGTATATTCTATAGCCAAATTATTCCGTTTAGCGATAGACGCTCCGGCGACATATCACTACAGTGATGACTTACCCCCCGCGCTGGCGCGCGCTGCGACTGGAGCCCTCTGTTATGAGTCTGCCTGCTCTTCTGCTGGAAAATGCCCTTACCTGGCGTCATCAGTTACATCAACACCCTGAGCTGGGTTATCAGGAGCAGCAGACCAGCGAGCTGGTCGCCCGGGTACTGGAGGAGGCCGGGCTTCAGGTATTTCGCGGCGTGGCCGGCACCGGCGTCATTGGTACGCTGGAGAACGGTCCGGGTCCGGTGATTGGTCTGCGCGCCGATATGGATGCGCTGCCGATTACGGAAAAAGGCAGCGCGCCGTGGAAATCGACCCGGCCTGGCGTGATGCACGCCTGCGGTCACGACGGTCATACCGCCATGCTGCTGGCTGCCGCCTGTCAGCTCGCTGCCACGCGTGATTTCAGCGGCACCATTCACTTTCTGTTTCAGCCCGCCGAAGAGAACCTCGGCGGCGCACGCCGCATGGTAGAGGAAGGTCTGTTCTCGCGCTTCCCTATGGATGCCGTCTATGCGATGCACAACTGGCCCGGGCTGCCGCTCGGCACGCTGGCGGTGAATCCGGGGGCGATGATGGCGTCGCTCGATTCCTTTGAAATCACCCTTTCCGGCCGCAGCTGTCATGCCGCCATGCCGGAAAGCGGCGCGGACCCGATGGTCGTGGCGGCTGAGCTGGTGCTGGCGCTGCAGACCATCCCTTCACGCCGTCTGTCACCGCTGGCATCCGCCGTGGTGAGCGTGACGCAGATCCATGGCGGCGAGGCGATTAACGTCATTCCGGAGCAGATCACCCTGCGCGGCACGGTACGCTGCCTGCAGCCGGAGGTGCGCGATCGGGTGCGCGGATTGATCGAAGAGTTTGTGACCGCACTGCCGCGTCCGTTTGGCGTCAGCGGCGACATTCACTGGTATCCCGGCTATCCGGTGACCGCGAATCATCCTGACCCGGCACAGCAGGTGCGTGAGGTGGCAGAGCAGATGCTGGGTGACGCGCAGGTAAAATGGGCGTGCAGCCCGTCTATGGCGTCCGAAGATTTCGCCTGTATGCTGGAAGCCTGTCCGGGCGCCTACTTCTGGCTGGGCGCTGACGGCGAAGTGCCTTCTGCGCCGCTGCATAACGCCAGCTACGACTTCAATGATGCGCTTCTGCCGGTGGGGATTACCTTCTGGCAGAAGCTGGCAGAGCGCGTACTGGCAAAACGCTGAGGGCCGTTTTGGTCCGGTAAACCGGGTGCGCAGAACGGCCTGCTCTCGCGTTTACATTCCCGCCTGCTGCAGCCGGATTTCAGCCTCAGACAGCGTTGCCGCCTCACCCGTTGCCACCAGGCAGCAGGCGAGCTGCAGCCGCAGCGACTGCGGCACGGCACGCATGCCGTTCAGCACCTCATCACTCCAGCGCGCGGTCGCTTCAGCCTGTTTGTTCTCCGGCAGCGCTTCCACACGCTCCGGCTGCCGCTCAACCCAGATTTGCGCCTCACCCGCTGCGCCAGCGATGTAATTGATCGCCGGACAGCGTAGCGGACTGGCATACACTTCGCCTTCCGTGCCGTTAAGCAAAATAGCGGGCGCGTCTATCGCCTGGAAAAACGCGCCGACGCGCGGCACATATTCAGGGTGCGACACGCTGGCAAGACGCAGCGCGGCGCGTTCTTCAAACGGCGTGGCCAGCTTTGCCAGCGTGTGCGCACTGTTACGCACGCCCATCCGCCAGCGCAGCGCCAGCTGTCTGGCCATGGGCGGACAGAGCGTATCGATGGTGATAAACGCCAGCTCACCGCGATCCAGCGCCGCCTGCGCCTGCGCGGCGCTGGTTACCGCAGCGATGCCTGACGCAGCGAGCACCGCTTCACTGGTTACGCGCGTGGCGTCTTCGCTGATACCGTGCAGCAGCACCGGAAAACCCAGTTTTACCAGCAGCCGCGCCAGCAGCGGCGTCAGATTGCCCTGACGGCGTGCGCCGTTGTAGCTGGGGATCACAATCGGCATGGGCCGGCCGGCCGGCGCCTGCAGCTGCAGCATACGCTGCTGCATAGCGTGGTAGAAGCCACGCATTTCGGCTTCGCCTTCGCCTTTAATCCGCAGCGCAATCAGGATGGCGCCCAGCTCCAGCTCCGGCACCTCCTCTGCCAGCATGGCGCTGTAAAGCGCCACCGCACTGTCGAAATCGATATCGCGCGCGTGGTTTTTACCGCGCCCGATCTCTTTAATTATTTTATTCAGTTCCATATTACGCTTCCTGCTCTCTGGGCGCGCCGCAGTGCGGCGGCCGGAACGAGTACCCGCTCAGCGCGGCTACTCAGGCTTTTCTTTTGCGCCTGGCGCTTTTTTTCTCTTCCGGCACCGCAGGCTGCTCAATCGGAAATACCGGCAGCGCCGCCAGTAGCCGGCTGCCATAGCTTTTACTGAGCAGACGGCGATCGTAAATCACAATTTCACCAAAGCACTGATGGCTGCGGATCAGGCGCCCGACCTGCTGTATCAGCGTAAACGAGGCGCTGGGCAGACTCTGGACTTCAAACGGATAGCGGCGCAGGCTTTTCAGCCATTCGCCTTCGGTCAAAATTACCGGACTGTCTACCGGCGGGAAAGCGATTTTGTGAATATGCACCTGTGACAGCAGATCGCCTTTGAGATCGAGCCCTTCAGCAAACGACTGCAGACCCACCAGAATGCTGCTGCTTCCTGCTGTCACGCGTTCACGATGCAGCGTGACGAGCCTGGAGCGCGGCTGATCGCCCTGCACCAGCATCGTGAGACGCAGCTCCGGCAGCTGCGCAACAAACTGCTGCATTGCCCGTCCGCTGGCAAACAGCACCAGCACGCCTTTATGTTCGCCTTCTGCCATCTGCTGGCGGAAAAAGCGCGCCATCTCGGCGATGTGCTCAGCTTCGTTTGCCAGCAGCGGCTCGTAGCGCATTTGCGGGATCACCAGCTTGCCCTGATCGACATGATTGAAGGGGGAATCCAGCGCCACAAAACGATCGCCCGCTTTCTCACTCAGCCCTGACATTTCCTGCAGGCGGCTGAAGCTGCTGAGCGAACGCAGCGTGGCTGATGTCACGACCACATGCGGAATTTTGCGCCACAGCAGTTTCTCAAGCTGGTCGCTGACGCGGATGCCGGCGCAGTGAAACAGCAGGTGCGCCTGCCCCTCGCGCAGTTCACGCGTCACCCATTTAGAGACCGGCGCGTTAGAGGCCTTTTCCATTGCGGCCAGCCGCCACAGTTTGCTGATGGCTTCAAACCAGCCGAAGTGACGGTTCAGCTGCAGAATCGCTTTATGCAGGCGCATGATATCCGCTTTGCCGGTCTGCTCGCCCAGTTCGTTCAGCAGCCCTTCACTCAGGCCGCGCAGCGCATCGCTCAGCTTAAACAGCCGGGTACAGAGCGTCAGCAGCGCTTCCGGCAGCTCGCCCAGCACAAAACGAAACTCACCCGGCTGATTATCGGGTGGCAGCAGCGGATTCAGCGCCTGACTTAATGTCTGCAGCAGCTCACGCATCTCTTCGCAGTGCTGTTTCAGCCGTTCAGGATTCGTCAGCGGCGGCGGCGATTTAGGCCGGAACTGCGCCATGATCGTTTCCACCAGCCGTATGAAGAGATCGAGCTGCAGCCCGCTCCAGCCTGGTGTGATCTCCGCGCTCATCTCCAGTGCGTCACGCGCGACCTCCGGCAGATGGTGCCCTTCATCCAGTACCAGCATCAGGTGCTTTGCCGGTGGCAGCACTGACTCGTTCTCCATAGCTGCCATTACCAGCGCATGGTTTGCGACGACGACGTCAGCCTGCTCAATCTCGCGCCGGGCGACAAAAAAGGGGCATTCGCGATACCAGCGGCAGTGGTGAGCAAGACAGTTGGCTTTATCGGTCGAGAGGCGCTGCCACAGGCTGTCATCAATCGCTTTCTCAGCGTGATCGCGCAGGCCATCCCATGTATGGCGGCTGAGATCTTTCTCCAGCCGGGAACAGATTGTCTGCTCCTCCTTTGAGCCGGTCACCGCCTCTTCATCCAGATAAAACAGCAGATCGCCCTGCTGATCGTCGCTGGCGGCCAGGGCGGCCAGATTACGCGGACACACATAGCGTCTGCGGCCAAAGGCTGCCGTAAAGGTAAGATCGGGGATGATCTTTTTCAGCAGCGGGAGATCTTTGGTGAAAATCTGATCCTGCAGCGCTACGTTGGCCGTGCTGATAACCAGCCGTTTGTCATCGGCACGGCTTACCGCAATGCCGGGGATCAGATAAGAGAGCGTTTTACCTACGCCAGTAGGGGCTTCAATAGCCAGATGGCGCCCCTCATCGCCCGCCAGACTTTTTGCCACTTCGGCAATCATCTGGCGCTGCGGCGCGCGCGGGATAAAGTCAGGAACCTGCTGCTGCAGCGCTTTATACCATTGCGCGATCTGGCTTTTAATTGCTGCTGTCAGAGCCATAATTATTACTGTTGAGTTAATCCGGCCTGTATTTTTACACAGTAATCTGACAGCGTCAGCCTCAGCGGGTGATTTTTCGTACCCGCTTCCTGTTACAGCAGCTTATACATCAGGGTGGTCGCCTCCATGACCCCTTCCGTTGAGCAGGCATAGTGCGGAATAGCGCCGGCGATCTGCCAGCCCAGGGAGAGATAAAGCTGGCTGGCCACATCCCCGCTGCGGGTGTCCAGCACCAGCAGCGTTTTTTCCCGCGTCCGTGCCCGTGCCTCTGCCCGCAGCATCAGCTGACGCGCGATGCCCTGCCGTCGCTGCTGCGGGTGTACCAGCAGCTTGCTGATTTCTGCCCGATGGTAACCGTTAGGCATCGTGCAGCTGCTCAGCGTCACGGTTGCTACCGGGATCTGCTCCTGCCATGCCACCAGCAGGTCATCACTCCCGCCGGATAATGTCGCGATTCTCGCCTGCCAGAAGCGCTCTATCGCCTGCCGATCGCGGGCATCGGTGAAGCCCACGCTGGCGCCGTCCGCCACACAGGCCTGCAGCAGATCGCTTAACGGCGCGAGCGCGTGTGCTGCGCTGGCAGCAGTAAGCTGAGAGAACGTTATCATGGTTTGCATACCGCCAGAATATAACGAGCGCCCGCCTGCGCATCGGCGCTGAACGCAGATCGTCCCGTCAGGTGAAAACGCAGGCAATCGCCGGCGGCCAGCGTCCAGCGCTGATCTGCCATGACGATCGTTAAGCCGCCCTTCTGCAACCAGATATGCTGCTCAAGCCCGGACAGGGGTGGCATGTCATAGTGAATATGTGCGCCTGGCGGGAGTACCCCTTCAATCAATTCTGTTTTAAACTGCCTTGCAGGAGGAGAAAGGGTACGACGCTGAAAACCGCTGTCGGGATCGTGCCAGCAGGTTTGCTGGTCAGCTTTTATCAGCAGCACCGTCTCATCTTCAACCTCCTCCAGAAGACGTGACATTGTCACGCCATAAGCATGACATAACCGGTTGAGTAATGCCGCGGTAGGACTGGTCTCAGCGCGCTCAATGCGCGACAATGAGGCCCGGCTGATGCCTGTAGCCTGAGCGAGTGTATCCAGCGACCAGCCCTGCTGTTCGCGAAGTTCAGCAAGCCGCAGCGCCAGCCGGTTATTCGTTTCAGTTGCTGACATAATGCCCCTTTCAAATATGAGAAAAAAATCTCTTATTTGAGAATTAACCGAAAACCGGGATAAAACTCAAGTTGTACAATAAAATAAAGATTGTACAAGGCAGCCCCGACGGTTAAGGTGTTTTTATGCAGGTCGCAATATTTGAGGACATTATGGCCTTATACAGTATCGGCGATGTTGCCGAGCGCTGTGGAATAAACCCGGTAACACTTCGCGCCTGGCAGCGACGTTACGGTCTGTTAAAGCCCCAGCGCACCGAAGGTGGTCATCGCCAATTTGATGATGAAGATGTTCAGCGTATTGAAGAGATTAAACGCTGGATAGAGAGTGGCGTGCCCGTGGGCAAAGTAAAAGCGCTGCTTGAAGGCGAAACGATCAATGTACACGATGGCTGGACTGCGCTGCAGGAAGAGCTGATGAGC
The DNA here is from genome assembly GCF_002387285.1 of Pantoea sp. UBA4549. Lineage (NCBI taxonomy): Bacteria > Pseudomonadati > Pseudomonadota > Gammaproteobacteria > Enterobacterales > Erwiniaceae > Pantoea > Pantoea sp. UBA4549. The sequence goes on along the minus strand of NZ_DGLH01000006.1, from coordinate 294,187 downwards.
GTGCTACGTCACGTACGCGCTTCAAAACTGCGTACCAAAATTGCCACCATCGGACGTGAACACCCGATTGATGCACTGATCGATCACGTTTTTGTGCCGGTACGCCAGCGTCTGGGTCTCGATCAAAACACCGCCCGTACCATGTGCAGTCTGCTGGACGGCGCTATCATCGATTACGTTGCTTTCTGTCTGGCCGGGGCGCGCAAAAAGCCGGGTAAAGATGCGCTGATGATCGGCTGGGCTGTGGAAGATCGCACCCGTATCTGGCTGGAAGCCTGGCGTCTGGCGCAGCACGGCTGGCGTATTGATGTACTGGCTGAGCCGCTGGATATGCCACGCCCTGAACTCTTTCCGGGCCAGCATCTGTTTATCTGGACCGGAAAACGGCCAACGCGGCGTCAGCAGGAGCAGTTTGAGCACTGGCAGGCGCAGGGTTTTTCAATACAGATGCATGAACCGGCGTAATGTAAAACCGCACGTCAGGCCTTTTTCCTGCGCCGGGCGCGCGTTATTATGCCTGACTCCCGGCATCAATCAGGTACTGTAATGAACTGGAATAAAATTTTTATCGGTACGCTGTTCGCGATTATGGCGATTGGCGGCATGGGTGGCATGATGCTGGTAGGCTACAGCCTTATTCTGCATACCCGGTAAACCAGCGCTGTACCCGCTCCAGTAGCCGATCGCAAATCAGCGCCAGCAGCGCAACCAGTATGGCTCCCTGAATGACATAGGCGGTGTTAAAGCCGCTCAGACCAATGATCACGGGCGAGCCGAGGCTGGCAGCGCCTACTGTAGACGCAATAGCTGCTGTGCCGATATTGATCATCACCGATGTACGTATGCCTGCCATCATTACCGGCGCAGCCAGCGCCAGTTCAATCTGCCAGAGGCGCCGCCACGGCCCCATGCCCAGTCCGGTTGCGATCTCCCGGTTACTGGCCGGTACGCTCTCAATGCCCGCCAGCGTCCCCTGCAGCACCGGCAATACGCCATAAAGAAACAGCGCCACAATGGCAGGCGTGGCGCCAAACCCCATTACCGGCACGGCAATCGCTAACACTGCAACCGGCGGGATCGTCTGCCCTGCCGCCGCCAGCGTTTCCAGCGTTGGACGGAACGCACGGCCACAGCGGCGCGTAGCGAAAATTGCCCCGCCCGCGCCCACGATCACTGCCAGCAGGGTGCCACTTGCGACCAGCCAGAGATGGGCCAGCGTCAGGCGCCAGAAGCTCTCCTGCTGATACAGCGGGCGCTCAAGCTGCGGAAACCAGTACGCAAACAGCGGTTCACTGTGCGGCAATCCCCACAGCAGCAGTAAAAACAGCGCGATCAGCCAGCTCAGCGGCTCGTATAACAGGCGCTTCATTGAGCGTCCCGCGGGCGCAGCAGATCGCTGAAATGCAGCACACCTACCCGCTGCTGCTGATCCACTACCGGTAACCTGTCGGTCCCGCGCGCAATAAACTGCGACAGCGCCTCGCGCAGCGACAGCGCGGCGGCAATCGGCTCGGCCTCTACCCATTCGCCGCGGCGCGCCACGCTGCCCGCCTGCCCCAGCGCCAGCAGCCTTACGCCCAGCTCACTACGGCCAAAAAAGTTACGGACAAAGTCGCTGGCGGGCTGCGTCAGCAGTGCAACCGGTGCCCCCTGCTGTACGATTTCACCGTTATCCATTAATACCAGCCGATCGGCCAGCGTCAGCGCCTCATCAATGTCGTGTGTAACCAGCACGATGGTACGGCCAGTGAGCCGCTGAATGCGCAGCATCTCCTGCTGCAGCGCCTGACGGTTTACCGGGTCGAGCGCGCCGAAGGGCTCATCCATCAGCAGCAGCTCCGGATCGGCAGCCAGCGCGCGCGCCACGCCAACTCGCTGCTGCTGTCCGCCGGAAAGCTGGTGCGGATAGCGGGTCGCCAGCCGGGGATCAAGGTTCAGCAGCGCCAGCAGTTCCGCTACGCGTGCCGCTATTTTTTGCGCTGGCCAGCCCAGCAGCGATGGCACGGTGGCGATGTTTTTCGCCACGCTCCAGTGCGGGAATAAGCCGATTGACTGAATGGCATAGCCGATGCGCCGGCGCAGGGCGCGAACATTCATCTGTTCGATAGGCTCGCCTGCAAAGCGGATCTCGCCGCTGTCATGTTCCACCAGCCGGTTGATCATCTTCAGAAGGGTCGATTTACCGGATCCGGACGTGCCGATCAGAACCGTAAAACTCCCCTGCTTAATCTGCAAAGAGAGGCGGGAAATCGCCGTTTTTCCGGCAAACTGTTTACTTACGTCATGAAACTCAATCATGTTTTTTCTCCAGCAGCGCGGACAGCAGCCGCAGCAGCGCATCACAGAGTACCGCCAGCGCCACCACCGGGATCACACCCAGCAGAACCAGATCCAGCGCGCTGCTCAGCAATCCCTGAAAGACGATAGCCCCGAAGCCGCCCGCACCAATCAGCGCCGCCACGACTGCCAGACCCACGGTTTGCACCACTACCACCCGTAAACCGGCCAGCCAGACCGGCAGCGCCAGCGGCAGCTCTGCCTGCCAGAACTGTTGCCCGGCACTCATGCCCATAGCGCGTGCGGTTTCACGTACCTCAGGCGGCACCTGCGCCAGCCCGGCGACCACGCTGCGCACCAGCGGCAGCAGCGCATAAAGCACCAGCGCAATCAGCGCCGGTGCCATACCGATACCGCTGATGCCAAGACGACCAAGCAAAGGAAAGTGTGCAGCCAGCCCCGCCAGCGGTGCGATAAGCAGGCCGAAAAGCGCCACAGAGGGAATGGTCTGGATCAGATTCAGCAGGCTGAATACCGGCCGCTGCCAGCCAGGACGCCGCGCAATGGCCAGTCCCAGCGGGACACCTGCCAGCAGCACAGGCACCAGCGTACCGCAGACCAGCAGCAGGTGCTGGCTAAAGGCCGCATGGAAAGTGGTGCTGCGGCTGGCATACTCTTTTAGCAGCGAAAGCTGATCCAGCCAGCCGGTCAGTAAAAGCAGCAGCGGCAGCACGCCGGTTTGCAGATTCAGCAGGATGCGCCAGACCACCTGCCGGCTTATCGTTCTGATCGCTTCAGCTGCCAGCAGCAGCGTTAATCCGGCCGCACACCATAAACCGCTGCCAGGTGCTGTACGCGCCAGCAGTGAACTGCTGCGTGCCAGCTCGCTGGCCCCGCTGCCGCCGAGGCCGATGAGCAGTACAAGCAGCCCCTGTGCGCCCAGCAGCGTGAACAGTGATGTACGCCGGCCCGGTAGCCCGAACAGGCTCAGCCAGAGTACCGCGACAGGCAGCACCAGCCAGCCAGCGTGCGCAACCTGCCACGCCATCAGCGGCTCACCCGAGACCAGCCGGTTAGCGGCGAAGCGCAGAAACGGCAGCGTCAGCAGCGTTAGCGTGATCAGCGCCGTCAGCAGCAGCGTGACCGGCTGCCGGCCGGGGCGCAACAGCAGCTGTCTCACCTTTTACAGCAACTTGTTCTGCTGCAGCCACGCTGTTGCTACCTGGCTGGCATCCTGCCCTTCCACCGCAATCTGCGCATTGAGCTGCTGCAGCGTTTTTTCATCCAGCTTACTGAACACCGGTTGCAGCCATTCTTTCATCTGCGGATACTGCTTCAGCACCGCTTCACGCACGACCGGCGCCGGTGCATAGATTGGCTGTACGCCTTTGGGATCGCTCAGCGTCTGCAGACCCAGTGCCGCTACCGGGCCGTCCGTTCCGTACGCCATAGCCGCATTAACACCTGAGGTCTTCTGCGCCGCAGCTTTAATGGTAACCGCCGTATCGCCGCCGGCCAGCGAGAGCAGCTGTGACTGGCTGAGTTTGAAGTTGTACGCTTTTTCAAACGCCGGCAGGGCATCGCCGCGTTCGATAAATTCAGCGGAGGCAGCCAGTTTGAACTCGCCGCCCTGTTTCAGATACGCGCTGAGATCGTCAAGCGAGGTCAGCTTATGCTGCTGCGCCACGTCACCACGCACGGCGATGGTCCAGGTGTTATTTGCGGGTGCCGGCGTCAGCCAGACGAGATGATTCTTTTCTGCATCAAGCTGTCTGACTTTCTCATAACCCTGCTGCGCATTTTTCCAGGCGCTTGCTTTTTCATCGTTAAAAAAGAATGCGCCGTTGCCGGTATATTCCGGATAGATATCCAGTTCGCCCGCGACGATGGCGCCGCGTACGACCTGCGTGTTGCCAAGCTGAATTTTATTCACGGTTTTTACACCGTGCTTATTGAGTACCTGCAGAATGATATTGCCCAGCAGCGAGCCTTCTGTATCGATTTTCGATCCTACTTTAACCGCATCGGCGGCATGCGCCGCGCCCATGCTCAGTGACAGGGCAATCAGCCCCAGTAAACCCTGTTTAATCATGATGTTTTCCTTACGCCCTGTTTAGCACCTGGTGATAAACAAGCGTAGCCTGGCGCAGCAGGCGACGGGAAAAAAGCGGAGATTTTACGTCTGTTTTGTTAAGCCGGGCAAAAATTGCCCCGCACAGCACGGGCGTGGTACGCCCGAAAAGAGGAGACGTGTCAGGCGGTCAGGCGGTCAGGCGAAAGTCACCCAGCGTATGCGGAATGCGCGGGAAAGTGTGCAGAAACCACGGGGTAAATTGCTCCGGTTCGGCCTGCATCTGCTGCTGGATTTGCCCGACCGAACGGTAGCACCAGGCGTCCGCTTCTTCCGGATTCAGCACCGGCTCTTCATCGCTGATGGCAAAAAAGACGTGACCATACTCATGTTCAATCAGACCGTTGCTGAGCGGCAGGTTGTAGCTCAGCTCAAACACCGGCGTCAGCGCCAGGTCCAGTCCCATCTCTTCACGCAGACGACGTTCGGCCGCGTCGCGCGTTGGCTCCTGCGGGAAGGGATGACTGCAGCAGGTATTACTCCAGAGCCCGCCGCAGTGATATTTACTGCTGGCACGCCGCTGCAGCAGCAGCTCATGACGCGAATTAAACACGTAAACCGTGACTGCGCGATGCAGTAAGCCTTTTTCATGCACTTCCAGCTTTTCCATCTTGCCGGTGGGACGATCGAGGTGGTCAACAAGAATAACTTCTATGGCAGGCATGAGGGCTCCTTCAGAAAAATCCCTGCTATTGTACACAATCACCGCGGCGGCAGCGGAGAAAATCACGCGCGTTTCGTGCGCTGGCGCGGTAAAAAAATAAGCTTAGCAGGCTTAATCTGAATCGGCGAAGAAGAAGGTATGCAGAGGTAAAGCATGATGAGATTGCGGCAGCGTGTGCGCCACCGCAATCAGGGTTAGTACGGTTACAGCCTGAAGCTTTGCACGACCTGTTCCAGCTGTACGCTCTGCTCTTCCATCGCGCGTGCAGCCGAAGAGACCTGCTCCACCAGCGCGGCGTTCTGCTGGGTGCTGCCATCCAGCTGCGTGATCGCGACGTTAACCTGGTCAATGCCCATGCTCTGCTCACGGCTGGCGGACATGATTTCGCTCATCAGCGTGGTGACGCTGCTGACGCCCTGCATCAGCTCATCCATGGTCTGTCCCGCCTGTTCAACCAGCTGGCTGCCGGTGTCGATATTTGCCACCGACTCCTCAATGAGCTTTTTAATTTCGCGTGCTGAGTTAGCTGAGCGCTGCGCGAGATTACGCACTTCTGAGGCCACCACCGCAAAACCGCGTCCCTGCTCGCCGGCGCGTGCCGCTTCAACCGCCGCGTTCAGGGCCAGAATGTTGGTCTGAAACGCAATGCTGTCGATGACGCTGATGATGTCGACGACCTTACGCGATGAGTGATGGATCTCTCCCATGGTGGTCACGACCTGACGCACGACTTCACTGCCGCGCGCCGCCACGGTGGCCGCGCCGTCAGCCAGCTGATTGGCGTGGGTGGCGTTATCGGCGTTTTGGCGCACGGTGCCGGTCAGCTCCTCCATTGAAGCTGCCGTCTCTACAATCGAGCTGGCCTGCGATTCGGTCCGCGCAGAGAGATCGGCGTTGCCGCTGGCGATTTCACGCGAGGCTGCCGTGATCGCCAGCGCGCTGTCGCCAACCTGACGCATCAGCCCCTGCAGGTAACTGATAAACTGGTTAAAGCTCTCTGCCACGGCGTTAAATTCCGGGCTATTGCTGGCAGGCAGGCGCTGCGTCAGGTCGGCACCGCCGGTGGAGAGTGCTTCAATGTTTTTGTGCAGTACGCCCAGACGTTTCATCATTGCGCGGACAAAGCCCAGCGATACCAGCAGCAGAATGATAGCCAGCGGGATCTGCACCACGCCCAGCCGCGTCAGCATACTGTGCGTCTGCGCATCCAGCAGGCTGGAGGGCACGTCGCTGGCGAGATACCACGGGCTGCCGGGGATCGCCTGCAGGAACAGCGTATGCTCACCATCCTCGCCGCTGAACGTGGTCTGCGCCGGCTCACTACCCGCCTGCGTCAGCAGCGACTTCAGTGCAGCAGCCATCGGCAGCCGGGTCTCGCTCAGGTTTTCCAGCTTTGGCGCACCGTCCAGCAGCGCCGCGTTGCCGACCACTTTGCCATCCGCTTCCACAATCAGCACGCGGCCGTTAATGGCGTCCCCCATCTGCTTCGCCAGCTGATTAAAAAAGCCCAGCGTTACGTCAATGGTAGCCACGCCCCAGACGCTGCCGTCGCGATAGATAGCCATCGCGCAGTTGGTACGCGGCTGCGGGCTGGCCGCATCCTGATAGGCTTTAGCCCAGGCGCACTGCCCTTTTGCTGCGGCCATCCCCGCTTTGTACCACGGCTGCTCCCAGTACTTATCAGCCGCATCAGAATTCCAGTAGGTATTGACCTGCAGCTGATTACTGGCATTGCGCGCAAAAAAGGTGCTGTCTTTCTCTTTTGCCGGATCGCGCCGGTTCGGCAGCGGCCAGATCCCGCCGCCAAACACGTTACTGTCCTGGTACTGGTTCACCAGCGCCGGCAGCAGAATATCTATCGTCGCGCTCTCCATCACGCCGGCAGCTTCCGTTATCGCCCGCTGCTGCGCCTGAACCCGGTTCATCTGTTCGACAATGCGTCCGGCCAGGCCATCAACCTCATAGCGCACCAGGCGGCTCTCATTCTGACTCAGCTGCGGTGCGATAAACTGATTGATCACCAGCACGGTGACCAGCATCAGCACAACAAAAAACGCGACCAGCGTCGCGGTAAAACGGGATTGCGTGGTTTTAAACATTCGGATGCCCTTACCCTGGTTGGCGAGTTGCCTGATCGAGGTTAACGGCGTGTTAATAGGGAACTTGAGAGGGGCGGGATCACAAAAAAAGCAAATAGTTGAATCGGGTGACTATTTTCTGCGGTAAGAAACAAGGGGGGAAGCACAGCGGAAAATCGCCTGCCGGTACCGGCAGCGCGCCCCTCTTCACAGAAGAAGGGCGGGCATTTACTGAGGCGGCGCCACAACCTCCTGACGCGGCCGGAAGATATGGCTATTTCCCTCTGCCAGCAGCCGCTGAAGCAGCTGCTGTCCGCCCTGTTCATCTGACTGTGCGAAGTGGCGTTCCGCTTCGGTGATCGGCGTCGCCCAGAGCAGCTCCGGCCGGTCGCCGTCGCGCTTCGGCAATCGCAGCGACGCCGCCTCCGGTGCCAGCGCGTTAGCCAGCAGGAAACTTTCAAAGCCGACCGGTGCCACTTCAGACGCCAGCGTATGCCCTTCGCCAATCCACGTCAGCCGTGCCCACGGCAGGTGTGCAAACTCCGCCAGCGCGCTCGCCATCTGCACCGCGTTGGCCTCGGTCATTACCTCGCCATCTACCGCCAGCGCCAGTTCAGCCCGCCGGTACTGGGGTGCCAGCTCTTCAAACAGATAATCGACCTGCGGCATCGGACGGATGCTCATTCCCAGCGTGACAAAATACCAGACGCCGTTGTGCCAGTGCTGAGAAAGCGCCATCGGCGGCCAGCTGCCCTGATCGATAGCGTAATATTTGACCGACTCACCAAGTTGCGCCTGGTACACCTGCAGCATTTCATGCTGGATTTTTTCCCACTGCTGGTCGTCGTGCCAGTCACGCCAGAAGTGACGCTGCTGCTCAGCACGCGCATAGTATTCATTGGTGGAGGCTGAACCCAGCGGTGCCGTAAGGCGGTTTTTCCTGATACAGCCGGCTGAGAAGCTGACCTGTTTGCTCTGATAGAGACTCCAGCCAGGGATCACCGCCAGCAGCTGGCCGTAGTACCACAGGGCAGCACCGGTATCATCCGGCTCCCACAATACCTGCAGGCCTGCGGGATCGAGCATTGGCTCCGCCTCCAGCGTGCGGCAATACTCTGCGCTCAGCAGCGGCGCGATCCCCTGCTCCATCGCTTCGCGATCTTCCTCTGCCGGTGCCGGCAGAAGGTTGCGCAGCCAGCAGCCGCGAACAGCGTACTGGCTGCGAAACAGATCATTGGGCCAGATATAAAAATAGGCGGTGCGCGCATCCTGTTCGACGATCGCGGTTAAAGTATGTTGCTGATTCGGCACCTCAGCAATCAGAGGGTAACTGGTCATAACGCCTCGACAATGCCTGGAGGGATCCATTTTCCCCGAGAATAGAGCAGGATCGGCACTCGCGCCATGTGAGACAAGGGTAAAACTCTCAAAGTGCGGCTGCGCTCGCGCTGAGCGCCTGACTTTGCTTCAGCGGTAGCGGACGTCACGGCCCATACGCTGCATCGCCCGTGACCAGGCGCCGCGCTGGATCGACCAGCGCAGCAGGCGCGCCAGCAGCGCCATCTGCCGGTCGGTGCGCCACTGCGTCAGCGGACTGACCGGGCGCTGCAGCTGCAGCTGTGCCCACTCCGGCAGTAAGCCGATGCCCGCCTGCAGCATCGTGCGCATTGCCGGCCGCGCCTGCCAGCCGGGCGCCGGCGCATTCATCAGCAGCGTCATCACCTCCTGAGTACGCGCATCAAAACAGAGTTCAGGACGTATCGCCTGCAGATAATGCGCGACGTCGGTCACGCTGCACGGCACCTGCTCTGCGCCCAGCGCAATCGCCACCTGCGCCGCCTCCTGATAGTAGCGATCCTGCTCAGCCCGGCTGAGCGCCGGGTTTTTATAGCGCAGATGGGCCGCCAGAAAACGGCTGGTTTCCGCTACATGCACCCAGGCCAACAGATGCGGATCGCTGGCCGCGTAAGGATTACCGTTGCTGTCCGTGCCGCTGACCTGCAGATGGATGCGCTTCACCCGCTCAATCAGCGTCCGGGCATCGGCCGTATTGCCAAAGGTCGTTACGGCGATGAACTGGCTGGTGCGGCGCAGCCGGCCGAGCATATCCTGACGGAAGCTGGAGTGATCCCAGACCCCGGCCAGCGCCGCCGGATGCAGCATCTGCAGCATCAGGGCGCTGATACCGCCGCAGAGCATCGCCGGAAAATCACCGTGGATACGCCAGATAGTGGAGTCGGGGCCAAATAAGCCGGGATCGCCGGGGGGCTGCGAGAGGTCAAACTCGTTGAGTGCCAGCCCGTTAAGGCGAAAGATCTGCTGTTCAATGCGATTGCGAAGCGTCATGGTGGCGTGGTGTCGGATAAAAAGGCGTCAGGGATAGCGCCCCCGGCCTGGCGGCCGGGAGACGCGGTTATCCGTTAAAGATAGTCGAACTGTGCATCCTGGGTGCGTACGGAATCCAGGCCAATCATGACGTTAAATTTGCCGGGTTCCGCCACGTGCTGCATCTGCTGGTTCCAGAATTTCAGCGCGTCAGCGTCGATCGTAAAGCGCACGGTTTGCGACTCACCGGCTTTCAGCATAATACGCCGGAAGCCGCGCAGCTCCTGTACCGGACGGCTGATACTCGCCACCGGGTCGTTGAGATACATCTGTACCACCGTCGCCCCGTCGCGTTTACCGCTGTTGGTCACCGTTACGCTCGCTTCAATGCTGCCGCTGCGCGGCATCGTGCGCGCAGAGAGCGTCACCGGTGAAACGGTAAAGCGGGTATAGCTCAGGCCGTAACCAAACGGATAGAGCGGACCGTTAATCGTGTCGTAGTAGTGGGAGGTATATTTATTCGGCTTTTCCGGATTATAAGGTCGCCCGGTAGGCAGATGATTATAGTAAAGCGGGATCTGCCCCACTGACCGCGGGAACGTGACCGGCAGTTTACCGGAAGGGTTGTAATCGCCAAACAGCACGTCAGCGATGGCATTGCCGCCTTCCGTGCCGCTGAACCAGGTTTCCAGCATCGCATCCGCCATGCGGTCTTCATTCACCAGCGTCAGCGGCCGGCCATTCATCAGCACAATCACCAGCGGCTTGCCGGTGGCTTTCAGGGCCGCCAGTAATTTCTGCTGGCTGGCCGGGATCGCCAGTTCACTGCGGCTCGACGCTTCATGCGCCATGCCCTGCGCCTCACCCACCGCAGCGACCACCACATCCGCTTTCTCTGCCTGAGCCACCGCCTCATCGATCATCTGCTGCGGGGTACGCGTATCCACGCTGACCGCCTGCTCATAGAGATTGAGGAAACCCTGAATACCTTTGTTGTCTGAAACGTTAGCCCCTTTGGCGTACAGCAGCGTGCCTTTGTTTGCCATGGCATTGCGCATGCCCTGCAGCAGCGTCACCGACTGCTTTGCCACGCCCGCAGCTGACCAGCTGCCCATGATATCGCGCTGGCTGTCCGCCAGCGGCCCTACCAGCGCCACGGTCGCGTCACGCTTCAGCGGCAGCGTCTCGCGCCAGTTCTTCAGCAGCACCATGCTCTTGCGCGCCACGTCGCGCGCTTCGGCACGGTGCAGGCGGCTCTCAGCGTTGGTATCCTGTGGATCGCTGCTCTGCGGTCCGAGGTGGCTGTACGGATCGTTGAACAGCCCCATGTCATATTTTACATTGAGCACGTGACGGGCAGCGTCATCAATTTCACGCATACTCACTGCCCCGCGTTTCACCAGCGCCGGCAGATATTTGCTGTAGTACTCATCGCTCATGCTCATGTCGATGCCTGACTTCAGCGCAATGCGCACCGCATCCTGCGGATCGCTCGCCACGCCGTGTTTGATCAGCTCTTTAATCGCGCCGTGATCGCTGATGGTGATGCCTTTGAATTTCCACTGATCGCGCAGCAGATCTTTCAGCAGCCATCCATCGGCGGTGGCCGGGGTACCGTTCAGCGAATTCAGCGCCACCATCACGCCACCGCTGCCGGCATCCAGCGAGGCTTTATAAGGCGGCAGGTAGTCCTGCGCCAGCCGCTGCGGGCTCATATCCACGGTGTTGTAATCACGTCCGCCTTCCACCGCGCCGTAGGCGGCAAAATGTTTCACGCTGGTCATCACGGCGTAACGATCGGCCGGGCTCTTGCCCTGCATCGCTCTGACCATGGCGCTGCCCATCTGCGACGTAAGATAGGTATCTTCACCAAAGCCTTCGGAACCTCGTCCCCAGCGCGGTTCGCGGCTGACATCCACCATCGGTGCCCAGGTCATATTCAGACCATCATCCGCGGCCTCATAAGCAGAAACACGTCCCACCTCACCAATCGCATCGCGATCCCAGCTGGCCGCGAGGCCCAGCGGAATCGGAAAAATAGTGCGCTGGCCGTGCACCACATCGTAGGCAAAAAACAGCGGAATTTTCAGGCGGCTTAACTGCATCACCTGATCCTGCATGGCGCGAATATCCTGGCGGGTGACGGTATTAAAAATTGCCCCAACCTGCCCCTGCTGGATCATATCGCGAATCGCCTCTTTCGGCGTGTCGGGTCCGACGCTGATCAGCCGCATCTGGCCAATCTTTTCGTCCAGCGTCATTTTGCTGAGCAGCTGGCTGACATACGCGTCACGCGCCTGCTCCGTCAGGGGATGTGTTTCACGCAGCGTATCGGCAAACGCCGGCTGCAGAGCCAGGGAGACCGCGAGGCTAACAGAGTAAATCCATTTCATCAGGTTGGGTTCTCTTAAGTAACTGCGCACAATGAAGATTAGCGGGGCAGTGTGCCACAAGATGAGGATAGCAGGTAGCCGCCTTTGTCACACGGCGACCAGAGCCGCGCCGCGTGCTACAGTAGAAACGCCACGTTAACGACAAGGACAGGCTCATGAATTCTCACCTTTCTCATCCTGCACTGGTTGCCGACCTGCGCCGTCTGGTTGGTGCCTCTCATCTGCTGACTGATGCGGAGCAAACCGCGCGCTACCGTACCGGCTTTCGCTCCGGCGCGGGCGATGCGCTGGCGGTGGTCTTTCCGGGGTCGCTGCTCGAACTCTGGCGGGTCCTGCAGGCGCTGGTCAGCGCGGACGCTATTATTCTGATGCAGGCGGCCAATACCGGCCTGACGGAAGGCTCCACGCCCAGCGGCAACGATTACGATCGTCCGGTGGTGATCGTCAGCACCCTGCGTCTCGATCGGCTGCAGCTGATTGATGGCGGCAAACAGATCCTCGCGTTTCCCGGCAGCACGCTCTATCAGCTGGAGAAAACGCTTAAACCGCTGGGGCGCGAGCCGCACTCGGTCATTGGCTCCTCCTGCATCGGTGCTTCAGTACTGGGCGGGATCTGTAATAACTCCGGCGGCTCGCTGATCAAACGCGGGCCAGCCTACAGTGAGATGGCGCTGTTTGCGCAGGTGGACGCCAGCGGTAAACTCAAGCTGGTTAATCATCTGGGGATCGACCTGGGCCACTCGCCGGAAGAGATCCTCGGGCGGCTGGATGATGAGCGCTGGCAGCAGAGCGATGTGCGCTGGGATGAGCGTCACGCCTCGGACCATGAATACGCCGGGCGGGTACGTGATATTCACGCCGATACGCCGGCGCGCTTTAACGCTGACGCCCGCCGGCTGTTTGAAGCCTCCGGCTGCGCCGGTAAGCTTGCGGTGTTTGCCGTGCGTCTGGATACCTTTCCGACTGAGCCACAGCAGCAGGTATTCTATATCGGCACCAACGACCCCGCCGTGCTGGGCGACATCCGCCGTCATATCCTGGCAGAGTTCACCCATCTGCCGGTGGCGGGTGAATATATGCACCGCGATATCTTCGATATTGCCGAAGTGTACGGCAAAGATACTTTCGTGATGATCGACAAGCTCGGCACCGATAAGATGCCGCTCTTTTTCACGCTCAAGGGACGGATGGATGCCTGGCTGAACAAGCTCAGCTTTGTGAAACCGCACTTCACCGATCGTCTGCTGCAGCGTATCAGCCGCCTGTTTCCGGCACACCTGCCAAAACGCCTTAAGCAGTACCGCGATAAGTATGAACACCACCTGATGCTGAAAATGTCCGGCGAAGGCGTTGCCGAGGCGCAGACGTATCTGCAGGACTATTTTCGTGAGGGCGGCGGGGAGTTTTTCGCCTGCGACAGCAAAGAGGGATCGCATGCGTTTCTGCATCGGTTTGCCGCCGCCGGGGCTGCCGTGCGCTATCACGCAGTACATGCGGATGACGTGGAAGATATTCTGGCACTGGATATTGCCCTGCGACGCAACGATGAAGAGTGGTTTGAACAGCTGCCGCCGGAGTTTGATAACGATCTGATCCACCGGCTCTACTATGGCCACTTCTTCTGCCACGTGTTCCATCAGGATTACATTGTGAAAAAAGGCGTGGACGTGCACGCGCTAAAAGAAAGGATGCTGGCGCTGCTCAGCGCACGCGGTGCCGAGTATCCCGCGGAACATAACGTGGGTCATCTCTATAAAGCGAAACCGCAGCTGCAGGCGTTTTATCGGGAACTGGATCCGACCAATACCTTTAACCCCGGCATCGGTAAAACCAGCAAGCAGAAAGGCTGGGCAGTAAAAGCCTGAGACCGGCACTCATGCGCAGGGTGGCCTGATAACCACCCTGCCATTGACTCAGGGTTGCGGCGGATCCTGCTCCTGTGTGGCCGCCGCCAGCGCGCGGCGTTCGATGATCATGGTCTGCGGTGCAGACAGCACAATGCCTTCTTTACGCAGGCGCGTCAGAATATCGAACAGCAGATCGCTTTTGGCTCCTGAGATCTGGCGCTGACTGGCGACGTTGCCGGTTACGCTCAGCACAATGCCCGACGGCGTAAGATCTTTAAACGACACGGAAGGATCAGGCGTCTCCAGAATGCGCTCATTCTCGTTATAGACCTCCAGCAGCAGTTCACGCACCCGCACCGGATCGATATCCAGCGGGAACGTCAGCTGAATGGTCACAACGCCCTGCGCATTTCCCATGGTGGCATTACGTACGTTCTGCGAAATCAGCTGCGAATTGGGCACAATCACCGTCGACTTGTCGCCGAGCTGAATCTCCGTGGCGCGAACATTGATACGCCGGATATCGCCCTCAATGCCGCTGATGCTGACCAGATCCCCTACCTTGACCGGTCGCTCAGTGAGCAGGATCAGGCCGGAAATAAAGTTTTTTACAATCTCCTGCAGACCAAAACCGATGCCCACCGACAGCGCGCTGACGATCCACGCCAGCTTATTCCACTGCAGTCCCATGATGGAGAGCGTCAGCAGGATAATCAGCACGTAGCCGATATTGCTGAACAGCGTCACCAGCGAGACGCGCATGCCGACATCCATGGTGGTTTTCGGCAGAAAATCGTTATCCAGCCAGCGGCGTACTGAGCGTAATATCCAGATACCCGCCACGAGGCAAAGCAGGGCATTGACCATATGCGCCGGTACAATATTCAGCGACTCCAGCCCTTTGCCACCCCAGAACTCAATCACTTTCTGAATCAGTTCTACCGGCGTCGAAGAGGCGAACGTGCCGGTCATCAGCGCCAGCGCGACAATGCCCATCAGCAGCGCTTTACCCAGCGCGCTGAGCAGCGTGGCGGCCTGCTGCAGATAGCGCTCATCAATATTCAGCGAACTCTGCAGGCGGCGTCCGGCTGCGCTGCTGGTGGAGAACAGACTTTCACAGCCGTCGGTAATGACGTGACTCAGAAAATAGAAGGAGCCAAACAGGATCCCGCACCACACCACTTCATAGCTCAGAAAACGCGCCAGCGTCACATAGCCAATCGTCAGTGAAATCAGAATCGCCACGGCGGTCAGCGTGAGCGCCAGCTGAACCAGCCCGACCACTGTCGGACGCGCCTCCGGCGGGTTACCCAGCCGGGTCATCCGGCGACGCACGCGGTTGGTGCGCATACTGATAGCGAGCCCGGTGCTGCCAATCAGCAGCGCGGTCAGGCCGTTAGCAAAAATCGTGGTGCTGAGGCTGGTGCCTACCGTGTAGTTAAACGCTTCTGCGGTCTGAAAGATAAACACCAGCGCAGCGGTAATCGGCGGAAACGGCTTCAGCGCCAGCGCAACCTCATTAGAGATGGCCGGCAGTCGCCAGCTGGGACGGCGGGTCGAAAGAAACGCCCGTCCCAGACCGGCAATCAGCCCGCAGTAGACGCTCAGCTGCACCAGGCGGGTAACAAAGTCCTGCACGTCACCAGAGACTTCATCCCGGCGGGTAAACGCCAGCGCGCTGAAGTTAAAAGTCAGCACCACCGCCGCCAGCGTGGTCAGCGCAATGGCGGCAGCGAGAAAGCTGCGCCGCAGCCGCCCTTCCGGCAGTTTGTGAATACTTACCCAGGCGAGAAACTCTTCGCTGTAGCGCCGTCCCAGCGTCATCACCAGCATGGCTGCCACCAGCCAGCCGATAGTGCCGGCACGCCAGTCCGATTCCCACGACAGGGCCGCCGACGCCTTCAGCTCCGTAATAAAGTCACTGATTTTTTCGCCGTCAAGATCCTGGCGGCTCACCAGCGGCGCCCAGAAGCGCGGGCCAAAAATACTGCCGGAGTTCAGCGCCAGCTGGTTTTTCAGCTGATCGCGGCGCAGATTCACAATCTGTGAAGAGAGCACCAGCGCGCCGTTTTTAATGCCTTCTGCCTGTTTGATCTGATCGTCCAGCTTGCCTTTCTGGCTTTCCAGCGAACGGCGTTTGCGCGTGACCTCCGGCGTCTCTTTAACGCCGCTGTCCGCTTTCGGCGCGGGACCCAGTACCGCCAGCTGCGCATCAAGCTGCTGGCGCTGCGGGAGTAACGCCTGCCCCAGCGTCTCTGCATTGCCCGACAGCTCCAGCGCCATCTCATTAAGCTGGTTGAGCTGGTTTTCGCTGGTTTCTCCCGAGACCTGTCCTTTGATCTTGTCGAGAATTTTTTGCATTTTTGGCAGCTCAACCGCCGGATTAACCTGCGGCGGCGCTTCTTCTTCCTGTGCCGGCTGCTGTTGCGTCACATCGGGCGCGTCATCCGCCTGGCTCAGCGCGGGCACACACAGCATGAGCAGTAACAGCGGAATCGTGAAAAAACGAAACTTCATCATAGAACGACATTCCAGCGAATAAGCCAGTTAAATGAGTGTGGCGGCCCGTACAGGAGGTCGCCGCCGGGTGATAACAGGATTGAGCATATCAAATCAGGGAACGGGTGATATGCCGCTTTGCAAGGGGTGCGGTCCGCCTGCTGGCGGGCGCGCACCCTTGCCGTTATTCCACTACCGTGTTGCTGGTAGTGAGTCCCGCTTTCTGTTTTTTATACGCCAGCGCTGCCGCCGGAACCGGGGCTGCTTTACCGGTTTCCAGCCAGTCGCGCAGGCGATTAGCATCGGCAAAGTGGGTATATTTGCCAAACGCATCCAGTACCACCAGCGCCACCGGGCGGTTGTTGATCACCGTACGCATCACCAGGCAGTGGCCCGCCTCATCGGTGTACCCTGTTTTCGTCAGCTGGATCCGCCAGCCCTCTCTGTAAACCAGGTGATTGGTGTTGCGGAACGGCAGTGCGTAGCTCGGGTGCTGAAACACCGCCGTCTGCTCTTTTGTGGTGCTGAGCTGGCCGAGCAGCGGATACTGACGCGTCGCTTTCAGCAGCTTAACCAGATCGCTGGCGCTGGAGACATTCTGCGTGGAGAGGCCGGTGGGTTCTACATAGCGCGTATGCGTCATACCCAGCGCGCGCGCTTTGGCATTCATGGCGCGGATAAAGGCGTTATAGCCGCCCGGATAGTGGTGCGCCAGACTGGCCGCCGCGCGGTTTTCAGAGGACATCAGCGCCAGCAGCAGCATCGAGCGGCGACTGATTTCGCTGTTGAGTTTGACGCGCGAAAACACACCGCGCATTTCGCGCGTCTGGCTGATATCCACCGAGAGCAGCTCATCCATGGGCAGTTTTGCATCCAGCACCACCATCGCCGTCATCACTTTAGTGATAGAGGCGATAGGTCGCACGCGGTCAGGATGGCTTGAGAACAGCACCTTGCCCGTGTCGAGATCAACAATCATGGCGCTGCCGGAGGCGATTTGCGGCTGGGCCAGCGGTGCCAGACCCGGGAGCGCGGCGGGTGCAGCCAGTACAGGTGTTATCGCCGCCGGGGCTGTCATAAACAGCGCCAGCGACAGCAGAGAAACAGGTAATTTTACAGACATCGTGTCAGTGAGATCCGATCAGGAATTTTGCGCTGTGAAAGCTCCACAGGCCGCCCGCATCAGGCCTGTCAGGGTGCGGGCTGGCAGCAGGATAATACGCGCAAATGCAGCAAATTTCTTAGTGAGATTGTTTCCGGGCGTTAAAAAGGCCGCAGTTATGTGCGGCCTCAGAAAAAAGCGCGAATATCAGAACAGCCGAGGCCCATAACCCCACAGTACAACCGTCAGCGCCAGCAGCACTTCAAAGACCAGTACCCCAATCGCCAGCGTGGAGCCGGAGAAGCGCATACTCTCTTCACGATCGATATTTAAAAACACCGGAATACCGACATAGAGCAGATAACCGGTGTAAACCAGCGCCACTGCTCCCGCCAGTACGCAGAGCCACACCAGCGGATAAAGCGCCACCAGACCGCTGAGAAACAGCGGCGTGGCCACGTAGCCGGCGAATACGGTGCAGCGCTGAATACCTGGACGCTGCGGATAGTCGCGCGCCATCCAGTGGATCACCCGCCCCATCACCGCGACGCCGCCCAGAATTAACAAATAGAAGAGAATACCCAGACCGATGCCGGTCATCAGATTGAGCTGAATAAAGCGATTTTCGCCAAGATTCCAGCCAAATTGTGTCGTGCCGATAAAGGCACATATTACCGGTATCGCTGCCATGAGCAGCACGTGATGCGTGTAATGATGTGAAACGCTTTCGTTTTCCTGCTTGATATGGCGCATTTCCTGATTCGGATGCGCCAGAAGACCCCAGACATGATTCATAAAATCACTCCTCTGATGCAGTGGGCCGCCCCTTTAGCATTCAGTCAGACTCCGACAGGCAGCGTCTCTTCAAGTATAACCAGCCCGCCTGTTTTTGCGGCCCGCAGCACAAAAAAAGCCGTCTGCAGCTACACTGCTCAGGTGTTTGTTCTGTGCAGGGAGAAAAAATTGCATCTCGATATCAATGGATTAATCACCCAGTATGGCTATCTGGCCCTGATGATTGGCTGTATTGCCGAAGGGGAAACCTTTACGCTGCTGGGCGGCGTAGCAGCCCATGAGGGGCTGCTGCACTACGGCGGCGTGGTGCTGGCGGCGATGGCAGGCGGGATCATTGGCGACCAGCTGCTGTTCTGGCTCGGCCGCCGCTACGGTACACGCATTTTGCGCCGCTTCAGTAAACATCAGGCGACGATTGGCAAAGCTAAGCGCCTGATCCAGAAGCATCCCAGCCTGTTTGTTATCGGCGTACGCTTTATGTATGGCTTTCGCCTGATTGGGCCGATTATCATCGGCACCAGCCGCCTGAAGCCGCTGCGTTTTTTTGTGCTCAATGTGATCGGTGCTGCGCTCTGGGCGCTGATATTTGTCACGCTGGGCTATTTTGCCGGCGAAATCATTGCGCCCTGGCTGCATAAGCTTGATCAGCACCTCAAACATCTGGTCTGGCTGGCGGCGGCTATCGTCACCGGTATCGTATTACGCTACCTGATCCGCCGCTGGAACCACCGCCGCGCCGGTTAGCTGTGGTAGCCTTTGAACTGCGGATTTGCCAGGGTGAATCCGCCGTCTACCACAAACGACTGGCCGGTAGTATAGGTGGCCCATTCAGAGCAGAGCCATGCCACCAGACTGGCAATTTCACGCGTGTCGCCAGGCCGGCCTATCGGGATCTCCGGCATATGGCGACGACGCGCATCGCTGTTTTCCATATCGTTCATCGGCGTGGCTATCGCACCGGGTGCCACGGCATTAACCAGGATATGGTGCGGCAGCAGACTCAGCGCCATCGATTTAGTCAGCCCGCCCAGCGCATGTTTCGCGGCGGTATACGCCACCGCGCCGGGCAGCGGCGTATGCTCATGCACGGAGGTGATATTGATGATTCGCCCGCCGTCGCCCTGGTCAACCATATGATGGGCAGCGATCTGTCCACAGACAAACGCGCCGTCGACGTCAACATCAAATACCTTACGCCACTCACTAAAATCCATGTCGAGAAAATCAGCCTGCGATACCACCCCGGCATTGTTGACCAGCACATCAATGCGCCCCAGCGAGTTAATCAGCTGTGCCAGCTGTTTGCCGCCCGCCTGCGGATCGGAGAGATCAAGCTGACGCACCTGCGCCTGCTGTCCCTTGCTCTCCACCAGACGCGCAGTCTCCTGCGCGCCCTCCTCATCGGTGTGCCAGGTAATGCCCAGGGTATACCCCGCTTCTGCCAGCATCACGGCACAGCTGCGGCCAATGCCTGAATCCGATCCGGTTACTACCGCGACTCTCTGTTTGCCTGTCATCATCACGCGCTCCTTACTGTCAGGGATTTTTTAGTATAGAAGTTATCCATCCGTGCCACGACGCTGCCCTGCAAACCGTTTCGTCTATAGTTAACAGTCAGATAAGCTATCGGAGGCGGGATGAGCAAAATTAAACGCAGAATTGATGACCACGGTGTAATCGGCGATTTGCGCACCTGCGCCCTGATCGCTAACGATGGCACTATCGACTATCTCTGCTGGCCAGAACTGGACAGCCCTTCTGTCTTTGCAGCGCTGCTCGACAGCGAAGAAGCGGGCCGTTTTACCCTTGCCCCTGACTGGCCGCAGGCGCGTCGCCAGCAGCTTTACCTGCCTGATACCAATATTCTGCAGACCCGCTGGCTGGCCGATGAGGGGGTCGCGGAAATCACCGACTATATGCCGATCTGCGATGAGAGCAGCAAAGTCCCGCGCCTGGTACGCCGCGTAAAAGTGGTGCGCGGTACCGCCACTTTTCAGCTGGTCTGCGCACCGCGTCACGATTACGCCCGGGCAGAAACGCGTGCGGAAATGCGTGAGGGCGGCGTGGCCTTTCTGGCGGAGGGACAACCTGCGCTACGCCTGAGCGCCACGCTGCCGCTGCGCTGCGAAAATCAGGCGGCGGTAGCGGAATTCACGCTGCAGAGTGGCGAACACGCGGAGTTTGTCTTTGGCAACGATGATGACCCGCACGTTGAAACGATCTCAACGGCGCGCTGCTTTCAGGACACGCTTGATTACTGGCTGCGCTGGAGTAATCACAGCTCCTATCAGGGGCGCTGGCGTGAAATGGTGACGCGCTCAGCGCTGACGCTGAAGCTGCTTACGTCGCACGAGCATGGCTCCATCGCTGCCGCCGCCACCTTTGGTCTGCCGGAGGAGCTGGGCGGTGAACGCAACTGGGACTACCGCGCCTCCTGGATCCGCGACGCCTCGTTCAGCATGTATGCGCTGATGCGTCTCGGCTACGTGGAAGAAGCGCACGATTTTACCCGCTGGGTCGGCCGCTGTGTTGAACACAGCCATGATGACACGCCGCATCTGCAGGTGATGTATCGTCTGGACAGCGGCACTGAACTGCATGAAAGCGAACTGCTGAATCTTTCTGGTTACGCTGATTCACAGCCGGTGCGTATTGGTAACGACGCGTGGCGACAGACGCAGCTCGATATTTATGGCGAACTGATGGACGCTATCTATCTGGCCAACAAATATGGCGACGCCATCTCCCACCGTGGCTGGCTGCACGTCTCCAGCATGATTGATTACGTCTGTGACAACTGGAACCAGCCTGACGCCGGCATCTGGGAGATGCGCGGTCAGCCGGAGCATTTTCTTCATTCGCGCCTGATGTGCTGGGTAGCGCTGGATCGCGCGCTGCGTCTGGGCATGAAACGTTCACTGCCGATGCCTTACGATCGCTGGGATCGGGTGCGCAGTGAGATCCGCGACGATATCTGGCAGAACTTCTGGAATGCCGAACTGGGCCATTTTACCGCGACGCGCGGCGGCACCGCTCTGGATGCGTCCATGCTGCTGATGCCGCTGGTACGCTTTGTCAGCTCCACCGATCCTGACTGGCTGGCCACGCTGGATGCGATTAAGGCTAACCTGGTGAGTGATGGCCTGGTACGGCGCTATAATATCAGCGAAACCCCGGCTGACGGACTGGCAGGCGGTGAAGGCGCTTTTGTCGCCTGCTCTTTCTGGTATGTGGAGTGCCTGGCGCGTGCCGGCCGGGTGCAGGAGGCGCACTTTGAGTTTGAGAAGCTGCTGAGCTATGCCAACCCGCTGGGTCTGTATGCCGAAGAGTTTACTGAACGCGGCTATGCCCTGGGTAACGTTCCGCAGGCGCTCAGCCACCTGGCGCTGATCAGTGCCGCCTTTTTTCTTAACCGTAAACTCAGCGGTGAAGTCACGCTCTGGCAGCCCTGACTATTCACAATTTGGGGCATTGCGCCAACAGATTTATCTGTGAAGAAGGACTTTTTGCGTAAAGTATCTTCAGGCAGTAAAAATCATCATTCCCATCGCCGCGGCAATGCACATATAATGCGCAGCGGGTCACACTGACCACGATGGATTCGATACTCTGACAAGCCTGAAACACGGCCATAACGACTTGTAAAAACATGAAAAAAAGCATTCGCGCGTTCGCTTCACTAGCTCTTGCCCTGGCCGCTTTCAGCCAGTCAGCCTTTGCTGTCGTCTATCCGCTCCCTGCAGCGAATAGCCGCCTGATTGGCGAAAACATTGAAATCACCGTGCCGGAAGAGAGTAAACTTCCGCTGGAAGCTTTTGCTGCTCAGTATCAGATGGGCCTCAGCAACATGCTGGAAGCGAACCCCGGCGTTGACGTTTACCTGCCTAAAGCGGGCAGCAAAATGGTGATCCCACAGCAGCTGATCCTGCCTGACGCGCCGCGTGAAGGCATCGTCATCAACAGCGCCGAGATGCGTCTCTACTACTACCCGAAAGGCACTAAGACCGTTGTCGTGCTGCCTATCGGTATCGGTGAGCTGGGGAAAGATACCCCGGTTAACTGGACCACCAAAGTAGAGCGTAAAAAAGCGGGCCCGACCTGGACGCCAACCAAAGCGATGCACGCTGAATATGCAGCACGCGGCGAGAGCATTCCGGCCGTCTTCCCGGCTGGCCCGGATAACCCGATGGGTCTGCACGCGCTCTATATCGGCCGCCTGTATGCGATTCACGGGACTAACGCCAACTTCGGTATCGGCCTGCGCGTCAGCCACGGTTGCGTCCGCCTGCGTGCCGACGATATCAAATGGCTGTTTGACAACGTGCCGGTCGGCACCCGCGTGCAGTTTATCGATCAGCCGGTTAAAGCGACCGTTGAGCCGGATGGTTCACGCTGGATTGAGGTGCATAACCCGCTCTCCACCACGGAAGAGCAGTTCAACTCGCGTGAGCTGGTACCGATCAATCTGACGTCAGCCGTGACAAAAGTGGTTGCTGATGCCAGCACGCGTCAGGATGCGGTCAACAACGCCATCCAGGCACGCAGCGGTATGCCGACCAAAATCAACGGTCAGGCCGATGATGCGCAGCCGGCAGCAATTGCCGTTCAGGAATCGGCTGATGCAATGCCAAAAGAGGAACCGATGACGCCACAGGGCGCAACGGCCGTCGCACCGCCAGCCGATCAGCCTGCTGCACAACCGCAGGCAGAACAGCAGCCGGCACCGGTCGATCAGGCGCAGCCCGCGACCAGCAACAGCCTCTGATGACATTCTGATGCTGTCAGAAAAGCCAGCCTCCGGGCTGGCTTTTTTATTGCCATCATCATTCTGTCACACTGCAGGCGTATCACACTGCCAGTAGCGGATGCGGTGGGTGCATCCGGTCATCAATGGGGTGTGTCATGGCTGAAACCAGTTTACCGGCGGCGCGCGGACGTCCCGACCTGCAGCGCGGCAGCGGTCCGCTCTCCCGCCTGCTGTTTCTGCTGCTGCTGGCTGCAGGGCTGATTTTTACCGCTGTTAACCTGTTTAACGATGTGGCAGAAACCGGCGCGGTGGTCACCACCTATACGCCCTTTTTTCTGCTGGCGCTGGCGTTGCTGATTGCGCTGGGCTTTGAATTTGTCAACGGTTTCCACGACACCGCCAACGCCGTGGCGACGGTGATCTATACCCATTCTCTGACGCCCGGCGTGGCGGTGGTCTGGTCCGGTATCTGTAATTTTCTCGGCGTGCTGCTCTCCAGCGGCGTGGTGGCCTTTGGCATTATTTCGCTGCTGCCGGTCGAGCTTATTCTGCAGGCGGGCAGCGGACACGGCTTTGCCATGGTCTATGCGCTGCTCTTCTCTGCCATTATCTGGAACCTGGGAACCTGGTATTTTGGTCTGCCCAGCTCCTCTTCCCATACGCTGATTGGCTCTATCATCGGCGTCGGGGTGGCGAATGCGCTGCTGCATGGCCGCAGCGGCACCAGCGGCGTTGACTGGGATCAGGCGCTGAAAGTGGGCTACGCCCTGCTGCTCTCGCCGATCGTGGGATTTGTCTGCGCGGCTCTGCTGCTGCTGGTGCTGAAAGCGCTGGTGCGTCATCGCCAGCTCTATCAGGCGCCCGACAGCCCCCGGCCACCGCCGGTCTGGATCCGCGGGCTGCTGATCCTGACCTGCACCGGCGTCTCTTTCGCGCACGGCTCCAATGATGGCCAGAAAGGCATGGGACTGATCATGCTGATTCTGGTGGGCACGATGCCGATTGCTTACGCCCTGAACCGGTCATTGCCGCCGGAGCAGATCCCGCGCGTCGCGGCACTGACGCAGATCACGGAGCAGCAGCTGCTGACGCTGCAGCCGGCACCGGATGCCATGCCGGCTCCGCGCGCGGTGCTGACGGAATTTGTCCGCAGCCGTCAGTACCGTCCTCAGGTGTTGCCGGCGCTGGGCCTGCTGCTGGGTGATATCAGCGAACAGATCAGGCGCTACGGTTCAGTGAATAATATTCCGGCACAGGCGGTGACCAACACCCGTAATGACATGTACCTGGCGTCAGAAAGTATCCGGCACCTGCAGAGCAGCCGCGTGACGCTGCCCGAAGAGACCGCACGCAATCTCAGCGCCGCTAAGCGCGAGCTGGATAGCGCCACGCGCTTTATTCCGCTCTGGGTAAAGGTTGCGGTGGCGCTGGCGCTGGGCCTCGGCACGCTGGTGGGCTGGCGACGTATCGTCATTACGGTGGGCGAGCGCATCGGCAAATCGCATCTCAGCTATGCGCAAGGGGCCAGCGCCGAACTGGTGGCGATGGCGACAATCGGCGCGGCGGACGCGTTTGGCCTGCCGGTCTCAACCACGCATGTACTCTCATCCGGCGTGGCGGGAACCATGGCCGCAAACCGTTCCGGCCTGCAGCTTGCCACGCTGCGTAATCTGGCGATGGCCTGGATCCTGACGCTGCCGGTCTCCGTGCTGCTGGCGGGCGTGCTTTATGCGCTTTTCGCACAGATATGAGCGACGGTAAGGCAAAAAAAAAGCCAGCACGGAGGCTGGCTTTTTATAGCGGGGAAGCGCATAACGCTTAGCGTTCCAGACGCTCCGCATAGCGCTCAATCGCTGCGGCAATATCGGCAGACACCCGCAGCGTCCGTACCTCACTGAAGAGATCGGCCGCTTCAGGGTAGGCTTTACGCAGATAGCCCAGCCACTGTTTGATGCGCGCAACATGATAATTGCCGGTGTCTCCCTGCTTCTCCAGCCGGGTATACTTCAGCAGCAGCGCCACCACATCCGGCCAGCCCATCGGCGCCTCGTTATGCTTCACCACGCGTCCGAGGTTAGGCACATTCAGCGCACCGCGGCCAAGCATCACCGCATCGCAGCCGGTGATGCGCATACAGGCCTGTGCATCTTCCCAGCTCCAGATCTCACCGTTGGCGATGACCGGGATCGACAGCCGCTGACGAATTTCGCCAATCGCCTGCCAGTTAATGCATTCAGCCCGATAGCCATCCTCTTTGGTGCGCCCATGCACCACCAGCTCGCTGGCACCCGCCTGCTGTACCGCATCGGCAATTTCAAAGCGGCGATCGCTGGCATCCCAGCCGAGCCGCACTTTAACCGTGACCGGCAGGTGATCCGGCACGGCAGCACGCATCGCCTGCGCGGCGCGATAGATAAGCTCCGGATCTTTCAGCAGCGTAGCGCCGCCGCCGCTGCCGTTAACCAGCTTTGACGGACAGCCGCAGTTAAGATCGACCCCCCATGAGCCGAGTTCGGCTGCGCGGGCGGCATTTTCTGCGAGCCAGGCCGGGTGCTGTCCCAGCAGCTGCAGCCGCACCCGCGTACCGGATGGCGTGCGGCTCTGATGGTGCAGCTCCGGACAGAGGCGATAGAACGACTTTACCGGCAGCAGCTGATCGACCACGCGCAGAAACTCGGTCACACAGAGATCGTAATCATTGACGCCGGAGAGCAGTTCACGCACCAGTGAATCCAGTACGCCCTCCATCGGAGCCAGTAACACCCGCATTGCGTTATGCGTTCCCGTTGCCTTTGGCAGCCGGACGACGTGAACGTGCCGGTTTGCCTGCGTTACCTGCCGCCGGGCCGTTGCCGCCCTGACGACGCGGCGCACGCGACTCACTCTGCGGGCGCGCAGCGCCATTACCCTGACGCTGACCGCCGCCGGCGCGACCGGCGTTGCCGCCCTGCCCCTGACCACGACCGCGCGGCTGCTGCTGACGACCATTCTGGATCGGCTCCGCTTTAATGCTCGGATCGGGCTCAAAGCCCGGCAGCGCAATGCGCGGGATCTCACGCTTCAGCAGCCGCTCGATATCACGCAGCAGCTTGTGTTCATCAACACAGACCAGCGACAGCGCGGCACCGGTTGCCGCGGCGCGTCCGGTACGGCCGATACGGTGCACGTAATCTTCCGCCACGTTTGGCAGCTCATAGTTCACCACGTGCGGCAGCTCTTCAATATCGAGACCGCGTGCGGCGATATCAGTCGCGACCAGAACACGAATGCTGCCCGATTTAAAATCAGCCAGCGCGCGGGTACGGGCGCCCTGACTCTTGTTACCGTGGATAGCCGCTGCGGTGATGCCATCTTTGTTCAGCTGCTCAGCCAGGTGGTTGGCACCGTGCTTGGTACGGGTAAACACCAGTACCTGCTGCCAGTTGTCACGGCCAATCATCAGCGACAGCAGTTCCCGCTTACGCTTCTTATCAACAAAGTGCACCTGCTGCGACACCTGCTCTGACGCGGTGTTGCGGCGGGCCACTTCTACCTGCTCCGGGTTCGTCAGCAGTTTTTCTGCCAGCGTCTTGATTTCGTCGGAGAACGTTGCTGAGAACAGCAGGTTCTGACGCTTCGCCGGCAGCTTCGCCAGGACGCGACGGATGTCATGAATAAAGCCCATATCGAGCATGCGATCGGCTTCATCCAGCACCAGGATTTCGACCTGCGAGAGATCAACCGCATTCTGATGCGCCAGATCCAGCAGACGACCTGGCGTTGCCACCAGCACGTCAACGCCGCCGCGCAGTTTCATCATCTGCGGATTAATGCTGACGCCACCAAACACGACCAGTGAACGCATGTTCAGGTACTGGCTGTATTCGCGCACGTTCTCACCGACCTGTGCGGCCAGCTCACGCGTTGGCGTCAGGATCAGCGCGCGCACCGGGCGGCGGCCGCGTGCCGCGGCAGGATTTTCAGAGAGACGCTGCAGCAGAGGCAGCGTAAAACCGGCGGTTTTACCGGTACCGGTCTGGGCGCTCGCCAGCAGGTCACGGCCAGCCAGCACTACGGGAATTGCCTGACGCTGAATTGGCGTCGGTTCGCGATAGCCCTGTTCTGCTACCGCACGCAAAATATCGGCATTCAAGCCGAGAGAGTCAAAGGACATGCAGGTGTATTACTCCGAACCGCCCTGATCGCGCTGCGCGATGTAGTTTTCAGGGGGGATATGACGCAGCCCCGGGGGCCTGCGTGTGAAAAGGGCACAAACTACCATGCGTAAGGAGGCGAGTGTACCAGCTTTCACTGCGCACTGCGACCTGCAAAACAGGCACGTCGCCGGTTGCTGCTGCGTGACGTGGGGTACAGCAGGCAATAAAAAGGGAGCCTTTAAGGCTCCCTGACTGGCGGGATGCGCAGCGGTCAGCTACGCTTTTTCTCCACGCGGGGGGCGGGTTCTCTGGCCAGCAAAGAAACCAGCGCCGGGCCCACCAGCATCACGACGCCCAGGCAACCAATCAGCAGGTTGTTATGGAAAAAGCGTGAGATCAGAAACAGCGTCAGCATCGCTGCGCCAAAATAGTAAGTTGTGGTGACCTCTTCCAGAGTGTCACCCATACGGCGTAAACGGGCACTACGCTGCAGGGCCAGCATGGAGATAAACACCACTGCATAAGCTGCCACCAGGGTACTGCTCACTTCAACCAGTGCCTTGTGTTTCCAGCCCCAGACCAGTGCGGCAATCACCAGCAGATGCGTGGCGATGTGCAGACAGGTTTGACCGGTAACAATCTGAACACGATTAGACCATTTCATACTTTTCTCCTGGCAGACCCAACAGGTCGCCCAAGTGTATCTGACCGGAGCCAGACGGATTTCCTCAATGTAAAACAAATTTCAGATAACACCTTAATTTTCTCGCCCTGGCACCACCCGTTTGTGACAAAGACTACACTTTGTTCTATTCATGATGAAAAGGAGCGCGTCGCAGTATGCCACAAAACACGCAAGGATTTTCATTTAAAGTCCTGACGATCAATACCCATAAAGGTTTTACCACGTTTAATCGTCGCTTTATCCTGCCCGAATTACGCGACGCCGTACGCGCCACATCAGCGGATATCGTCTTTTTACAGGAGGTGATGGGCACCCATGCTATTCATGCCGCACAGATAGAAGCGTGGCCTGAAAACTCACATTATGAGTATCTGGCTGACACGATGTGGCGCGACTTCGCCTATGGCCGCAACGCGGTTTATCCTGAAGGCCATCACGGCAACGCGATATTGTCACGCTTTCCTATTGCTGAATATCAAAATCGCGACATATCTGTTGCTGGCAGCGAAAAGCGCGGCATGTTGCACTGTCAGATTACGCTGCCTGACCGGGCGCAGCCGCTGCATGTGATTTGTGTCCATCTCGGCCTGAAAGAGAAGCACCGGCTGATGCAGATGAAAATGATGTGTGACGTGATCAACGCACTGCCGGCAGATGCCCCGCTGGTGGTAGCCGGTGATTTCAACGACTGGCAGGTGCGCGCTAACCGTTTCCTGCAGCGCGGTGCCGGGCTGAAAGAGGTATTCAGCCTGAAAAATGGCCGTCCGGCACGCACCTTCCCTGCACGCTTTCCGCTATTGCGCCTCGATCGTATCTATATTCGTAATGCATCCGTCAGCCAGCCCTGGGCGCTGCCGGTCAAACCCTGGTCTCATCTGTCCGATCATGCGCCGCTGGCGGTGGAGATATTCCTATGAATTTCAACTGGCGTGACGGCAATCAGCTGCGCCTGCTGGAGAACGGCGAAGCGTTTTTTCCGCGCGTATCGGGCGCTATCCAGCGCGCCGAGCGCACGCTGCTGCTTGAAACCTTTATTCTTTTTGAAGATAACGTCGGCAAGGCGCTGCACCGTGACCTGCTGGCGGCGGCGCAGCGCGGCGTAAAAGTCGAAGTCATGGTAGATGGCTACGGCTCTCCCGATCTCTCCGATGATTTTGTTAATACGCTGACGGAGGCGGGCGTTCGGTTTATCTACTACGATCCGCGCCCGCTGGTCATGGGGATGCGTACCAATCTCTTTCGCCGTCTGCACCGTAAGATCGTGGTGATCGATGAGCAAATTGCCTTTGTTGGCGGCATTAATTTCTCGGCAGAGCACAACACCGATTACGGTCCGGAAGCGAAGCAGGATTATGCCGTTGAAGTAAAAGGACCGGTGGTGATCGATATCGCCCGCTTTGTCCAGATGGCGATGGGCAGCGATCAGATCACCCGCCGCTGGTGGGGGAAACCGTCAAAGCACGTGGCCGTTAATGCCCAGCCCGGCAGCGCGCAGGTGCTGTTTGTTTATCGTGATAATAATGAACATCGCGACGACATTGAGCAGCACTATCTGGATATGCTGCGTAAAGCCAAACGCGATGTGATCATCGCCAACGCCTATTTTTTTCCTGGTTATCGTCTGCTGCGCGAGATGCGTAACGCTGCCCGGCGCGGGGTGCGCGTGCGGCTGATAGTACAGGGTGAGCCCGATATGCCGATCGTAAAAGTAGGGGCCGAGCTGCTCTATAACTATCTGGTGGATGGCGGTGTGGAGGTGTATGAGTATTGCCGCCGTCCGCTGCATGGCAAGGTCGCGGTGCAGGATCAGCACTGGACCACGGTGGGCTCCAGTAACCTCGATCCGCTCAGCCTGTCGCTGAATCTTGAAGCCAACCTGATAATTTACGACCGCACATTTAACCAGACGCTGCGCGATAATCTGGAAGGCCTGATCCAGCATGACTGCGTGCGCGTTCAGGATGACAAACTGCCGCCGCGTAACTGGTGGCAGTTAACCAAAGGCGTCATTGTCTTCCACTTTCTGCGCCACTTCCCGGCCATTGCGGGCTGGCTGCCTGCACATACGCCTCAGCTGTCCCAGGTCTCTCCTCCGGTCCAGCCAGAGATGGAGACGCAGGATCGGGTGGAAGCCAATAACGAAGGAGCAAAATCCTGATGAGCAAAAAGAACCCGAAGTGGCGGCTGGCGAAAAAGATCCTGACGTGGCTCTTTTTTATCGCCGTGATCGTTTTGCTGGTGATTTATGCGCGTAAAGTCAACTGGGAGGATGTCTATAAAGTCATTACCGGCTACAACCGCTATGTGGTGCTGGGCGCGGCCGGGCTGGTGGTGGTCAGTTATATTACCTATGGCCTGTACGATCTGATTGGCCGCGTCTACTGCGGTCATAAGCTATCGAAGCGGCAGGTGATGCTGGTGTCGTTTATCTGCTACGCCTTTAACCTGACGCTCAGTACCTGGGTGGGCGGTGTCGCCATGCGCTACCGCCTATATTCACGCCTGGGCCTTTCAGGCAGCACCATTACCCGCATTTTTTCACTGAGCATTGCCACTAACTGGCTTGGCTATATTTTGCTGGGCGGCGTGGTGTTTGTCTCCGGCATGGTGCCGATTCCGCCGCGCTGGTTTATTGGTGAAGGCACGCTGCGTATCATCGGTGGTGCACTGCTGCTGCTGACAGCGGTCTACCTCTGGGCCTGCGCCTTTGCGAAAAAGCGGCAGTGGACGGTGAAGGGCCAGCGGCTGCAGCTGCCTTCACTGCGTATGGCGCTGTTTCAGTTTGCCGTCTCCTGCGCGAACTGGATGGTGATGGGCACCATTATCTGGCTGCTGCTGATGCGCGAAGTGGATTATCCCATCGTGCTGGGCGTGCTGCTGATCAGCAGTATTGCCGGGGTGATTATTCATATTCCGGCGGGTATCGGCGTGCTGGAAGCGGTGTTTCTGGCCCTGCTGAGCGGACAGCACGCTTCACATGGTGAAATTATCGCCGCGCTGCTTGCCTACCGCGTCCTCTACTTTATTCTGCCGCTGCTGCTGGCGCTGGTGCTGTATCTCTGGCTGGAGAGCCGGGCGAAGCATCTGCGACATAAAAATCAGCAGAAAATGGCAGAGCAGTAACTGCAGCTGACGGGATGAAAAACGGGGGCGCATCGCTGCGCCCCCGGTCACATTAAACGCGGCGTGTTAACGACGGTTGCCGAAAATCCGCAGCAGCATCAGAAACAGATTGATGAAGTCGAGATAGAGCGTCAGCGCGCCCATGATAGAGTAGCGGCGTAAATTTTCGCTATCGCGGGCATCAATGTTTTCGCCCACCGCTTTCAGCTTCTGCGTGTCATAAGCGGTCAGCCCCACAAACACCACCACGCCGATATAGGTAATGGCCCACATCAGCGCCGGGCTCTTCAGCCAGAAGTTCACCAGCGACGCCAGCACGATACCAATCAGCGCCATAAACAGCAGACTGCCGATACGGCTCAGATCGCGTTTAGTGGTGTAGCCGTAAAAGCTCATCGCCCCAAACATTCCGGCGGTAACAAAAAAGGTGCTGGCGATAGACGAGTAGGTGTAAACGAGAAAAATACTCGCCATGGTCAGACCGGTCAGCGCCGAATAGAGCATAAACAGCGCGGTCGCCACGGCCCCGCTCATGCGCTGTACCAGGCCTGACAGCACAAAGACCAGCGCCAGCTGCGCGATGATCAGGCCAAAGAAGGTGATACGGTTAGCAAACACCAGCTCCATCACCGCGGGGGTACGTGCGGCAAACCAGGAGACAAACGCGGTAAGCAGCAGGCCGCAGGTCATCCAGCCATAGACCTGAGCCATATAAGCCTGCAGCCCGGCTGACGCTGGCTGCACAAACGAATCATTACGTGGATATCGATCCATGATGCACCTCTCAAATAAAAATTACAGGGTCAGTGTGAAGTGTATACCATGCCGCTTCAACGGCGCGTCATACACTGCTGATATCGGCTATTAACCCGCTGGGCAAACCACGCGGTGGTCAGATTGCGGGTGATTTTCGGGCTCTCCAGTTTGATCCCCGGCAGCATTTCGCGCGGCACCCGCTTGCCCGCCATTTTGTCAGCCAGAATAAAAGTCTGTTTCCATAACGTTGTGTCGCTGAAGCCCGCCGTGTCCCCTTTTTCCAGATCGCGGCGAATTTCCCGGTCGCTCATATCCAGGCGTTTACCCAGCGTACGTACCGCCAGCTCAGTCGAGCCCGCCTGCTCGCTGCCGTAATTGATCAGATCGCCATCCAGCGCCAGACGAATACCGCTGGCGCGCGCAATCGCGGCCTGAAACGCCGCGTTGCGGCTGGCATACCAGCCTGCGTTAAAGTCGGCGAAACGATAGAGGGGCTGACTATAGTCCGCCGGGTAGCCCAGCAGATGCTTCGTGCCAAACCAGATCCCTCCGCGCTGGCTGAACACCTCGCGCCGGATTGAGCCATCGATAGCATACGGGTAGCCCTGCGCATGCGCCTCGGCAAAGGCAACGCTCACCTGCATTGGTCCGCCGGTGTGTACCGGATTCAGCTTGCCAAACAGCGTCTGCCCCATCGGCACCATATCGATAAAATCATCAAAAATGGCGCTCAGCTCTTTTTCACTGCGCACCTTGTCCAGCCGCGCGGCGTAGCTCTGCCCGTTTGAGGATTTAATCAGCAGTGCAGTCCGCACCAGAAAGGCCGGAACATGCAGCTTTGCGGCCCGCCGGTCAATCTCGCCCCAGGCAATTTTGGGTAATCCGGGCACGTTAGCATCCGCGCTGAAATTGGACTCCTGCCCGGCCACGGCAATCACCGCGCACAGATTGCTGGCGCTGGGATCGAGCTGCTGGACACGAAAAGCGGTATAAATGTCATCAGCCCAGGCTGATTTTTGCGTCACGTAACCGGGCAGCAGCTGCTGGATCTGCGCTTTGACATCCGCGGGCTGGCGCGCCGGCGCCTGCGGCTCTTTTTTACTGCTGCAGCCGGCCACGATCAGCGCGGTCAGCAGAAGCGCGCCGCGGCGTAAGAAGGTTGGTTTCATCCTGCTCCCTGATAAGAAAAAGCGTGCCTCAGGCACGTTGCGGGCGTGAGGCTGTCAGCCCCCGCCCTGTCCGTTATGAGTCCCAGCGCGCCGCTGCCTGATGGTCACTGTCGCGTGCATCCACCCAGCGATCCCCCTCCGGGGTGGCTTCGCGCTTCCAGAACGGCGCGCGGGTTTTAAGATAATCCATAATAAACTCTGCCGCCGCAAACGCGCTGCCGCGGTGTGCGCTGCTGACGCCTACCAGCACAATCTCATCGCCGGGAAAAAGCTCGCCCACGCGATGGATCACCGTGATCTGCTGTAATGGCCAGCGCTGCCGGGCAGCTTCAGCAATTTCCGCCAGCGCTTTTTCCGTCATGCCCGGATAGTGCTCCAGCGTCAGTGCCGCCACGTCAGCGCCCAGGTTGTGATTGCGCACTTTACCGGTGAAGGTCACGATAGCGCCATCCCGATCGTCTGCGGCCAGCAGCCGGTACTCGGCTCCTGTATCAAACGGCTCGCGTCCGACGCGAATACGGGTTGTCATGATTAACCTCCGGTGACCGGCGGGAAAAAGGCCACTTCATCCCCTGCCTGCAGCGGATGGGTCATAGGGACCAGCGTCTGATTAACCGCGGCCAGCAGCCTGCCCGACTCCAGCGCCAGCGCCCAGCGATCGCCGCGCTGCGCCAGCGCATCACGCAGTGCCGCCACGTCGGGATAGGTTTCCGTCAGCGTCAGCTCGCTGGTGCCGGTCAGCTCGCGCACCTGGGCAAAGAACAGGACGTTAATCATGGCTGGCCGCCTTAAAATCACCTGATTTACCACCGCTTTTGCTCAGCAGGCGCAGCTGATCGATCACGATATCTTTCTGTACCGCTTTGCACATGTCATAGATGGTCAGCGCCGCTACAGAGGCCGCCGTCAGCGCCTCCATTTCCACACCGGTTTTACCGCTCAGGCGGCAGCGCGAAGTGACGCGCACCCGGCTCTGTGCCGGTTCCGCTTCCAGCGTCACTTCCACTTTACTCAGCATCAGCGGATGACAGAGCGGTATCAGCTCCCAGGTGCGCTTTGCGGCCTGAATGCCGGCGATGCGGGCAGTGGCAAAGACGTCGCCTTTATGATGGCTGCCTTCCATGATCATCTGCAGCGTGGCGGGTGACATCAGCACCAGCGCCTCCGCCTGCGCTTCGCGCACGGTTTCGTTTTTACCGGAGACATCGACCATGTGCGCTTCGCCAGCGGCGTTAATATGTGTTAACTGATTCATACAGTGACTTTCTTCAGGTGAGAGACAAAATTACAGGGCCGGGTGCGCGCATCCAGCTGATCGGCGATGATGCGTTCCCAGCCGCAGCGGCAGGCGCTGGTGGACCCAGGCAGAGCAAATATCAGGGTCTGATTAGCGAGGCCGGCAACGGCACGCGACTGCAGCGTTGCGCTACCGATATCTTCATAAGAGAACATGCGGAACAGTTCGCCAAAGCCGTCAATTTCACGATCAAACAGCGGCAGCAGCGCTTCCGGGGTACTGTTTTTACTGTTAAAACCGGTACCGCCGTTCACAATCACCACCTGAATATCGTCGCTGGCGATCCAGCGCGACACCGTGGCGCGGATGCGGTAGCGATTGTCAGGCAGAATAGCGTGGTCCACCACCTGGTGCCCCGCGTCAGCAAGCGCCTCGCGCAGATAATCACCTGAGGTGTCGCTGGCCGCATCGCGGCTGTCGGATATGGTCAGCACCGCGGCAGACAGGGCGGTAAATTCGCCGGTTGGTTTAGCCATGGCTGTAACTCCTGTGTTTAGCCACCAATGAAAGAGAGATTTTGCGTAATACCGGTCTGGCCCTGATGCAGAAAATGCGTCTGCTTTTTCTGGCCAAGACTGTGGGCGATACGCGCCTGCAGCTCGCCCTGCTGTGCATCGGAAGCGAGCAGATCGCGCAGCTCTACCCCGCCGTCGCCAAACAGACAGAGGTGCAGTTTTCCGGTGGCTGAGACGCGCAGCCGGTTGCAGCTGGCACAGAAATCTTTTTCATACGGCATAATCAGACCCACCTCACCCTGATAGTCAGGATGACGAAATACCTGCGCCGGTCCGTCGCTGCGGCCGCGCGGCTGGCGCTGCCAGCCCTGCATGATTAGCCGATCGCGGATCACCTCACCGGAGATATGGTGACGCCGGAACAGATCGCCTCCTTCGCCGGTCTCCATCAGCTCAATAAAGCGCAGCTGGATCGGACGCGTGCGGATCCAGGCCAGAAACGTATCCAGACTCTGGCTGTTGACATCGCGCATCAGCACGCTGTTGACTTTGACTTTTTCAAATCCGGCGTCAAACGCGGCGTCGATGCCGGCCATGACTTCAGCAAATTTATTCTGCCCGGTAATGGCATGAAACTGCCGCGCATCCAGACTGTCCACGCTGACGTTGATGTGGGTCAGCCCTGCATCGCGCCATGACTGAACGTCACGCGCCATCCGGTAGCCGTTGGTGGTCACCGCGATCTGTCGCAGCGCGGCGTTTTCACGCACGGCAGCAATGATGTCGGTAAAGTCGCGGCGCATTGAGGGTTCGCCACCGGTAAGGCGGATTTTTTCCGTTCCCGCAGCGGTAAAGGCGCGGGTTACCCGGCGGATCTCATCCAGCGAAAGAAAGCTCTTGTTGCGGGTACTGCCAGGTTTATAGCCATCCGGCAGACAGTAAGTACAACGGAAATTACATACATCCGTGATCGACAGGCGCAAATAATAGAAGCTACGCGCCCAGGCATCTGTAAATTGTGGCACCTTAACACCTTTCCAAAGTCGGGAGATGCAGGCATTTCTTTCTGCACCCTGGCAGCATTACGCTGCGGCCAGGCGGCCCTATCATTTGACTTAGGCGCGCAAGGCTTAAGAGTTTGTTGTCATTGAGGACAACGCGGTCTCTGGATGGTAGCGTGCTTTGCGTCAGTCAGCCAGTCACTGCGTGCGTTGTATAATATGATATATAGCGATTTTTAACGGCATTATCGCAGCAGAATAGGCTAAACTGCGCCACATGACGCTGCCTTCCGGCAGCAGAAATCAGCTTTTTGAGCGCAGTAAATCAGGTAAGGAGCAGCATGAATCGAACGCTGGCAGATTTGGATCGCGTGGTGGCACTGGGCGGCGGGCACGGCCTGGGCCGCGTGATGTCAGCGCTGGCACCGCTGGGTTCGCGTCTCACTGGTATTGTGACCACCACGGATAATGGCGGCTCTACCGGACGTATCCGCCGTTCAGAAGGCGGTATCGCCTGGGGAGACATGCGCAACTGTCTTAATCAGCTGATTACCGAACCGAGCGTGGCTTCCGCGATGTTTGAATATCGCTTTGCCGGTAACGGCGAGCTGGCGGGGCATAATCTGGGTAACCTGATTCTGAAAGCGCTGGACCATCTCAGCGTGCGCCCGCTGGAAGCGATTAACATTATCCGCAATCTGCTCAAGGTTGATGCGTTTCTTATCCCGATGTCGGAGCAGCCAGTGGATCTGGTGGCACAGGATGCAGAAGGCAATATGGTTTATGGCGAAACTGCGATTGATGAGATGCGGCAGGCCCCTCAGACGCTGATGCTGCATCCGGCCGTTAATCCCACCCGCGAAGCGCTGGACGCCGTGGCAGAAGCCGATCTGATCCTGATTGGTCCGGGCAGTTTTTACACCAGCCTGATGCCGATTTTGCTGATGGAAGAGATGGCGCGCGCGCTACGTCGTACGCCTGCCACCATGGTCTTTATTGGCAACCTTGGACGCGAGCTCAGCCCGGCGGCAGCCCGCCTTAGCGTGGCAGATAAGCTGGCCATTATGGAACAGGCGATTGGTAAACGGGTCATTGATGCCGTGGTCATCAGCCCGACCGCCGACACGCAGGGTCTGGCACAGCGCGTTATTGTACAGGAGCCGCTGGAGGCCGAGGATATCCGTTACCGTCACGATCGGCAGCTGCTGCGTCTGGCGCTGGAGCACGCCATTCAGGCGCTGTAAGCGCGCCATTCAGGCGCTGTAAGCGCGCCAGGGCCGCATGAATGCGGCCCCTACGGGAGATTCGCGCAGGCGTGCCATTCATGGTGCCCTGATCATGTATAAAACCCGCGGAATTTACGCAGGGGCGCCATTCATGGCGCCCTGATCACGTATAAATACGATGGTGCCTGGATTCGCCAGGGCCGCATGAATGCGGCCCCTACGGGAGATTTGCGCAGGGGCGCCATTCATGGTGCCCTGATCACGTATAAAACCCGCGGAATTTACGCAGGGGCGCCATTAATGGCGCCCTGGCTGCGTATAAATACGGTGGTGCCTGGATTCGCCAGGGCCGCATGAATGCGGTCCCTACGGAATGCGGTCCCTGCGGAATGCGGTCCCTGCGGAGTGCGGCCCCTGCGCAATGCGGCACCGGTAAGGCTCTGCTGTGCCGGTCAGGAAGCGGCGATAAACAGTTCGCGCAGTTCGTGCAGACGGTCGCGCAGGCTGGCGGCTTCTTCAAATTCCAGGTTTTGCGCATGCTGCTGCATCTGCGCTTCCAGTTCGTGAATTTTCTTCTGCATCGCCTGTGGCGTAAGCGCCAGGTAATCGGCATCATTCTCTGCCGCCGTGCGCGTGGCCGTTTTACCCTTGCCGCGGGTTTTCACCACGTTTTTGCCCAGCTCAAGAATATCCGTGATCTTTTTATTCAGCCCCTGCGGCACAATGCCGTGCTCAGTGTTGTAGCGCTCCTGCTTCTCACGGCGGCGCTCAGTCTCTTCAATTGCGCGCGCCATAGAGGGCGTGATCTTATCAGCATAAAGAATCGCTTTACCGTTCACGTTACGTGCAGCACGGCCAATCGTCTGGATCAGTGAACGCTCTGAGCGCAGGAAGCCCTCTTTATCGGCGTCCAGAATCGCTACCAGAGAAACCTCCGGCATATCGAGTCCTTCACGCAGCAGGTTGATCCCTACCAGCACGTCAAATTCACCCAGGCGCAGGTCGCGAATAATCTCCATGCGCTCAACGGTGTCGATATCAGAGTGCAGATAGCGCACCTTCTCACCGTGCTCTTCAAGGTATTCGGTGAGATCTTCGGCCATACGCTTTGTCAGCGTCGTTACCAGCACGCGCTCGTTAATCTCTACGCGCTTACGGATCTCAGACAGCAGGTCATCCACCTGTGTACCCACCGGGCGCACCTCAAGGATCGGATCGAGCAGGCCTGTCGGACGCACCACCTGATCGATCACTTCCGTGCCCGATTTTTCCAGCTCATATTTACCCGGCGTGGCTGACACATAAATGGTCTGCGGGGCCAGCGCCTCAAACTCCTCAAACCGAAGCGGACGGTTATCCAGCGCGGAAGGCAGACGGAAACCGTACTCCACCAGCGTCTCTTTACGCGCGCGGTCGCCACGATACATGCCGCCGATCTGCGGAATGGTCACGTGCGACTCATCCACCACCAGCAGACCGTCGGCAGGCAGATAGTCAAACAGGGTCGGCGGCGCTTCACCCGGCCCGCGCCCCGAGAGATAACGGGAATAGTTTTCGATCCCCGAGCAGTAACCCAGCTCATTCATCATCTCCAGGTCAAACTGGGTGCGCTGCGTAATACGCTGCTCTTCCAGCAGCTTGTTGTTTTCCAGCAGCACTTTGCGGCGCAGGGCCAGCTCATCTTTGATCTCTTCCATCGCCTGCAGGATACGTTCACGCGGCGTAACGTAGTGCGTTTTGGGATAGATAGTAAAACGCGGGATCACTGACTCAATTTGCCCGGTAAGCGGATCAAACAGTGACAGCCGCTCGACCTCTTCATCAAACAGCTCCACCCGCAGAGCGATATCATCAGATTCCGCCGGGAAGATATCGATCACCTCCCCGCGCACGCGGAACGTACCGCGCTGAAACGCCTGATCGTTACGCGCATACTGCAGCTCAGCCAGACGCCGTAAAATACTGCGCTGATCGATGATCATGCCGCGCGTCAGGTGCAGCATCATTTTCAGATAGAGATCGGGATCGCCAAGACCATAAATCGCTGAGACCGACGCCACCACAATCACATCACGCCGTTCCAGCATCGCTTTGGTAGCAGAGAGACGCATCTGCTCAATGTGCTCGTTCACCGCCGCATCTTTTTCGATAAAGGTGTCAGAACTCGGCACATAGGCTTCAGGCTGATAGTAGTCATAGTAAGAAACAAAGAATTCCACGGCGTTATCCGGAAAAAACTCTTTCATCTCCCCATAGAGCTGCGCCGCCAGCGTTTTATTGGGCGCCAGAACCATCGTCGGCCGGTTGAGGTCGGCAATCACGTTGGCAACGGTAAAGGTTTTGCCCGAACCCGTTACGCCGAGCAGGGTCTGATGCGCAAGGCCATCTTCCAGCCCCTCCTCCAGACGGCGGATCGCTTCAGGCTGATCGCCTGAAGGCTTAAAGGCGGAGTTAAGTTTAAAGGCTTTGCTCATGATTTCAGAATTCCTGCTGAAGAAAAGGGCTGGCAGGCTGATAATTCTACTCTGCTATGGCGATTTTGCCAGAAAAAAACACTGGATATATTTACAGATAAACGCCACGATGTACCTTCAGCCTGTGGCATCGCTTCAGAGGCATTAAAGCGGCCGCTGGCTAAAATATGTCGCGCAAGGTTATCCCCAGGCGAGCCGGGCTTTTAACAATTGTCAAGAGAACGTCATCAAAATGCAGCGATAAACTTCAGCGGACATTTTGCAGGCTTGCTTTTAAACAACATACTGAATTTATTGAATATACCTCAAAAGCCCAGTTTCGCAGCATAATGTATCCAGGCCGCGTATTTCCTCGCTTGCGCCCGGTTTTCAGTCGCTAATACACAAGGTTATCCACAGGAATGGTGGATAAGTGAAGCCAGCCCCACGCCCGCAGGCTGTGTATAAAAAATCCCGGCCCGTTCTGCGCTAACAAAAAAATTTTTTTTATGATTATTTTTCCAGCAAGGGCGGCGGGATTAACTATTCTTTTTTGATTCCACAGTGCCGCTACGCCTGGGCCGCGCTGTTTTCCTGCCTTATGCCACTGCTTTATTAATGAACAGATGCACCAGAAAAGTTTAGTAATCAGCACTGTCAAAGTGCAGTGGCTTAATCACCTGCTTTCACAGTTAAGTTTTTCTGATGTTTAAGGCACCGTTGCAGGTATTTGTTAACGCCACACATGCGGAATGATCGATCTGGCCCGCTGCTTGCATCTCTCCTGTTGCGGCAGAACATGCAGGTTTAACAGGGACCCCCTGATGTCTGATACCACCGCGTCACGTTTAATCTGTTACTGCATGCCAGACGACACAGAGCGGGTGCATTCAGGCTAATTATCTGTAAGGAGAAGATCAGATGCTGAGTTTACGTTCGGTGAATCAGTTTTATGGCCAGAACCAGATGCTGTGGGATGTCGATCTTGATCTGCCTCCGGGATCCTGCACCGGCGTGCTGGGCAGTCCGGGAATGGGGAAAACCACGCTGGTCAACTGCATTATGGGCCATCTGCCGGTTAACAGCGGCTCTATCTGCTGGCAGGAAGCGGGTTATCCACCGGAGGATCTGCTGCTGCAGCCCGCTATGCAGCGGGCGCGGATGGGCATCGGGTATGTGCCGCAAAAGCGCCATATCTTTACGCAGATGAGCGTTGAGGACAATCTGCTGATTGCCCTGCTGGCGGCTGAGGATGAGCGCAATCGCGCTATTCCGGAGAGTGTGTTTGACCTGTTTCCTGCGCTCTATACCCTGCGCCATCAGCGCAGCGGCGATCTGCCGGTCAATCTGCAGCAGCAGCTGGCACTGGCACGTGCACTGGTGCTGAAACCGCGCCTGCTGATCCTCGATGAACCCACCGGTACGATGTCGCCCTGGCTGGAAGAGGAGACGGGCAACCTGATCCGGCGACTCAACCGGGAATATGGGCTGACTATCCTGCTGCTGGAACAGCACGTCTCCTTTATACGCCGCGTAGCCGACTACTTTCTGCTGCTGCATCGCGGGCGCAATGTGGCGCAGGGCCGCGTCGCGCAGCTGGATGATCTCACCGTTAGCAAATGGTTAGCGCCTGCCTGATGCCGTTTACACAAGGATTGCCGCTCACGGCAGCGTCAGATAGTGTCCGCACGTGGCCTGCTCCGCCGCCGACGCCAGCCAGGGGATTTCGCCCAGAAATGGCGCCCCGATGCGCTGGCGCAGCGAGGCGATATATTCGTGATGGCGTTTGCCCGGCGGCTGAATATCATTTGCGATCCAGCCTGCCAGCGGCACGCCGCTCGCCTTTATCGCCGCAGCGGTCAGCATGGCGTGATTAATACAGCCCAGCTTTACGCCCACCACCAGTATCACCGGCAGCTGCTCTGCGATAACCCAGTCTGCATATGTCTGTGTCTCAGAGAGCGGTGTGAACCAGCCGCCCGCGCCCTCAACCAGCAGCCATTCCGCCTGCGTTTCCAGCGCGCGCAGGCCCGCTGAGAGCTGTGCAAAGTCGATCGGCCTGCCCTCTTCTGCGCTTACGATATGCGGCGAGGTCGGCTCCATGAATGCCAGCGGGTTAACCTGCTCATAGCGCAGCGGCACGCTGCTGTAGCGCTGCAGCGCCAGCGCATCGCTGTTGCGCACGCCTTCCGCCGTCATTTCACAGCCTGAGGCGACCGGTTTGTAACCTGCGGTACGCAGCCCGGCAGCGCTGGCCGCCTGCAGCAGCGCCCCGCTGGCAACTGTTTTTCCCACTTCGGTATCCGTTCCGGTGATAAACCAGCGTTTCATTTTTGCAACACTCCATACATCAGGTGATAAGTAAGACGATAGCCCTGTTCATCCTGCGGCCAGTGCCGCTCAAGCTGCGCCAGCTGCTGGCGCGTCAGCACACTGTTGCTGCGCCCGTCGTGCAGATGCGTGGCACCAATTCCCTTCAGCGAACGCATCGCGCTCAGCGCATCAGGAAAGTGCAGCGTAATGATCTGCTGCGTGCTGCGCAGCGGCTGCGCGCGCGCGGCTGCGACAATATCACCGGCCTGAAGAAAGCGATTGGCGTGACGGCGCGAATCTATCGCTGCCCATGCGCTATCCACCTCCGGCAGCGATCCCGCCAGCAGCGTTGAAAAAAGCGCGGTGCCTCCGGGCCGCAGCACGCGACAAAATTGCTGCAGAGCCGTGCTCAGATTGCTGCTCCACTGCACCGCCAGGTT
Source organism: Pantoea sp. UBA4549 (assembly GCF_002387285.1). Classification (NCBI taxonomy): domain Bacteria; kingdom Pseudomonadati; phylum Pseudomonadota; class Gammaproteobacteria; order Enterobacterales; family Erwiniaceae; genus Pantoea; species Pantoea sp. UBA4549. The sequence continues at coordinate 252,275 of NZ_DGLH01000006.1, read as the reverse complement.
GCTCCAGACGCCATCCACGCTGCCTTCAGCCAGCGGCAGCTGGTCGATATCACCCTGCAGATAATCGTGCGCCGATCGCTGCGCGCGCGCGGCGGCCAGCATGGGTAAAGAGAGATCGAGCGCGGTCACCGTACGCCCGCGATCGCGCCAGTACCGGCTGTACCAGCCGGTGCCGCAGCCGGCATCCAGCAGGTGCGGCCCGAATCCGGCAGGCGCGCAGGCGAGCAGCGCATCGCCGCTCAGGCGCTGCAGCGCAGCGTGCTGCTCATAGTGCGGTGCAGCACGGCCAAACGCCTGTGCCACCGCCTGCTTGTTAACCTGCAGCGTCATACAGCGCCTCCAGCAGCGCGTCGATATCTTCCGGCTCATGCGCCGCCGTCAGGGTGATGCGCAGCCGTGCCGTACCGGGCGGCACGGTCGGCGGACGAATGGCGCTGACCCAGCACCCCGCCTGCGCCAGTCGCTGCGAAAGCGCCAGCGCAGCCGCGTTTTCACCGACAATCAGCGGCTGAATGGCATTCTCTGAGGCGGGCAGCACCCACGGCAGCTGCGCCGCGCCGGCGCGAAAGCGACGGATGTTTGCCTGCAGGCGTGCCCGCAGCGCATCGCCCTGCTGCACCTGCTGCAGCGCCGCCAGCAGCGCCCAGCACTGCGCTGGCGGCATGGCGGTGGAATAAATAAGGTGCCGCGAAAACTGCTCAACGTAGTCGGCGGTAGCCTCATCGCACAGCAGCGCCGCGCCGCTGACGCCAAAACCTTTGCCAAACGTCACCACCAGCAGCTCGGGTTTCACCTGCTGCTGCCAGCAGCTGCCGCGCCCCTGCTCACCGCTAATGCCAATGCCGTGAGCATCATCCACCAGCAGCCAGCTATCCGCAGCCCGGGTCGCCGCAGCAATCTCTGCCAGCGGTGCGCTGTCGCCATCCATGCTGAAAACACCTTCGGTGACCACCAGCGTGGCGCCCGCTCCCGGCTGCGCCAGCAGCTTTTGCAGACTTGCCGGCTGATTATGGGCAAAACGACGCAGCGTGGCCGGGCTGTGACTGGCAGCATCCAGCAGCGACGCGTGCGCCAGTTTGTCCGCCACGATGCGGTCCTGCTTCTGCGCCAGCAGATGAACAATCGCCTGGTTGGCGGCAAAGCCGGAGATAAACAGCAGCGCACGTGAATAGCCGAGCCAGCCTGCCAGCTGCTGCTCCAGCTCCGCATGATAGCGACTGTAGCCGGTCACATGACCCGACGCCCCCGCTCCTGCTCCCGCCTGCGCCGCGCCCTGCTGCCAGGCCGCAATCACCGCCGGATGCCGGCTCAGCCCGAGATAATCGTTGCCGGAAAAGTGACGATAGCGCTGTCCGTCCAGGGTGATTTCCCGCACGCTGTTCTGCTCAATACAGCGCCGGTAGCGCCAGCCATCTGCGTCCCGGCGCGCCTGCAGCGCCTGAGTGATACGTTCAGACCACATTCACACCGCCGCGTTGTAAAACTGCGGCGTATCGGCCTGAACCAGCTGCGCCTGCAGCTGATGCTGCTGTTCGTTATCTCCCGCTGCGGTTGCGGTATGTTCCGGATTCAGGCCCAGCTTGCGGAACAGGATCAGATCTTTATCTTCTTCCGGATTGGGCGTGGTCAGCAGTTTGCAGCCATAGAAAATGGAGTTAGCACCCGCCATAAAACACATCGCCTGCGTCTGCTCGCTCATCTGCTCACGGCCTGCTGACAGACGCACGTGTGAGGAAGGCATCATGATGCGCGCTACCGCGATAGTGCGAATAAAATCAAACGGCTCCACATCTTCGTTATCCGCCATTGGCGTGCCTTTGACCTTGACCAGCATGTTGATCGGCACGCTCTCGGGCGGCACCGGCAGGTTTGCCAGCTGCACCAGCAGTCCGGCGCGATCCGTCACCGTTTCACCCAGACCGACAATGCCGCCGGAGCAGACTTTGATACCGGCCCCGCGCACTTTATCCAGCGTATCGAGACGCTCCTGGTAGGTACGGGTCGTGATGACGCTGCCGTAAAATTCCGGTGAGGTATCCAGGTTATGGTTGTAGAAATCGAGTCCGGCCTCTGCCAGACGCTGTGCCTGGTTCTGTTCCAGCGTCCCCAGCGTCATGCAGGTTTCCATGCCGAGCGCTTTCACGCCCTGCACCATCTGCTCCAGATAAGGCATATCGCGTTCGTGCGGGTTTTTCCATGCGGCGCCCATGCAGAAACGGCTGGAGCCGGCCGCTTTAGCTTTACGCGCCGAGGCGAGCACCGCCTCCACCTCCATCAGCCGTTCTGACTCCAGTCCGGTTTTGTAGCGCGCGCTCTGCGGGCAATATTTACAATCTTCCGGGCAGGCGCCGGTTTTAATCGACAGCAGCGTGCTGACCTGTACCTGACGCGGGTCAAAATGCTGGCGATGCACCTGCTGCGCTTCAAACATCAGTTCCAGAAAAGGTTTATCAAACAGGGCCTGGGCCTGAGCCAGTGTCCAGCGGTTAGCCATTACATACTCCAAAAAGGGGTTCATCCCGACAATGATCGTGGTTATACTTGTAAACTAAATCTTTTCAAAATGGTTTACAAGACAGATGTTCACGCCTGACGACCTCGATTTTGACCGCCAGCATATCTGGCATCCCTACACCTCAATGCGCGACCCGCTGCCCTGTTATCCGGTGGTGGCCGCCCAAGGTTGCCAGCTGCAGCTGGCAGATGGACGCGAGCTGGTTGACGGTATGTCATCATGGTGGGCGGCGATCCACGGCTACAATCATCCGCGTCTCAACCAGGCACTGCAGCAGCAGATGGCGCAGATGTCACACGTGATGTTCGGCGGTATTACCCATCCGGCAGCAGTCGCGCTGAGCCGTCAGCTGGTGGCGATGACGCCTGAAGCGCTGGAGTGCGTATTTCTGGCTGACTCCGGATCCATTGCGGTGGAAGTCGCCATGAAAATGGCGCTGCAGTACTGGCTCGGTCGCGGCGAGAGGCGCCAGACATTCCTGACGCTGAAGCGCGGCTATCACGGCGATACCTTTGCGGCGATGGCGGTATGCGATCCGGAAAACTCAATGCACAGCCTGTGGCGTGGCTATCTGCCGGAGCATCTGTTTGCCGCTGCGCCGCAGTGCGGTTTCACTGATGCATGGGATGACGCCGATTTCAGCGACTTTGCCCGGCTGGCGGAGCAGCACCACCGCGACATTGCTGCGGTGATCCTCGAACCGATTGTGCAGGGCGCGGGCGGGATGCGCTTTTACCATCCGCGCTATCTGCAGCAGGTACGGGCGCTGTGCGATCGCTACGGGCTGCTGCTGATCGCCGATGAGATCGCCACCGGCTTCGGCCGCAGCGGGAAACTGTTTGCCTGTGAGCACGCGGGCGTGACGCCCGACATTTTATGCCTCGGTAAAGCGCTGACCGGCGGGACGATGACGCTCGCCGCCACGCTGACCACGCGCGAGGTGGCTGACACCATCAGCCGCAGCGCCGCTGGCTGCTTCATGCATGGCCCGACCTTTATGGGCAACCCGCTGGCGTGCGCAGTTGCCGCTGAAAGCCTGGCCATGGTGGCGGAAGGAGAGTGGCAGACGCAGGTTGCGGCGATTGAGCAGCAGCTGCAGCGGGAGCTGCTGCCGCTGCAGCTGCATCCCGCCGTGGCGCAGGCGCGCGTGCTGGGTGCCATTGGCGTTATCGAAACGCATCAGCCGGTGAATATGGCCGCACTGCAGCAGTTCTTTGTTGAGCGCGGCGTCTGGATCCGCCCGTTTGGCCGGCTGATCTATCTGATGCCACCTTATCTGATTTCTGCGCAGGCGCTGAGCCAGCTCACCCGCGCCATTCGGGACGCGCTGGATCACGCTGGCCATTTTCAGCCCTGACGCCGCTGGTATCTGCTGCGCTTTTGCACCATGATGACCTTCCGCGATTAGTAAAAAAGGAGGAGTTATGCGCCTGTTTAGTCAGGATTTTAACGACGGCGATAAGATGCCAGAGCGCCACGTGTTTAACGGCATGGGTTATCAGGGCGATAACCTGTCGCCCCATCTCGCCTGGGATGAAGTGCCGGAAGGCACAAAGAGCTTTGTCGTCACCTGCTACGATCCCGATGCGCCCACCGGTTCCGGCTGGTGGCACTGGGTGGTAGCGAATATTCCGGCTGAGGTCACGGTGCTGCCGCAGGGCGCCGGTTCCGGCGTGGCAGAGCTGCCTGAAAGCGCCATCCAGACCCGTACCGACTTCGGCCAGACCGGCTACGGCGGCGCTGCACCGCCGCAGGGTGAATCACACCGCTACATTTTCAGCGTACACGCGCTGGATGTGGAGACGCTGGATGTGGATGAAGGCGCCAGTGGCGCAATGGTCGGCTTTAACGTGCATTTCCATGCGCTTGCCAGCGCATCGGTTACGGTGAAATACGCCTGATCGCGCCGGGTGCGCTTCGCTGCGCGCTCTGATAAAGGTCGCCTTCAACGGCGACCTTGCATGACATCATTACGCCAGCGCGTGGATCACCACCCACATCGGCCCCTGCCCGACCGCATAGCGCGCCAGTGGCTGCAGCAGGCCGCGTCCGGCAATCCGGTACACTTCAATATGATGCGACTTCTGTCCCGCTGCGACCAGATAAGCGCCACGGCTATCGATATTAAACCCGCGCGGCTGCGTTTCGGTGGGCTGGTGGCCCTCAATTGTCAGCGCGTCGCCCGCGTCACTGACGCTAAACACGGTAATCGTGCTGCTGGTACGATCGCAGGCGTAGAGCGAGCGGCCATCCGGCGTGATATGAATATCTGCCGCCCAGCGGGTGCCGCTGAAATCCGCCGGCATCATATCCAGACTCTGTACGCACCTCATCTCGCCCTGCAGTGACCAGACATCCACCGTACTGTTGAGTTCGTTGACCACATAGCCATACGCGCCGCCGGGATGAAACACCATATGACGCGGACCGGCGCCTGCAGCGGTCGTGACGTCTGCCTGTGCGCACGGCGTCAGACGGCCATCCTGATGCAGCTGAAAACGGCAGATGCGATCCTGCTTCAGCGCCGGCACCAGCAGCGTCTCGTTACGCAGATCGATGTTGGCCGAGTGGCATCCCTCAAGGCCATTAATCACCTGCGACGGCGCCTGCGGCAGCCCGCTCTCGTCCAGCGGGCTGATGCTGACGCAGGCGTTGTTATAAGAGCCGCAGAACAGAAACCGGCCTTCGCGATCGGTGGAGATGTGCGTCGGGCTGCCCGGCAGCGGCGCTTCCCCCGCCAGCGTCAGCGTTCCGTCTGCGGCAATACGGTAGGCCAGCACGCGAAAATCGGGACGTACGCCCACATAAAGAAACTCTTTTTTCGGGCTCACTACCATGGGCTGCACCTGGCCGGCCACATCGGTCACCTGCAGTAGCGTCAGCGCGCCATCTTCCTGAAGCTGCCAGGCGTGGATCTGCTGGCTCTCGGGACTGGCGGTATACACGACTTGTTTCATGCGTTTTTCCTTATTCGCTGCCTGATGAAAGGGATAACTGTAGCCTGTTTCAGCCGGCTACGCTGGCGGGATTTCTGCCCGCTTTTTTGTCTCAGCGCGGCTGGCAGGTGTAGACTTGATGCCTGTTTATTCAAAGACGGAACCCGTAATGAGCTATCGCGTAATCGCCCTCGACCTGGATGGCACCCTGCTGACACCCACTAAAACCATTCTGCCTGAATCGCTGGAGGCGCTGGCCCGCGCGCAGCAGGCGGGCGTGAAGGTGCTGATCGTCACCGGTCGCCATCACTGTGCTATCCACCCTTTTTATCAGGCGCTGCAGCTGGATACACCCGCAATCTGCTGTAACGGCACCTATTTGTATGATTATCAGGCAAAAAAAGTGCTGGCTGCCGATCCACTGCAGGAAAATCAGGCGCAGCAGGTTCTGACAATGCTGGAAGAAGAACATATTCACGGCCTGCTCTATGCGGATGATGCGATGTTCTACCAGACAGCGACCGGTCACGTTACCCGCACGCTGAACTGGGCCGCTTCGCTCCCTGAGGCGCAGCGTCCGCTGTTTGTGCAGGTGCCCGATCTGCAGCAGGCGGCGCGCGATGCGCAGGCGATCTGGAAATTCGCCCTGTCACATCCAGACACGCGTGCGCTGCAGCAGTTTGCCCGGCGTACCGAAGCGGAGCTGGGTCTGGCGTGTGAGTGGTCCTGGCACGATCAGGTTGATATCGCTCAGGCGGGTAACAGCAAAGGCAAACGCCTGGCGCAGTGGGTGGAGAGCCAGGGCTTCAGCATGCAGGAGGTGCTGGCGTTTGGTGATAACTATAATGACCTCAGCATGCTGGAGCAGGTGGGACTGGGCGTTGCGATGGGCAACGCCGATGACGCCATCAAAGCGCGCGCGGCGGAGGTAACCGGCACCAACCTTGAGCCTGGCATTGCGGAGATTATTCGCCGGGAAGTGCTGTGACGGCAGCGGTCTCCGTCAGGCAATAACTGAAACGCTTTTGAGCTGGACATAGAGCCACTGATCGACGCGAATGCCCAGCTCATCGCGTGCCCACGGCGTGATCCGCGCCCAGAGCTCACTGCTGCCAATGCGTACTCTGACCTCAACCTGATCGTCAATATCCAGCACCTCTGTAACCTGCGCGGGCAGAATATTACGCACAGAGGTGTGCTGCGCCGGCTGCAGCGCCAGCGAGACATCGGCTGACGCGATTCGAATACGCAGCGTGCTTTTTGCCGGCAGGTTAACGCGACTCACCCAGATATGCTGGTCGCCCAGCAGCAGCGCGGTCATGGGGTAGTAAGGATGCTGCTCCAGCACCTGCACGCGCAGCACGCTGGTGCGCTCGCTGGCCGGCAGCCAGGGACGCATTGCGCTGCTGCTCCACACTTTCTCCAGCGGGCCTGCTGCTTTAACGCTGCCGTTATCCAGCACCAGTACGTTGTCCGCGAGCTGCACAATCTCATCCAGGCTGTGCGAGACATAGAGCACCGGTACGGCAACCTGCTTTGTCAGCTGCTGCAGCCACGGCAGCAGCTCGCGCTTGCGCGGCAGATCCAGTGAGGCCAGCGGCTCATCCATCAGCAGCAGATCGGGCGCACTCAGCAGCGCCCGGCCAATTGCCACGCGCTGTTTTTCACCGCCTGAGAGCGTGGCTGGAAAGCGATCCAGCAGCGCATCCAGCCCCAGCAGCGCCACCAGCTGCGCAAACTGCGGTTTCATTGACGCTGCCATGCTGTACTGCAGGTTGCCGCGCACCCGATAGTGCGGAAACAGTCGCGCATCCTGAAACACATAGCCGATACGCCGCTGCTCCGGCGGCAGATTGATGCCGCGCGCGCTGTCGAACAGCACCCGGTCGTTGATCTGAATGCGGCCCTGCTGCGGCTGCGTCAGGCCGCTGATAGCGTTGATCAGCGACGTTTTTCCCGCACCCGACACGCCAAATACGGCGGTGATGCCGTGCGCCGGCAGCGTGGTGTCCACCTCCAGCAGATGGTCACCCAGCCGCTGTGAAAACTGCAGCGTCAGCATCAGGCGATCCCCCAGCGTTTACGGCCCCAGCGCGCCAGTAATTCTGACGCCACCAGCGACAGCAGCGCCAGCGCGATCGCCACCGCACAGAGGCGCGCGGCGGTGCTTTCTGCGCCCGGCGTTTCAATCAGGGTAAACATCGCGGAAGGAATGGTACGGGTTTCACCGGGAATATTAGAGACAAAGGTAATGGTGGCGCCAAACTCCCCCAGCGAGCGGGCAAACGCCAGCACGGTACCGGCAATAATGCCCGGCAGCGTCAGCGGCAGTGTAATAGTGAAAAAGACCCGCCAGCGCCCCGCTCCCAGCGTCCGCGCGGCCTGTTCCAGCCGGGTATCCACCGCCTCCAGCGCCAGCCGGATGGCGCGTACCATCAGCGGAAATGCCATCACCGCTGCCGCCAGCGCCGCACCGCGCCAGCTGAAGGCGAAAGTAAAGCCAAACCAGTCCCAGAGCCAGCCGCCGATCGCCCCGCGACGCCCCAGCGCCAGCAGCAGCAGATAGCCTACCACCACCGGCGGCAGCACCAGCGGCAGATGGACCAGACTGTCGAGCAGGGTTTTACCCGGAAAGCGGCAGCGTGCCAGGATCCAGGCCATGAGAATGCCAAACGGCAGGCTGCACAGCACCGCCACGCAGGAAACTTTCAGGCTGAGCACAACAGCCTGCCACTCGGGATCGCTCAGTATCATCTTTTTGGCGTAAATCCATACTGTTTAAAAATAGCCGCGGCCTCGGGCCCCTGCAGATAGTGCCAGAAGGCGGTGACCGCCGCGTTCTGATGCGCGTTAACAATGGCCATCGGATACTCTACCGGCGGATGCGAGTCGGCGGGAAAACGCCCGGCAACCATCACCCCTTTACTTGCCACGGCGTCAGATCCATACACGATGCCATACGGTGTTTCGTTTCGCTCAACCAGCGCCAGCGCGGCGCGCACGTTGCTGGCTGGCGCAAGCTGTGACGCAAGCTGCTGCCAGGCGCCCAGCTTTTGCAGCGCGGCTTTGGCGTAAATCCCGGCGGGCACATGTGCCGGATCGCCCACCGCCAGGCGCTGCCCCTGCAGCAGATTTTTCCAGTCGGTGCCGGCTGAGATCGTTACCGGCGCCGCGCCGGCGCTTTTAGGCGCGATCAGCACCAGATCGTTACCCAGCAGCGTCACGCGCGTGTTTGCTTCAATGCTCTGCTTTGCCGCCGCGTCATCCATCCACTGCTGATCGGCCGAGATAAAGAGATCGGCCGGCGCGCCCTGTTCAATCTGGCGTGCCAGCGTGGAAGAGGAGGCAAAAGAGGAGACCACCTCGGTCCCACTCTGCTGCTGATACCGGGTGGCGATCTCCTGCAGCGCATTGGTGAGTGATGCCGCAGCAAACACCGTGATTTTGTCAGCCGCCACCGCCTGGCCCGCCAGTGAAATTGTCAGCGCCGTTGTGGCCAGCCAGTAAGAGGATTTGTTCAGCATGTCAGACTCCCTGTTTCGTTGTATATCGAATCATACAACGCTTAGGCAGATGCCGCTATGCGCAGGATGCGGATCAATCTCAACAGAAGGAGTATCGGCAGGAGAGAGCGGAAATTGATAAAAAAACGCCCGCAGGGTGCGGGCGGGTAAATCAGTGCTGTGAGCTTTTCGCCGGGCGGTCATTGCGACGGCCAAATTTGGAGATAATGTTAAACACTTCTCCCAGGCCGTAAATCAGACCCAGCATAATCGCCATCACAATCGGCACCATGATGACCGCGACGGCCAGGCTTTTTATCAGTTCCAGCATGGAAACCTCACGCAGAATTTAAAAAAGTGATTGTAGCGGCAGAGGAAAAAAAGGCACTGCCCTTTTCGTGCTTTTACTTTACGCCGTACACTACCCGCTTCCGACTAAAGGAGCTGACATGCAGGCCGATCTCTCACTTCATATTCGTCTTCAGCAGAAACTGTTTGCCGATCCGCGCCGTATTGAACTGCTGCGACAGATTGCCGAAACCGGATCAATCAGCCAGGGCGCCCGGCTGGCGGGTATCAGTTATAAAAGCGCCTGGGACGCCATCAATGCGATGAACCAGCTGGCGGATGAGACGCTGGTTGAGCGCGCCACCGGCGGCAAAGGCGGCGGCGGCGCCCGTCTGACGCGCTATGGTGCGCGGCTGATCCAGCTGTACGATCTGCTGGCCCAGATCCAGCAGAAAGCGTTTGATGCCCTGCAGCAGGATAACCTGCCGCTGGACAGCCTGCTGGCTGCGATTGCGCGCTTCTCGCTGCAGACCAGCGCGCGTAATCAGCTGTTTGCTACCGTGCGCCGTCGTGACGACCGGCCGGTGCAGCAGCATATTGAGGTGGTACTGGCCGATGGCGTAACGCCGGTTAACGTGGCGCTGACCGCGCGCAGCGCGCAGCGGCTGCAGCTTGTGCCCGGCAAAGAAGTGCTGGTGCTGATCAAGGCACCGTGGATCCGGCTCAGTGACGACGACGAATCCGGCGATAATGCGTTATCCGCCCAGGTCAGCACGATTGAACAGGGCGAAGAGATGAGCGAAGTGCTGCTGACGCTGAGCGGGGGCGAAACGCTGTGTGCCACGCTGAGCGCAGCACAGCTGGCGCAACAAAAGCTGCAGCCGGGTGACAGGGTGACCGCCTGCTTTAGCGCTGAACAGGCGATCATAGCGACGCTGATCTGACTATTCTGCACCGATTGACTTCCGCTGCAGCGGCCGTTACAACAGTAACAACGATGCACAAACCGGAACAGATCATGTCTTTATTGCAGATTTCGCAAGGCACATTTCATCTTAGTCACCATCGTGCGCTCAGCATTGACGCGCTAACCGTTCAGCGCGGTGAGAGCTGGGCCTTTGTGGGCGCTAACGGCAGCGGTAAATCTGCACTGGCCCGGGTGCTGGCAGGCGAACTTAGCGCCGGGAAAGGCCACTTCAGCAGCGATTTTCGTCGACCCATCCGCCTCTCATTTGAGCAGCTGCAGCAGATGGTGAGTGAAGAGTGGGAACGAAATAACACGGATATGCTCAGCGAAGGGGAAGAGGATACCGGCCGCGCCGTCGCAGAGATCGTCCAGACGGAAATCAGCGATCAGGCGCGCTGTCGCGCGCTGGCGCAGCAGTTTGGTATTCAGGATTTGCTGGATCGCCGCTTTAAATATCTCTCTACCGGTGAAACCCGCAAAACCCTGCTTTGTCAGGCGCTGATGACAGAACCGGATCTGCTGATCCTCGATGAGCCGTTTGACGGGCTGGATGTTGCGTCGCGCGCCAGCCTCACCGCGCTGCTGCTGCAGCTGCATACGCAGGGCTATACGCTGGTGCTGGTGCTGAACCGGTTTGAGGATATCCCCGATTTTATTCAGCAGGCGGGCGTGCTGGCAGAGTGCACCCTGACCCACGCCGGTGACCGCAAGACGCTGCTGGCGGAAGCGCTGGTGGCCCAGCTGGCGCACAGCGAACGGCTGCAGGGCATGGCACTGCCGGAGGCAGATCGTCCCGATCTGCTGCCGGCGCTGGCCATGGATACCCCGCGCGTGCTGCTGCGGCATGGCCGGGTCGCCTATGACGATTGCCCCATTATCGATAACCTCAGCTGGCAGGTCAGCGCTGGCGAACACTGGCAGATTACCGGGCCGAACGGCGCCGGCAAATCCACGCTGCTTAGCCTGGTGACCGGCGATCACCCCCAGGGCTACAGCAACGACTTAACGCTGTTTGGTATCCGGCGCGGCAGCGGCGAAACCATCTGGGATATCAAACAGCATATTGGCTACGTCAGCAGCAGCCTGCACCTTGACTACCGGGTGAGCTGTAGCGTGCGCACCGTGGTGCTCTCTGGCTTTTTTGACTCCATTGGTCTTTATCAGGCCGTTTCAGAGCGTCAGAAAGCGCTGGCGCGCCAGTGGCTGGCGCTGCTGGGGATGGATAACGCGCTGGCAGATGCCCCTTTTCACAGCCTCTCTTGGGGGCAGCAGCGGCTGGTGCTGATTGCGCGTGCGCTGGTTAAGCACCCCGCCCTGCTGATTCTGGATGAGCCGCTGCAGGGGCTGGATCCGATTAACCGTCAGCTGGTACGCCGCTTTACGGATGTACTGATTGGTGAAGGCCGCACCCAGCTGCTGTTCGTCTCGCACCATGCTGAAGATGCCCCACGCTGCATTACCCATCGCCTCAGCTTTATCAAAACCCCGGAGGGTTACCGTTATCAGCAGGAGGCGCTGCGCACGCCGCAGACCTGACCGCATTCTGCCCCGCTTACGCCGGGCTGCCGATCCTGCCTGACCAGCGATCGGCAGCAGCGTCTGTCAATGTAACCGCTACCACTAATCTGTGCTAAATTTAAATTGAAGCGTATTACAGGCCGCAAAATTAAGAATAAGGGACTTGTGTAAACGATACCATTTATCCAGACTTGATCACGCTTTTGCCGGCGGGCCTATGCTAGTTTGAGCGCAGAAAACGTTTACTGTTTGCCGTTACCAGGACAAGTTATGCAAAAATTTAATCCGGTGGATCATCCGCATCGCCGCTATAACCCGTTAACCGATCAGTGGATCCTGGTGTCACCACACCGGGCGAAACGCCCGTGGCAGGGTGCCCAGGAGACGCCGGCACGTGAGACGCTGCCGGCGCACGATCCCGACTGCTTCCTGTGCGCGGGCAATACCCGTATCACCGGCGATAAAAATCCTGATTACACCAACACTTACGTCTTTACCAACGACTTTGCTGCGCTGATGGAGGAGACCCCGGATGCGCCGCAGAGCGACGATCTGCTGATGCGCTGTGAAAGTGCCCGCGGCACCAGCCGGGTGATCTGCTTTTCGCCCGATCACAGCAAAACGCTGCCGGAGCTGTCGCTGAGCAACCTTGAAGCGATTGTAGCGACCTGGCAGCAGCAGAGCGCGGAGCTGGGTCAGCACTATCCGTGGGTGCAGGTTTTTGAGAACAAAGGCGCGGCCATGGGCTGCTCTAATCCGCATCCGCACGGTCAGATCTGGGCCAACAGCTTTCTGCCGAATGAAGCGCAGAAAGAGGATGATAACCAGCGGCGTTACTTTGCCGAAAAAGGCACGCCGCTGCTGCTGGATTACGCGGCACGCGAGCAGCAGGACGGCAGCCGTACCGTCGTGGAGACGGCGCACTGGATCGCCGTGGTGCCGTGGTGGGCCGCCTGGCCGTTTGAAACCCTGCTGCTGCCCAAAACGCACGTCAAACGCCTGACCGAACTCAGCGCTGAGCAGAGCAGCGACCTGGCGCGCGCGCTTAAGCTGCTGACCAGCCGTTATGACAACCTGTTTCAGTGCTCATTCCCCTACTCAATGGGCTGGCACGGCGCGCCGTTTACCGAAGAGACCGGCGATCACTGGCAGCTGCATGCGCATTTCTATCCACCGCTGCTGCGCTCGGCAACGGTGCGTAAATTTATGGTCGGCTACGAGATGCTGGCTGAAACCCAACGTGATTTAACGGCGGAGCAGGCAGCAGAACGTCTGCGCTCTGTCAGCGATATCCATTTTCGTGAGGCGCAATAAATGTCTTTGAAATCGACTACCCGGCAGCTGTTCGCTGACACCTTTGGCTATGCCGCCACCCACACCATTCAGGCACCGGGCCGCGTAAACCTGATTGGTGAACACACTGACTACAACGATGGTTTCGTGCTGCCGTGCGCTATCGATTATCAGACGGTGATCGCCTGCGCACGCCGCGACGATCGCCAGGTACGGGTGATCGCCATGGATTATGACAACCAGCAGGATAGCTTCTCGCTGGATGCGCCGATTGAACCCGTAAAGGAGCCTATGTGGGCCAACTATGTGCGCGGCGTGGTGAAGCATCTGCAGCAGCGTGACGCCGGCCTCGGCGGCGTGGATATGGTTATCAGCGGCAACGTGCCGCAGGGTGCCGGTCTCAGCTCTTCAGCCTCACTGGAAGTCGCCGTCGGCACCGTGTTCCGCGAACTGTGGCAGCTGGATCTGGATGGCGCGGCGATTGCGGTTAACGGCCAGGAGGCGGAGAACCAGTTTGTCGGCTGTAACTGCGGCATTATGGATCAGCTTATTTCGGCGCTGGGCAAACGGGATCACGCCATGCTGCTCGACTGCCGTACCCTGGCGACCCGGGCGGTGCCAATGCCGGATAACGTCGCCGTGGTTATTATCAACAGCAACTTCCGCCGCTCACTGGTGGGCAGTGAATATAATACCCGTCGCGAGCAGTGTGAAACCGGCGCGCGCTTCTTCAACAAACCGGCGCTGCGCGACGTCACGCTGGAGGAGTTTGAAGCACGGGCACATGAGCTGGATAAGCTGGTGGCGAAGCGCGTGCGCCACGTTATTACCGAAAACGCCCGTACGCTGGAAGCAGCCGACGCGCTGAGCAAAGGCGATCTTGAGCGTATGGGCGAGCTGATGGCGGCCTCACACGCCTCTATGCGTGACGATTTTGAAATCACCGTGCCGGCAATCGATCAGCTGGTGGCGATTGTCAAACAGGAAGTGGGCCCGCACGGCGGCGTGCGCATGACCGGCGGCGGCTTTGGCGGCTGCATCGTGGCGCTGATGCCGGCAGATCGGGTGGATCAGGTCAGAGCGGCGGTGGCAGAAAAATATGAAGCGCAGACCGGTATCAAAGAGACCTTCTACGTCTGTAAAGCGTCAGAAGGAGCGGGTCAATGGTAAGCGACGTCAACTCTCATGCGCCAGACGGACAGCCGTGGCGCATAACGGTGCTGCGCAACCGTAACGGCATGGTCGCCACCTTTATGGACTGGGGGGCCACCTGGCTTTCGGCGCGCGTGCCGATGCAGGATGGCAGCGTGCGGGAAGCGCTGCTGGGCTGCGCCACCCCGTCAGATTATCTGCATCAGGATGCCTATCTCGGCGCCACGATTGGCCGCTATGCCAACCGTATCGCACAGGCTGAGCTGAAGACGCTTTCGCTGAAGCTGGCTGCAAATCAGGGGCCGCATCAGCTGCACGGCGGACCGGAGGGGTTTGATAAACGCCGCTGGCAGATTGTCAGTCAGAGCGACAGCAGCGTGCACTACCGGCTCGACTCACCAGAGGGCGATCAGGGCTATCCGGGTAATCTTATCGCCTCGGTAACGTATGAGCTGACGGAAGATAATACGCTGGCGATCCGCTATCAGGCAGAAACCGATCGCGCCTGTCCGGTCAACCTGACCAACCACGCCTACTTTAACCTTGATGCGCATCATGGTGACGCCCGCCAGCATCGGTTACAACTGCAGGCAGACCATTACCTGCCGGTAGACAGCGAGGGCATTCCTGATGCGCCGCTGAAAGCCGTTGCGGCAACCAGCTTCGACTTCCGCCAGCCCAAACGCGTGGCGGATGAGTTTCTGGCCGATGCCGATCAGCAGGCAGTCAAAGGCTACGATCACGCATTTTTGCTGAACGCTAAAGGTGACATCACGCAGTGTGCCGCCGGACTCTGGTCCGCTGACGGCGCGCTGCAGCTCAGCGTGTTTACCACGGCACCTGCGCTGCAGTTCTATACCGGCAACTACCTGGCGGGAACGCGCGCCCGCGAGCAGGAGAACTATACTGCTTTCCAGGGCATTGCGCTGGAGAGTGAATTTTTACCGGATTCGCCTAACCATAGCGAGTGGCCGCAGCCCGATTGCTGGCTGCAACCCGGTGACATCTGGCGCTCAGAGACGCGGTATCGCTTTACGGCACACTGAGACGACGGCTGAAAAACGCGCACTGCGTATGCGACAGACTTACGCCGTGCGCCGTTTTCCGTTATGGTATGGCGCTATCAGTGTGCCGCCGCTTCAGGCGGCCGCAGCCGGGTTCATTACTAATCTACTTAAGCATTAAGGAGTAAAGCTATGGCCGTAACTAAGCTGGTTCTGGTCCGTCACGGCGAAAGCCAGTGGAATCAGGAAAACCGCTTCACCGGATGGTATGATGTGGATCTCTCTGATAAAGGTCGCACCGAAGCAAAAGCGGCGGGTCAGCTGCTGAAGAAAGAGGGCTTCGTGTTCGATTTCGCCTATACCTCCGTGCTGAAACGTGCCATCCACACCCTGTGGAACGTGCTGGATGAACTGGATCAGGCCTGGCTGCCGGTAGAGAAAACCTGGCGTCTGAATGAGCGTCATTACGGCGCACTGCAGGGGCTGGATAAAGCAGAAACCGCGGCTAAATATGGCGATGATCAGGTTAAACAGTGGCGTCGTGGTTTTGCCATTACTCCGCCAGAACTGGATCGCAACGATGAGCGTTTCCCTGGCCATGATGCACGTTATAAATCACTGACCGATGCACAGCTGCCAACGACCGAAAGCCTGGCGCTGACCATTGATCGCGTCATCCCTTACTGGAACGAGACCATTCTGCCGCGCATCAAAAGCGGTGAGAAAGTTATCATCGCCGCACACGGTAACTCGCTGCGCGCACTGGTAAAATATCTCGATAACATGAGCGAAGATGAGATCCTCGAGCTGAACATCCCGACCGGCGTGCCGCTGGTGTATGAGTTCGATGAAAACTTCAAGCCTATCAAACACTACTATCTGGGTGATGCCGACGAGATCGCAGCGAAAGCCGCGGCCGTGGCAAACCAGGGTAAAGCGAAGTAAACGATCGCAGTCATCAAAAGGCCAGACATCCGTCTGGCCTTTTTTATGCGTCACTCTCAGCCGCGGCGGGTCCGGATCGCCTGCGCCAGCTGACGCAGCGCTTTTTCCGTATCTTCCCAGCCAATACAGGCATCGGTCACACTCTGACCATACACCAGCGGTTTTCCGCTCTCCAGGCTCTGATTACCCTCAACCAGATGGCTCTCAATCATCACACCGGTAATCGCCTGCTCGCCGCCGGCGATTTGCTGTGCCACGTCTTCCGCCACTACCATCTGCCGCTGGAACTGCTTGCTGCTGTTGGCATGGCTGAAATCGATCATTACCTGCGGACGGAGACCCGCTTTTTCCAGACCGCTCTTCACTGCCGCAACGTGTTCAGCGCTGTAGTTTGGCTCTCTGCCGCCGCGCAGGATGATGTGGCAGTCTTCGTTGCCGCGCGTCTCAACGATAGCCGAGTGCCCATATTTGGTCACTGACAGGAAGCAGTGCGGCGCGCTGGCGGCGCCGATGGCGTCAATAGCGACTTTGATCGTGCCGTCGGTGCCATTTTTAAACCCTACCGGACAGGAGAGACCGGAAGAGAGCTCGCGATGCACCTGTGATTCAGTGGTACGTGCACCGATGGCGCCCCAGCTCATGAGATCGGCCATATATTGCGGCGTGATCATATCCAGGAATTCACCGGCAGCCGGCAGCCCGGTATCGTTGATATCTACCAGCAGCTTACGTGCCAGGCGCAGCCCCTCATTAATCTGAAAGCTGCCGTCCATGTGAGGATCGTTGATCAGCCCTTTCCAGCCTACCGTGGTGCGCGGCTTTTCAAAATAGACGCGCATCACCACTTCCAGCTCGCCGCTCAGCTCATCGCGCAGCGTCAGCAGGCGGGCAGCGTACTCTTTCGCCGCTGCCGTGTCGTGAATTGAACAGGGCCCGATAACCACCAGCAGGCGATCATCCTGGCCATGCAGGATCCGGTGAATGGCCTGACGCGCCTGCGATACGGTCGCCGCCGCACTCTCCGTTGCCGGATATTTTTCCAGCAGCGCAACCGGGGGAAGTAACTCTTTGATCTCTTTGATACGTAAATCGTCGTTCTGGTAATCCATACTTATTCCATTCAGATTTTTGTCCTGCGTGCGCCGGACGTAACCTGTTCAATCTATCCCTTCAGCCGCCATGAGTAAATTAAGAGCGTCATGAAAATGCTTTTGTCTTATTTGCATTTATACAGTCATCGACTAAGCTTTTTAAACGTAAGCACTGAGGAACGAGTCGCTTACACTATATTTTTTTACGCCGAACACTCCTGACGAAATTTAATTTCGTTACGGCCCGCTTTTTTCGTCACACAGCACCCGTGGGTGTCAAACGGCAACTATCCATTTATTACAGGAGCATAATGATGAATAAGTTTGCAATTGTTTTTCTGACGGCAGCAATGACTCTGGGTAGCGGTGCAGCGATGGCTGCAAGCAACAATGGACAGGCCAACGCATCAGCTGAAGCGGGTGCAACAGCAGGCGGCGCAAAACAGAATCTGCCTCCGCACAATGTTGATAACAACGATATCAACACCGGCAACACCAATACCAACGGCGCAGCAATGTCAGGCACTGAGTCAGGCGATATGTCTGCAAAAGAGATGCATAAAAACACCATGTGTAAAGATGGCCGCTGCCCGGACATGAACAAAAAAGTCGAAACCCAGTCGGGTAGCGACAATGTAAATACCAAAACCGACGGCACTACCCAGTAAGGGATGTCTCTGCGGTAATCAGGGCGAGCGCAGGCTCGCCCTTTATTTTTTCCGGCCACGCTTTTCCGCTATGCTAACCGCCATGAAATTCACAGGAACGGTGTCATGGCTACCCTACTGCTTATTGACGATCACCCGCTGGTCGAAGTCGCGCTTCAGGCTGCCTGCCAGCACGCCCCGATCCCTCTGCAGCTCTATGCAGCCGCGGATGAATCTCAGGCGCGCACCTGCCTGCAGCAGCACGCTATTGACGTGATCATTCTTGATATCGGCCTGCCGGATTGCGATGGTCTGGAGCTGCTGCGCCGCCTGCGCGCGCGTGATGCACAGCGCCCGGTGCTGATTTACTCTGCCCAGCAGAGCCGCCATACCTTGCTGAGCGCAGCCTCGCTGGGAGCGGCAGGCTATGTGGTGAAAAGCCAGAGCATGGCCCAGCTGCTCAGTGCCATCCTCGCGGTACTGGGAGGGCAGCAGGCTTTTCCGCCGCTGCCGGAGCGGCTGGACCTGCCGCTGACGGAGAAAGAGCAGCAGATTGTGGCGCTGCTGGTGCGGGGTCTCTCTAACCTGCAGATTGGTGAACAGCTGCATATCAGTAATAAAACCGTCAGCACGCATAAAAAAAATATCATGGCCAAAACAGGCGTGACCTCAGTAGTTGAGCTGGCTGAGCTGTGGAAAGCGCAACAGTGAAGTGGCTCTGGCTGTTGTGCCTGCTGCTGGCGGCCAGCGTGCGCGCTGAACTGCTGCCCGCCAGCAGCGTCATGCTGCCTGCAGTGATGCCCGCACCTCATGCTGCGCCACCGCCGGCCGCGCAGCTGCGCGTAGCGGTGCCGGTGCAGAATAGCGCGCCCTGGTCAATGCGCATCGGCGATCGCCTGTGGGGGATTGATGCTGACTATCTCAGCGCCCTCAGCCAGCAAAGCGGCGTGCGGTTTCAGCTGCAGGGCTACCCTGACCGGACAGCGCAGCTGCAGGCGCTGAAGCGCGGCGAGGTTGACCTGGTCCTGACCACTGAAAGCACGCCGCTGCCTGCCGGCGCCTCGCTCAGCACCAGCTGGTTCAGCACGCCGCTGCGTATTTACCGCAATCGTGAGAATCAGCGCGCGGTGATGTTTAACAGCGACAATGCTCAGCTGACGATTGCCGGCAGCACGCTGACGCAGCTGCCGCCCGCGCTGGCAGCACGCCACCGCTGGCATCCGCTGGCTGGTAATTTGCAGGCGCTCTACGCCCTGCTCAATCAACAGAGTGATTATCTGGTCGCCGATGAAGCCAGTGCTAACTTCCTGCTCAGCCAGCTGCAGCAGGGAGAGATCTACCAGATCACCGCCGATCCGGACGCGGTACTGACGCTGCGCGCGATCGCCCGCGATCCGGCGCTGACAACGTGGATCGATACCCAGCTTCGTCTGCTGCCGGCGGAGTTCAGCCGCCAGGTTGCACAGCGCTGGAGCCCGCCGCTGCCGCGCTATCAGGATACGCAGACGCTGATGCTGAGTCAGGCAGAGCAGCAGTGGCTGGCGGAGCATCCCGTTGTCACCTACGCCGCTGCGCCGGATAATGCACCCTGGAGTTACCGTGACGCCAGCGGTAACGCACGCGGTTTCGGTATCGATCTGCTTAATGCGCTGAGCCAGAGCACCGGCATCCGCTTCACGCCGCGCTGGGTTGCTAATCCGCAGCAGGCGCAGGCGCTGCTGGCACAGCAGACGGTAATGCTTACTCTGCTGGAGCCGCTGGATACGCCTGATGCAGCCTCCACCACGCTTCCGGTATGGCGTGCTATCTGGGGTGTTTACAGCCGGATGCCGCTTGCGCCTGCCGACTGGTCTTCACTGCAGGGTAAACGTCTTGGCGTGCTGCGCGGCGATCTGGCCCGTCAGCTGCTGCCTGCGGGCATTACGCCCCAGTGGTTTGACGATCGAACCCGGCTCTGGCAGGCGCTGGGCAGCGGACAGATTGATGCGCTGGTGGATAATGTCATCTCTGCACGCTGGCATCTGGCCAGCCGCGATGACACCGCGCTGCGCCTGGCCTTTGCCGCCAGCGATATCGCCTGGCCGATGGCGCCCCGGGTGGCGCCGCAGCAGCCGCAGCTGCGCGCCTTGCTCGATCGCGCGCTGCAGCAGATACCACCTGAAACGCTGAACCAGATGCGCGCAAGCTGGGCACAGCCGCCGCAGCCCGGCAGCACGATGATGATGCGCAGCATACCGAAACTGGTGCTGTTTGCGGCAGCGCTGATGATGACGGCGCTGCTGCTGCTGCAGCTGCGTCATGTGCTGCAGCAGCGGCGTGAACGACGGCAGCGTGCGGAAGCGGAGCGCGCCAGTGCGGCTAAAAGCCAGTTTCTCGCGACCGTCAGTCATGAGTTGCGCACGCCAATGCAGGCGATCCTTGGCCTGCTGGAGCTGGAACAGCAGCAGCATGTGCCCGCGCGAATGGCGCTGATGCACAGCAGCGCCCGCTCTTTGATGACGTTGCTGAACGACTTGCAGGATCATGCGCGGATTGAGAATCAGAGTTTTCGCCTGACGCCGCGCCCGCTTAATCTGTCCCGCTGGCTGCAGCAGCAGCAGCAGTACTACCATCCGCTGATGCGTGCTGACGGCCCGCAGCTGCGCGTAACGGCCCTGACGCCGCTGCCCGCGAGCGTACTGCTGGACGGCGATCGCCTGCAGCAGGTTATTAATAACCTGGTGGCCAATGCGCTGAAGTTTACCCGTGAAGGCGAGATCAGCCTTACGCTGGCGGTACAGGAAAAGATCACGCTTGTTGTATCAGACAGCGGCAGCGGTATTCCGCTCAGCGAGCAGGCCCACCTGTTTGAACCGTGGTATCAGGCGCCGTCTGGCCGGCGTCATGCGGTACAGGGCAGCGGGCTGGGACTCTTTATCTGCCGGGAAATTATACAGCGTATGGGCGGTACGCTGCAGCTGCGCTCTGCGCCGGGCCAGGGCACGCGCGTCAGCGTGACGCTGCCGCTCACGCCCTGCGACATCCCGGATGCCGGCGACGATCCGGTCTGGCCGCGTTATCCGCAGCTGCGGGTGGCGATTGTTGACGATCATCCGACTAATCTGCTGGTGCTGCAGCAGCAGCTGGCTGCGTTTGGCGTCCAGGCTGACACCTTTGATGCGGGACGCGCCCTGCTGCTTGCCGATGCCCGGCAGCCGTTTGATGTGCTGTTTATCGATCAGATGATGCCGCATCCCGACGGTCTGACGCTGCTGCGCATTCTGCGCCGCCGCCAGCGACAACGGCCGCGCCCTGCCCTGCGCGTTATCTGTTCCGCCGACGTGCAGCGTTTACGCCTGCCGCTGCAGGCGCATGAGGCGCAGCTGGTGAAACCGGTTACGCTGCAGGCGCTGGCCGCGCTGCTGGCGCAGGCGCAGCCCGATCCGCTGGCGCAGCTGCCGGCAACGCTGCAGCAGCTGGCTCAGCACGACGCCAGCTGGTTGCCACGCGTCTGTGAGACACTGCAGCGCGCCGTCACGCAGGATCGCGATGCGCTGCTGCAGGCCAGCGGTCAGCACGACTGGCCTGCCGTTGAAAAAGCCGCCCATCGTCTGAAAGGCAGCTGGCTGATGCTCGGCATAGAAGAGGCTGCCGGACAGTGTCAGCAGCTGATTGACGCCGCGAAACAGCAGCAGCCCCGTCCTGATACACTCAATTTGCTGATATTATTAACCAACAAGCTACTTAACCAACTGGAACGCTATGGCACATTCTCACTCTCACGGTGACCACAATGCTAATCGCACCCGCCTGGCGGCGGCGTTTGGCGTCACGGCACTGTTTATGCTGGCCGAAGTGATCGGCGGCCTTCTTTCAGGTTCCCTGGCGCTGCTGGCCGACGCCGGACATATGCTGACCGACGCCGCCGCCCTGCTGATGGCGCTGCTGGCGGTGCAGTTTGCGCGCCGTAAACCCAATGCGCGGCATACCTTTGGCCTGCTGCGTCTGACCACGCTGGCCGCGTTTGTGAACGCGATTGCGCTGCTGGTGATTACCGTGCTGATTGTCTGGGAGGCGATCCGCCGCTTTACTCATCCGCAGCCGATCGAGGGTGGCCTGATGCTCGGCATCGCTATCGCCGGGCTGTTTGCTAACCTGCTTTCATTCTGGCTGCTGCACCGTGGCAGCGGCGAGAAAAATCTCAACGTGCGCGCCGCCGCGCTGCACGTTCTGGGAGACCTGCTTGGCTCTGTAGGCGCTATTGCCGCAGCGGTTATCGTTATGCTCACCGGCTGGACGCCTATCGATCCGATCCTTTCCCTGCTGGTTTCCATACTGGTAGTACGCAGCGCCTGGGCGCTGCTGCGCGAGAGCCTGCATGAGCTGCTGGAGGGCGCGCCGGTGAATATCAATATTGATAAGCTGGCGCGCGAGCTGAAGCTGAATATTGATGAGGTGCGTAACGTTCACCATATCCATCTGTGGCAGGTAGGTGAGAAGCCGGTGCTCACGCTGCATGTTCAGGTGGTGCCGCCGTACGATCACGACGGCCTGCTGCACAAAATCCATCACTATCTGCATCAGCACTATCAGATTGAACATGCCACGGTACAGATGGAGTATCAGGCGTGCAGCGGGCCCGACTGCGCGCTCGGATCAGAACACGCGGCTGATGACGATCATCATGCGGTGCTGGACGGGCACGCGCATCATCATCACTAACCCGCCAGCGCACGTGAGCCCTGCTCGCGTGCGCTCTGTATCCACATACGCGAGCCGTTCAGCGCAATCAGCGTAAGAATGGCGTACTCCAGCGACATCGCATACACCCCCTGACGGGCAAAAATCATCACGCTTATTACGTTGATGACCACCCACAGCAGCCAGTTTTCGACATATTTACGCGTCATCAGAATCATCGCTACGATGGAAAGCACCATCATGCAGGCATCCCAGAAGGGAAAGGCGTCAGGCTGCAGTTGCGGCATGCTGACCTGCAGGCCCATTCCCTGCATGATCTGCACCGCGCTGCGGGTGAGGAAACCAAACACCACATCGATATAGCGCGTCATCAGTGCAATTGCGATAACGCAGGCGGCCCCCCATCCCAGCGCTTTCGGCAGCGACAGCCAGCGAATTTTTAACGCGCGCTCATGATCACTGGTTTGCCGGCTCCAGGCGTACCAGCCATAAAGATTGGCAGCAAAGAAAAAGAGCTGCAGCAGCAGGCTGGCGTAGAGCTGGATTTGAAAGAAAATCACCGCAAACAGCGTGACGTTGATCAGACCAAACAGGTAGTTGCTGATTTTTTCCAGGCTGGCCAGCCAGATGCAGAGCAGCCCGGCCAGTGTGCCGATCGCTTCTATCCATGAGAGATCGTACCCTCCCACGCCAAAGGGGATATGTACCAGGATATTTTGCGTGCTGAAAATGTCCATTACGGGCTCCTGTGCCTGAAATGCGCGATGCAGAGTAAAAACCAGGGTTGATTAACTGCGGCGCTGCACGAAATCACATCGCTGCACCTGTGTTTTATTTAATTAACAACAGATGCCAGAAAAATACTACAAAGAACAATAAATGGCCATTGAGTTTTTTATACTAAACAAGCGGCGCATCCGGTTTTTTGCCGGCCAGCTCCAGCTCCAGTAAAAACGCTTTAACCGGCAGACCACCGGCAAAGCCGGTAAGTTTGCCGTTGCTGCCAATAACGCGATGACAGGGGGCCATAATAGAGAGCGGATTTTTGCCGTTGGCAGCGCCCACCGCGCGTACGGCTTTGGGATGGCCAATCTGCTCGGCTATCTGCCGGTAGCTGCGCGTTTCTCCAAACGGGATGGTCAGCAGGGCTGCCCATACCTTTTTCTGAAACGGTGTGCCCAGGGTGTCGTAGTTCAGGGTAAAACACTGCCGTGTGCCGGCAAAATATTCCTGCAGCTGGCGTTCAGCCTCGCACAGCACCGGATGCTGGTCATTACGCGACAGCGGCGTCAGCGGCACGCGCTGTGATCCTTCATTTTCCCACAGCACGGCTGCCAGCCCTTTATCGCTGGCAATCAGCGTCAGCTCGCCGACCGGTGTCACAATGGTTTTTGTATGGTACATAACAGACCTCCGCAGTGGATCACTCCCGACTATTATTGCATTAATCGCGCCGCAAACTGGCTGTTTTCGGACAGGCACATAAACTGATTAGCTGTCCGAAAGCAGCGTGTTTCAGCCACCGGACTGCGCCATGATGCCCTTTATTTACCGGAGAAAACGATGCTGGATCCCGAAATTGCTTACCAGGCGCTGACGTCACGCGACAGTCGCTTTGACGGGCTGCTCTATGTGGGCGTGACCTCAACCGGTATTTACTGTCGTCCCGTCTGCCCGGTGCGCAAACCGCTGCTGAAAAACTGCCGCTTTTTTAATAACGCTGAGGCGGCGGAAAAGGCGCGCTTTCGTCCGTGTCTGCGCTGCCGCCCGGAGCTGGCACCGGGATGTGCACCGCTTGATAACCATCACCGCATTGCCGACCGCCTGATCCGGCGCGTTGAAGAGGGCATGCTGGAAGAGCAGACCTCGCTGGCTGAGATTGCCGGTGAGTTCTTTCTGAGTGAACGTCAGCTGCGACGCGTTATTCAGCAGGAGCTGGGCGTTTCGCCGCTGGAGCTGCGTCAGACGCGGCGTATGTTGCTCGCCAAACAGCTGCTGACCGAAACCGCGCTGCCCGTAACGGAGATCGCTTACGCCAGCGGCTTTCGCAGCCTGCGTCGCTTTAATGACGTGTTTCAGGCGCGCTATCGCATGACGCCTTCTGCGCTGCGCAGGCAGAGTCAGCCGGAGGGCGCTGCCCTGCCGCAGCAAAGTGCGACCCTGCAGCTGAGCTATCGTCCCCCCTATGACTGGGCGGCGATGCTGGATTTTCTTGAAGCGCACGTCATGAAGCAGGCTGAATGGGTGGCCGATGGCGCTTATCACCGTACCGTGGCGCTGGGCGGGTGTCGCGGCTGGGTGCGCGTCAGCGCCCTGCCCGATAAGCATGCGCTGCAGGTTGAGTTCACCACCTCACTGACGCCGGTACTGCCTGCCCTGCTGCGCCGGCTGCGCGATCTGTTTGACCTGGATGCCCAGCCGCAGGCGGTCAGCGATCTGCTGAGCCGCGATCCGCTGCTGGCAGAGAGTCTGGCCCGTCATCCGGGCCTGCGCGTGCCCGGTGCGTTCGATGCGTTTGAACTGAGCGTACGCGCCATTCTTGGCCAGCAGGTTACGGTTAAAGCAGCTGTAACGCTCAGCAGTCGTCTGACAGAGCGGTTTGGCGAGCCGCTGGTGACGCCCTGGCCGGCGCTCTTCCGCTTATCTCCGGATGCGGCCACGCTGGCAGCGGCGACGGTCGATGATATTGCCGTGCTGGGCATCGTCAGCGCCCGTTCAAATGCGATTATCGCGCTGGCTCATGCCTGCGCCAGCGGCGCGCTGCGCTTTAACGGCTCCCTGCCACCGGATACCGTACAGCAGCAGCTGCTGGCGCTGAAGGGGGTCGGACCATGGACCGCCAGCTATATCGCCATGCGGGCGCTGCGCTGGCCTGACGCCTTTCCAAAAGAGGATATCGCTATCCGGAACAATCTCGGCGGCGTGACGGCCAGGGAGGCAGAGCAGCTGTCACAGGTATGGCGTCCGTGGCGCAGCTATGCCGTGCAGCATATCTGGAAAAGTCTGATGCCCGAAAAAGCCCCCCGGAAAAAGCCGGCACGGTAGCGGCCAGGGCGCCATAAATGGGGCCCCTGCGGATAGATGGGCATATTCCGTCAACGCAAACGCATTACCGCTCCTCATACCCGTAGGGGCCGCATTAATGCGACCCTGGCGTGTTAATGCGACCCTGACGCGTTCATTAACCATCGGGGGTTATACGCGGCCAGGACGCCATAAATGGCGCCCCTACGTATGGATGGGCATATTCCGTCAATGCATTACCGCTCCCCATACCCGTAGGGGTCGCATTAATGCGACCCTGGTGTATTAATGCGCGTCTGTGGGGGGCATTACCGTACTGCGGAAAACGAAAAAAGCGCCCGTTGGGCGCTTTTTTCTGAATCTGGTGGGTCGTGCAGGATTCGAACCTGCGACCAATTGATTAAAAGTCAACTGCTCTACCAACTGAGCTAACGACCCGCTGTGGAAGCGGCTTACAACTTTAAACTTGATGGTGGGTCGTGCAGGATTCGAACCTGCGACCAATTGATTAAAAGTCAACTGCTCTACCAACTGAGCTAACGACCCATCAAGGTTGTGAAGCTAACTGAAGAACCCGTCTGAACCTGTGGTTGAGATGGTGGGTCGTGCAGGATTCGAACCTGCGACCAATTGATTAAAAGTCAACTGCTCTACCAACTGAGCTAACGACCCATCTTCAGCGCTGCCGATACGTCTTTACATATGTCCCGGCAACGGCGGCATATATTACTGATTTAGCGGGAGGGCGCAACCCTTATTTTCCCGCAAATGACTCAACTGCTTACCTTTCAGGCGGCAAGACCAGAAATCAGACGAAATCTGGTCTTTTTTGTACACATTACAATCCGGCCAGCCGTTTTTGCGCCTGTTTTGCTGATTCACTATTTGGGAACTGCTTGATCACCTGCTGATAAACCGCTTTGGCTTTTGCCGTGTCTTTTTTATCCTGCATGATCACGCCAACCTTAAACAGCGCTTCCGCCGCTTTCGGTGATTTAGGGTAGTTCTTTACTACCGTGGCGAAATAATAAGCGGCATCATCCTTCTTGCCCTTATTGTAATGCAGCTGCCCCAGCCAGTAATTAGCATTGGGCTGATAGGTAGAGTCAGGGTATTTCTTCACCCATGCCTGCAGCGCAGAGATAGCCTGATCGTACTGCTTCTTCTCCAGAATCAGCGCGACGGCAGCGTTATAATCGGTGTTTGCATCGCCGGTTTGTGCGGGTGCAGCAGCTGTATTACTGCTACCCGCATCAGCGTTTCCCGCTGCGGCACCGGCGCTGGCAGCATCCGCGTTACCGCCGCTCTGTGCAGCGGATTGGCTGCTGCTTAGCGTATCGAGCTGCTGATAAAGCTGCTTCTGGCGCTCAACCGCCTGGTTAAGCTGATAGCTGTTCTGCTGGATCTGCCCGCGCAGGGAGTCGATATCGCTCTGGTTATCGCTCATCTGCTGCTGCAGCTGCTGCAGCAGCTGTGCCTGGGCATTGGAGATACGTTCAAGAGTGGTGACACGGTCTTCGACCGAGCCTGAGCCAACGCTACTGATTGACGCCTGGGCATTAGCGGCCCAGGGGGCCGCTACGCCAACCAGTAACGACAGACCCGCAAGGGATAGTCTGAAGTTACTAATCATGTGATTCTCTTAGTAAACCAGTACGGCACGACGGTTTTTAGCATATGCTGATTCGTCATGGCCCAGTACGGCTGGTTTCTCTTTACCGTAAGATACGATAGACATCTGATCGGCAGATACGCCTTTGCCCTGCAGATACATTTTCACTGCGTTAGCACGACGTTCGCCCAGGGCGATGTTGTACTCTGGCGTGCCGCGCTCATCCGCGTGACCTTCGATAGTCACTTTGTAAGACGGGTTGCCGCGCAGGAAAGCTGCGTGCTGATCCAGCATCTGAGCGTAGTCAGACTGCACGTCATACTTGTCCAGACCGAAGTAAACGATGTTGTTCTGCTGCAGCTGCTGCATCTGCAGACGCGCCTGCTCGTCAGAAGACATGTTGCCGCCGTTCATGCCAGCGCCAGAGCCCGCACCATACGCACCATCAGCACCCATACCGGACTGATCGTTGTTGTTGTTTTTGTGTGAGCTACAGGCAGCGACTGCAATTACTGGCAGAGCCAGCATCAAACCCTTCAGCATTTTGTTCAGTTGCATTTCTTTATCCTATTATTTTGTTTGCCATACATTGGCTCCCCCGCCTGAGAGGCAAGGGAGTGATGCATCACAGATACGGCGACCAGGCAGGTGATTTTACCTGTCCATCAGTTGCCGGAAGACGCGCTTTGAAACGCCCGTCAGTTGAAACCAGCTGCAGCACGGATCCCATCCCCTGAGTAGAGCTGTAGATAACCATGGTGCCGTTTGGTGCCAGACTTGGCGTTTCATCCAGGAACGTGTCCGTTAACGTTTGAACGGCTCCCGTTTCCAGATCCTGTTTGGCGACGTGCTGCGCGCCACCGGCGCTGCTGATCATCACCATGGTTTTACCGTCGGTCGACACATCCGCATCCTGGTTCTGTTTGCCTTCCCAGGTAATGCGTTGTGGCGCGCCGCCGTTAACACCGACTTTATAAATCTGCGGTGCACCCGCCTGATCCGAGGTATACGCCAGTGTCTGGCTATCCGGGAACCAGGTTGGCTCAGTGCTGTTATAGCGGCCGTCCGTTACCTGGCGGATCTGGCCTGAGCCCAGGTCCATCACATAAAGATTCAGGCTGCCCGTTTTAGAGAGGGCGAAAGCCAGCTTAGATCCATCCGGTGAAAAGGATGGCGCACCGTTGTGACGCGGGAAAGAGGCAACCTGACGAATAGCGCCATTCGCCAGCGTCTGGATCACCAGCGCTGACTTACCGCTCTCAAAGGTAACGTATGCCAGCTTGCTGCCGTCCGGTGACCAGGCCGGTGACATCAGCGGCTGCGGTGAACGGTGTACCACAAACTGATTGTAACCGTCGTAATCAGACACGCGCAGCTCATATGGGAACTGACCGCCGTTAGTCTGCACAACATAAGCAATACGGGTGCGGAACGCACCTTTAATGCCGGTCAGCTTCTCAAACACTTCATCACTGGCAGTATGCGCCGCATAGCGCAGCCACTGCTTCGTCACTTTGAAGGAGTTTTGTGCCAGCACGCTGCCCGGTGCACCACCGGTGTCAACCAGCTGATAGGCAACCTGATAGCTGCCATCGGCGTTAGGCGAGACCTGGCCGACGACCACGGCATCAATGCCCAGCGCGCTCCAGACGGCGGGCTGAACTTCCTGCGCGCTGCCGGGCTGCTGTGGCAGACGTGAGCGATCCAGCGGATTGAATTTACCGCTGTTACGCACGTCAGCTGCCACAATGCCGCCGACATCTTCCGGCGCCGCACCAGGTCCGGCCCATTTAAACGGTACTACACCAATTGGACGGGCAGTATTAACGCCCTGCGTAATTTCAATGCGTACTTCTGCGTGCAGCATGGCGGCCCACAGCAGTACAAAAAAACCTAAGGTTACACGAAGTGCCTGCTTCATCTTATCTCCCTTACCTGAACCTGAGTTCACGATAATTCGCACAGTTCCTGAAAAAACACGAGTATTTTATAGAATACGGCAAGCTAACCTTAGTTCAACCTGCCGTACGTTACTGCATTATTGCGGCCTGAAACGCATTGGTGCGTTTTTAAACACTTCATACACCGCCTGCGAAGGCGGCTTAGGTATACGCGCCTGCTTCGCGGCGGCAATAGCAGCCTGACAGAGTGCCGGATCGCCCCCTTCCGATTTCACATCAATCAGCAGCCCATCGGGTGCCAGCTTGATGCGTAAATCGCAGCTCTTGCCGCGATAGAGATCGGCATCATAGAAGCGGCTCTGAATGGCGCTGGTGATCTGGCCCAGATAGGCGTTAACCTCGGCACCCGATGCCCCCGCCTTCTTCTGATTGCCCTGCCCTGCTGCACCACCGCCGCCGGCTGCGGCGCCACTCTTCGGCGCATTTTTACCGGAGGAGAGGCCGCCCAGCAAATCGTCAACATCGCTTTCGCCCTGCGCGGCTTCAGCCGCCGCCTTTTTCTTCGCGTCCGCTGCTGCTTTGGCTTTCGCCGCGGCATCAGCTTTTGCTTTAGCGGCTGCATCCGCTTTCGCTTTGGCAGCGGCGTCCGCTTTCGCTTTCGCCTCAGCGGCCGCCTTCTCTTTTGCCGCCTCAGCTGCTTTCTCTTTAGCCGCTTCTGCCGCTTTTTCTTTCGCCGCTTCTGCTGCTTTCTCTTTGGCTTCCTGCGCAGCTTTGGCTTTCGCCTCTGCTGCTGCTTTGGCTTTGGCATCGGCCGCGGCCTGCGCTTTCGCTTCCGCCTGCGCTTTGGCTTTTGCTTCAGCCGCCGCTTTCGCCTGCTCGGCTGCTTTCTCTTTTGCGGCATCCGCTGCAGCGGCTTTCGCCTGCTCTTCTGCCTGTTTCTTCGCCTCGGCTGCAGCCTGTTTCGCTTCAGCCGCTGCGGTTGCTTTCGCCTCAGCCGCTGCTTTAGCGCGCGCGTCTGCTTCTGCTTTCGCATCCGCTTTCGCCTGTGCAGCAGCCGCTTCAGCCGCTTTCTGCTGTTCCTGAGCCTGCTTTGCAGCCGCTTCGGCCGCTTTCTGCTGCTTAGCCTGCTCTTTTGCTTCCTGCTGCGCCTGCAGACGCTCTTTTTCCAGCGCTTTCAGACGCTGCTGCTCAGCGGCCTGTTTCTGCTGTAGCTCTTCTGCCTGCTGCTGCGCCTGCTTTTTCCGCTGCTGTTCTGCACGCTGGCTGTCGCTCTGCTGATTTTGCTGACGATTATATTGTTCAACCACAGCACCGGGATCGACCATGACGGCATCAATATCGCTACCGCCGCCACCGCCGCTCGCTTCAATATGTTCGTTGAACGAGCTCCAGATCAGCAGCGCAATGAGCACGATGTGCAGCGCCACCGAAACGATGATTGCGCGTTTCAACTTCTGGTTCTGTTCGGTTGCCTTCGACACTCTCGGTTCCCAAAAACAAGTCGCGTTAAATCGGCTGCGTCATCAGACCGACTGATTTGACGCCAGCCTGATGAAGCAGGTTCAGCGCTTTAATGATTTCGTCGTAAGGCACATCTTTGGCCCCGCCAATCAGAAACACGGTTTTAGGATTGGCTTCAATACGACGCTGCGCCTCACTGACCACCTGCTCCGGCGGCAGCTGGGTCATACGATCGTGATCCACCACCAGGCTGTACTGTCCTACACCGGCCACTTCAACAATCACCGGTGGATTATCATCGCTGGCAACCGTTTTAGAGTCAGTGGCGTCCGGCAGATCAACTTCCACGCTCTGCGTAATGATTGGCGCGGTTGCCATAAAGATAAGCAGCAGCACCAGCAGTACATCGAGCAGCGGAACAATGTTGATTTCCGACTTAAGATCGCGGCGTCCGCGACCACGGGTTCTGGCCATCGTAAACCTCGACTTACTTCGTATTGTCGCTAGAGAAAGCCTGACGATGCAGGATAGCCGTGAACTCTTCCATAAAGTTATCGTAACCCTGCTCCAGCTTGTTAACGCGCTGGTTCAGACGGTTATAGGCCATGACCGCCGGAATCGCGGCAAACAGGCCGATCGCAGTGGCGATCAGCGCTTCCGCGATGCCCGGTGCCACCATCTGCAGCGTGGCCTGCTTGACTGCGCCCAGCGCGATGAAAGCGTGCATGATCCCCCATACGGTACCAAACAGACCGATATAGGGACTGATTGAACCCACGGTACCGAGGAAAGGAATGTGGGTTTCCAGCGCTTCCAGCTCGCGGTTCATGGAGATACGCATAGCGCGGCTTGCCCCCTCAACCACCGCTTCCGGCGCATGGCTGTTTACGCGGTGCAGGCGGGCAAACTCTTTGAAGCCGGCGTAGAAAATTTGTTCAGATCCGCCCAGTTCATCACGGCGTCCCTGGCTCTCCTGATAGAGACGCGAGAGTTCGATACCGGACCAGAACTTATCTTCAAACGCGTCCGCTTCGCGCCCTGCCGCATTTAGAATGCGCGTACGCTGGATAATGATTGCCCAGGAGGCAATAGAAAAGCCGATCAAAATCAACATGATAAGTTTGACCAGAAGGCTCGCCTTCAGGAACAAATCAAGAACATTCATGTCAGTCACTGCTTGAACTCCGCGACAATAGACTTGGGAAGCGCAATCGGCTTCATCAGGTGTGGGTTAATGCAGGCGATCAGGACATCCGCCTCGTTGAGCACTCTGCCTTCAGCATTGACGATACGCTGGGTAAAGGTCATGGTCGCGCGGGTCATTGAGGTCACTTCGGTCTGTATCTCCAGAAGGTCATCAAGGCGAGCCGCGGCGATGAACTCCACCGTCATGCGCCGTACCACAAATGCGACCTGCTCTTCTAACAGGACGTGTTGATTGAAATGGCGCTGACGCAGCATTTCGGTACGTGCTCGTTCATAAAAAGCAAGATAGCTGGCGTGGTAAACCACCCCTCCGGCATCGGTATCTTCATAGTAGACCCGCACCGGCCAGCGAAACAGCGTTGTACTCACTCTACATCCCGGTCTCATTTTTAAACGTTGCTACTATACGCAAGAGCGATCCGCTTGGGAATGGTCCGCCAGAGCCAGAAGAAAATAATTATCTGACGGTAACAACCAGAAGGAATTACTCAGGGTTTCCTGACCTGTTGCTGACAAAACTTCTTGTCTGTAGTCAGATATTTACGCCATACGCAGGCATAAAAAAAAGGGCCCGTCTGGGCCCCCTTTTTTACCACACGCCTCGCCTTAACCATCAGGCGTTCTCATCCTGCGCGCGGCGCGCTTCACTCTGCTCCAGCGCCAGTGCGGTGACCACACCCAGCGCACAGGCCAGCAGCGTGCCGAGGATCCAGGCAAAATACCACATGCGAAAGCTCCTTAATCAGTAGAGAGAGTGCGTGTTGCGCTCAATATCATCTTGAGTAATACGACCGAACATTTTGTAATAGCACCAGCTGGTGTAGGCCAGAATGAGCGGTACAAAAATAAGTGCGGCGATGGTCATAATCTTCAGCGTCAGCAGACTGGAGGTCGCATCCCAGAGGGTCAGGCTGCTACCCGGCACGGTGCTGGAGGGCATAATAAACGGGAACAGCGCTATTCCGGCGGTCATAATGACGCAGGCCAGCGTCAGGGAAGAGAAGAAAAATGCCCAGGCGCCCCGCTCACTGCGCGAGCAGAGTAGCGTGAACAGTGGCAGTACCGCGCCCAGCAGCGGAAACGCCCACAGCAGCGGCATCTGCTCAAAATTACGCAGCCAGGCCCCCGCTTCGCGCACCACCTCTTTGCCCAGCGGATTAGAGGCGGCATGGTGATCGATCGCGCTTTTCACCACATAGCCGTCGATGCCATATTTCACCCATACACCCGCCAGCACAAAGCCTGTCAGCATCACCAGCGCACCGACCTGTGCCGCACTGCGCACGCGCAAATGCAGATCGCCGCGGGTACGCATCTGCAGATAGGTTGCGCCCTGAGTGAGGATCATCGCCACGCTAATCACACCTGCCAGCAGGCCAAACGGATTGAGTAGCTGGAAGAAATTGCCGGTATAGAACAGCCGCAGGTAGCTATCCGCATGAAATGGCACGCCCTGCAGCAGATTACCAAAAGCCACCCCTATCACCAGCGGCGGCACAAAACTGCCCGCAAAAATGCCCCAGTCCCACGCAGTACGCCAGCGCCGGTCTTCAATTTTGGAGCGATAATCAAAACCTACCGGACGAAAAAAGAGTGAAGCCAGCACCAGAATCATGGCGACATAGAAGCCTGAAAAGGCGGCGGCATAGACCATTGGCCAGGCGGCAAACAGTGCTCCCCCGGCGGTGATCAGCCAGACCTGATTGCCGTCCCAGTGTGGTGCGATGCTGTTGATCATAATCCGGCGCTCGGTATCGTTGCGCCCGATAACAGGCGTCAGCATACCGACCCCCATATCAAAGCCGTCGGCCACGGCAAACCCGATCAGCAGTATGCCAATCAGCAGCCACCAGACAAAACGTAACACTTCATAGTCAAACATGGTTGTTCTCCTTTAGCCGCGCACCGGCTGTGTGGCGATCTGCGCTGATTCATGGTGATAGCGGCCGGTTTTCAGGCTGGCCGGCCCCAGACGGGCGAACCGGAACATCAGATACATCTCTGCCACCAGAAACAGCGTATAGAGTCCGCAAATCAGCGTCATAGAAAACAGCACATCTCCCACGGTCAGCGAAGAGTTCGCTACGGCGGTGGGTAACACTTCACCAATTGCCCACGGCTGGCGCCCGTACTCAGCAACAAACCAGCCCGCTTCGATAGCCATCCACGGCAGCGGAATGCCATACAGTGCGGCTTTCAGCAGCCAGCGCTGCTGACCGATCCGGTTACGGATCACACTCCAGAATGAGAGTGCGATAATCGCCAGCAACAGCGCGCCGCACAGCACCATGATACGGAAAGCAAAATAGAGCGGTGCCACGCGCGGAATGGAGTCTTTAACGGCCTGTTGTATCTGCGCCTCACTGGCGTCGGTGACCGCCGGGGTGTAGCGCTTAAGCAGCAGACCGTAGCCAAGATCCTGCTTACTGGCTTCAAACGCGCGGCGTACAGCCGGGTCCTGGCTACCGCTGCGCAACGCATTGAGCAGGCCATACGCTTTAATGCCGTTACGGATGCGCACCTCGTGCTGCGCCTGCAGTTCTTTCAAGCCGGTAATGGGTTTATCCACTGAGCGCGTGGCGATAAGGCCAAGCAGATACGGAATCTGAATCGCATAGCGGTTCTCCTGCGTCTCCTGATTGGGTATGCCAAACAGCGTAAAGGCAGCGGGCGCCGGCTGGGTCTCCCACTCCGCTTCAATGGCGGCCAGTTTGGTTTTCTGGACATCGCCCATCTCATAGCCCGACTCGTCGCCGAGCACAATCACCGAGAGCACCGCTGCCATACCGAAACTGGCTGCAATGGCAAAAGAACGGCGGGCAAACGCCACATCGCGTCCTTTAATCAGATACCAGCCACTGATCCCCAGTACAAACATAGCGCCGGCGGTGTAGCCCGCTGCCACGGTATGCACGAACTTCACCTGTGCAACCGGATTAAGCACCAGCTCTGAAAAGCTCAGCATTTCCATACGCATGGTTTCAGCGTTAAATGCTGCGGCGATGGGGTTTTGCATCCAGCCATTGGCCACCAGGATCCAGAGCGCAGAGAGATTCGATCCCAGCGCCACCAGCCAGGTGACCGCCAGATGCTGAACTTTGCCCAGCCGGTCCCAGCCAAAGAAAAACAGGCCGACAAAAGTGGATTCAAGAAAGAACGCCATTAATCCTTCAATGGCCAGCGGCGCCCCAAAAATATCGCCGACGTAGTGAGAGTAATAGGACCAGTTAGTGCCGAACTGAAACTCCATGGTGAGTCCGGTAGCCACGCCCAGCGCAAAGTTAATACCAAACAACTTGCCCCAGAATTTGGTCATATCTTTATAAATTTGTTTGCCCGACAGTACATAGACGGTTTCCATGATCGCCAGCAGAAATGCCATACCCAGCGTTAATGGCACGAACAGGAAATGGTACATCGCCGTCAGGGCAAACTGTAAGCGCGACAGCTCGACAATATCTAACATGATAACTCCTTGCTCTTCGCATGCTGCTGTATTGCCAGACGGTAAATGGCGCAACAGCACGCAGGAAAGGCTGATTATTAATCCCGGTTTTTATTACCTGCAGATAACGCAATCTGCGGCCCGAAATGAGCGAGTAATGGTGGTGATAATTCCCTGAAAATATCGCCTCATATTTCCGCCATGCAGACGTCAGCGTCAGATGCCATAATATTGATCTGCGGGCATACGACTCAGATGGCTGTTATTCGGGACGAAATTATGAATTGATGCAGCGCAATTTATACCGGCTGGGTTGTTTTTAGCCAGCAGAAAACTTTGCTATAACACGCTATTATTTGATCTGGATTAAGATATAAAGTTTACGAATATGTAGCCTGAAAGGTGTTGTTAATGCGATGTCAAAATATGCCGGCTTTATTAAAATTGCGATTACCTTTTCTGTTATTAATTAACGTTGACCGCCAGCAGATCGGATAATCAGGAAATCAGCCGCGCCGCAGGCATAAAAAAAGCCACCCGCAGGTGGCTTAAGCTTATTCATTCAGCGCAATCAGTTAGCAGGCAGAACCGCTTTTACCGCGTCGCCGATATCTGCCAGGCTGCGTACGGTTTTCACCCCGGCCGCTTCCAGCGCAGCAAACTTCTCGTCAGCCGTACCTTTACCGCCGGCAATGATGGCACCAGCATGGCCCATACGTTTGCCTTTTGGCGCAGTTACGCCAGCGATATAGCCGACAACCGGCTTGGTAACGTGCTCTTTGATAAAGGCGGCCGCTTCTTCTTCCGCGCTGCCGCCGATTTCACCGATCATTACGATCGCTTCGGTCTGCGGATCGTCCTGGAACATCTGCAGAATATCGATGAAGTTAGAGCCTGGAATCGGGTCGCCGCCGATACCCACACAGGTAGACTGGCCATAGCCAATATCTGTGGTCTGCTTAACCGCTTCGTAGGTCAGGGTCCCGGAACGTGACACGATACCCACGCGGCCTGGCTGATGGATGTGGCCTGGCATGATACCAATTTTGCATTCGCCCGGCGTGATAACGCCAGGGCAGTTAGGACCGATCATGCGCACGCCTGCTTCATCCAGCTTCATTTTCACGGTCAGCATATCCAGCGTCGGAATACCTTCAGTGATGGTGATGATCAGCTTGATGCCCGCGTCGATCGCTTCCAGGATACCGTCTTTACAGAACGGTGCCGGAACGTAGATAACCGTGGCCGTTGCACCGGTTGCTTCTACCGCTTCACGCACGGTGTTGAACACCGGCAGGCCCAGATGAGTCGTACCGCCTTTACCTGGCGTTACGCCGCCAACCAGCTGCGTGCCATAGGCCAGCGCCTGCTCTGAGTGAAAAGTCCCCTGGCCACCGGTGAAACCCTGGCAGATGACTTTGGTGTTCTTGTCGATCAGAATGGACATTATTTACCCTCCGCTGCAGCAACAACACGCTGTGCGGCGTCTGTCAGGCTGGTTGCTGCAATGATGTTCAGACCGCTGTCCGCCAGTTTCTTAGCGCCCAGCTCAGCGTTGTTACCTTCCAGACGTACCACTACCGGCACGTTGACACCCACTTCTGCCACGGCACCGATGATGCCATCAGCGATCAGATCGCAACGGACAATCCCGCCGAAGATGTTAACGAATACTGCTTTTACAGCATCGTCAGAAAGGATGATTTTGAAGGCTTCTGTTACGCGCTCTTTGGTTGCGCCGCCGCCGACATCAAGGAAGTTCGCTGGCTGGCCACCGTGATGCTTCACGATATCCATGGTGCCCATCGCCAGACCCGCGCCGTTGACCATACAGCCAATGTTGCCTTCCAGCGCGACGTAGTTCAGCTCCCACTGCGTTGCATGTGCTTCGCGTGGATCTTCCTGGCTTGGATCGCGCATTTCGCGCAGTTCAGGCTGGCGGAACAGCGCATTGCCGTCGGCACCCAGTTTGCCATCGAGGCAGATCAGGTCGCCCTGTTTGGTGATCACCAGCGGGTTGATCTCAACCATCGCCAGATCGCGCTCCAGGAACATGGTGGCCAGGCCCATAAAGATTTTGGTGAACTGGCTGACCTGCTTGCCGGTCAGACCCAGTTTGAACGCCAGTTCGCGGCCCTGGTATGGCTGCGGACCCGCTAACGGGTCAAGCGCCATTTTGTGGATCAGGTGCGGGGTCTCTTCCGCCACTTTTTCAATTTCCACGCCGCCTTCGGTTGATGCCATGAAGATCACACGGCGCGTGGCACGGTCCACAACCGCACCCAGATAGAGTTCCTGATCAATATCTGTTGCCGCTTCAACCAGGATCTGGTTAACCGGCTGACCCAGCGCATCTGTCTGATAGGTCACCAGACGTTTGCCCAGCCAGTGCTCAGCAAAGGCACGGATCTCTTCTTTACTTTTCACTACCTTCACGCCGCCCGCTTTACCACGGCCACCGGCATGAACCTGACATTTCACTACCCACGGGCCTGCGCCAATTTTCGAGGCGGCTTCTTCGGCTTCACGTGGCGTGGTGCAGGCATAACCAGTCGGTGCTGGCATACCATACCGTGCAAACAGCTGCTTCGCCTGGTATTCGTGTAAGTTCATG
Source organism: Pantoea sp. UBA4549 (assembly GCF_002387285.1). NCBI lineage: Bacteria > Pseudomonadati > Pseudomonadota > Gammaproteobacteria > Enterobacterales > Erwiniaceae > Pantoea > Pantoea sp. UBA4549. The sequence continues at coordinate 214,473 of NZ_DGLH01000006.1, read as the reverse complement.
ATGTTCTATCCATTCAGATCTGAAACAGTTAAATGTGGGCGCGCATCGGTGCGCGCCCGGCGAAAATCAGACATCCAGCAGCAGGCGCGCCGGATCTTCCAGCATCTCTTTCACTGCAACCAGATAGCCTACCGATTCACGGCCATCAATCAGACGGTGATCGTAAGAGAGCGCCAGATACATCATCGGCAGGATCACCACCTGACCATTCACGGCCATCGGACGATCTTTAATGGCGTGCATGCCCAGAATGGCACTCTGCGGCGGGTTGATGATTGGCGTTGACATCAGCGAACCAAATACACCGCCGTTGGTAATGGTAAAGTTACCGCCGGTCAGCTCTTCAACAGTCAGCTTACCGTCACGGCCTTTCACCGCCAGCTCTTTAATTTTCTTCTCGATGTCCGCCATGCTCAGCGCATCCACATCTTTCAGCACTGGTGTCACCAGACCGCGCGGGGTAGAAACGGCGATGCTGACATCGAAGTAGTTGTGGTAGACCACATCTTCGCCATCAATAGACGCGTTCACTTCCGGGAAGCGTTTCAGGGCTTCAACGACCGCTTTGATGTAGAAGGACATAAAGCCCAGGCGTACGCCGTGACGTTTTTCAAACGCCTCACCATACTGCTTGCGCAGATCCATGATCGGCTTCATGTTGATTTCGTTAAACGTGGTCAGCATGGCGGTGCTGTTTTTCGCTTCCAGCAGACGCTCAGCCACGCGTTTGCGCAGGCGGGTCATCGGCACGCGCTTCTCGCTGCGGTTGGCAACCGGGGCCGTAGCCGCCGTGTCAGCAGCCGGTGCGGCTTTCGCTTCCGGCTTCTTCGCCAGGTGCTTTTCAATATCTTCGCGCGTCAGTCGGCCACCCACGCCGGTGCCTCTGATCTGACTGGCATCAAGATTATTTTCCGCAATCAGACGGCGTACCGCAGGACTCAGCGCGTCGCTGCTCTCTTCTTCCAGCGAAGCAGACTGGCGCTGTGCCGGTGCAGATTCATTGCTCTCAACTTTCGATGAGGTCTCTTTCCCGCCGCTGTTGCCCTCTTTCAGGCGACCGAGCAGCTGGCGCGAGGTGACGGTGGCACCCTCTTCTTCCAGCACGGCTTCCAGAATACCATCAGCAGCAGCAGGAACTTCCAGCACCACTTTGTCGGTTTCAATTTCGACCAGCACTTCATCACGGCTGACTGCATCGCCAGGTTTTTTGTGCCAGGTTGCAACCGTTGCGTCCGCTACGGATTCAGGTAAATCGGGAACGAGAATTTCTACGCTACTCATTTTCTTTCCTTTTTATTAACCAAGGTTCAGCGCGTCGTTGACCAGGTCTTGCTGCTGTTGTTGATGTACGGACATATAGCCCACGGCCGGTGAAGCAGATGCCGGACGGCCTGCGTAACGCAGCGACGCACCAAAGGGAACCACTTCGCGGAAATGATGCTGACTGCAATACCATGCGCCCTGATTCAGCGGCTCTTCCTGACACCAGACGAAATCCTTAACATGGGCGTAATCTTTTAACGCTTCCTGTACCGCTTTATGCGGGAAAGGATAGAGCTGCTCGATGCGCACAATGGCCACATCGCTCTGCTCGTTTTTGCGGCGCTGTTCCAGCAGATCGTAATAGACCTTGCCTGAGCAGAGCACCACGCGTTTAACCTGCTGCGGATCGAGCGCGTCGATCTCGCCAATCGCTGGCTGGAAGCTGCCGTTTGCCAGATCGTCCAGACTGGAGATCGCCAGTGGATGACGCAGCAGCGACTTCGGTGACATCACAATCAGCGGACGGCGCATACCGCGCAGCGCCTGACGACGCAGCATGTGGTAAACCTGAGCCGGTGTGGATGGCACGCAAACCTGCATATTCTGTTCAGCGCAGAGCTGCAGATAACGCTCCAGGCGTGCTGAGGAGTGTTCCGGACCCTGGCCTTCATAGCCGTGCGGCAGCAGCATGACCAAGCCACACATACGGCCCCACTTCTGCTCGCCCGAGCTGATGAACTGATCGATAACGACCTGTGCACCGTTGGCGAAGTCGCCAAACTGCGCTTCCCAGATGGTCAGCACACGCGGCTCCGCGGTGGCGTAGCCATATTCAAACGCCAGGACTGCCTCTTCTGACAGCACGGAGTCCCACACCTTGAACTGACCCTGACCATTATGAATATGGTGCAGTGGCGTATAGGTAGAACCATTGAGCTGATTGTGGATCACCGCATGGCGGTGGAAGAAAGTACCGCGTCCGGAGTCTTCGCCGGAGAGGCGCACCGGAATGCCTTCATCCACCAGCGTAGCGTAGGCCAGATTCTCTGCACCACCCCAGTCAAACGGCTTGTTGCCTTCCGCCATCTCTTTGCGATCGTTATAAATTTTGGCCACGCGCGACTGCACTTCAACCGCTTCCGGAACCGTGCTGATACGGCGCGCCAGCTCCTGCAGACGTTTCAGTTCAACCGTTTCCGGATAGCTCTCATCCCACTCGTGGTTAAGATAAGGTGACCAGGTAAAGGAGTGCAGGCTCATCGGACGCCATTCCGGCACCACGCACTCACCGGCATCCAGCGCATCGCGATAGAGGTTAACCAGTTCGGTCGCATCTTCCTGTGAAGCCACGCCCTGGCTCTGCAACTGATCGGCGTAAAGTTTACGCGGCGTCGGATGCTTTTTGATTTTCTGATACATCAGCGGCTGGGTCGCACTTGGCTCATCCGCTTCGTTATGGCCGTGACGGCGATAGCAGACCAGATCGATAAAGACATCGCGCTTAAAGGTATTGCGGTAGTCGAGCGCCAGACGGGTAACGAATGCAACGGCTTCCGGATCGTCTGCGTTAACGTGGAAAATCGGCGCCAGCACCATCTTACCGATATCAGTACAGTAAGGCGTGGAGCGCGCATCTTTCGGGTTCGACGTTGTAAAACCGACCTGGTTATTGATGACGATACGCACCGTACCGCCCACTTCATAACCACGCGCCTGCGACATGTTCAGGGTTTCCTGTACCACGCCCTGGCCAATGACCGCTGCGTCACCGTGAATGGTGATAGGCAGAACTTTGTTACTGCCCGGCTCAGCCAGACGATCGAGGCGTGCGCGTACGGAACCCATGACAACCGGGCTGACAATCTCCAGATGCGACGGGTTAAACGCCAGTGCCAGATGCACCAGGCCCCCTTCCGTTTCCACATCAGAGGAGAAACCCATGTGGTACTTCACATCACCGGTACCCAAATGTTCTTTGTGCTTGCCGGCGAACTCATCAAACAGATCCTGCGGCTTTTTGCCCAGTACGTTGATCAGCACGTTCAGACGTCCGCGGTGCGCCATACCCAGCACCACTTCACGCGTGCCGCTTTTGCCGGCGTGGCGAATCATCTCACGCAGCATTGGCACCAGCGCATCACCACCTTCCAGTGAGAAGCGTTTGGCACCGGGGAATTTGGCCCCAAGATATTTTTCCAGCCCTTCGGCTGCGGTTAGCTCTTTCAGGAAGCCTTTTTTCTCTTCCGCGCTGAATGAGGCCTGTCCCGCCACTGACTCAAGACGCTGCTGGATCCAGCGTTTCTCTTCAGTGTTGTTGATGTGCATATACTCTGCACCAATCGATCCGCAGTAGGTCTGCTGCAGCGCGGCGTAGAGATCGGCCAGCTTCATCGTCTCTTTGCCAATAGCAAATGAGCCTACGTTGAAGCTTTCCTGAAAATCGGCGTCGGTCAGGTCGTGAAAGGCCGGATCGAGATCCGCCACGATATCCTGTTTCCACAGGCCAAGCGGATCAAGATTGGCGTGCTGATGGCCGCGGAAACGGAACGCGTTAATCAGCTGCAGGACTTTAACCTGTTTGGAGTTAGCGGCCGGATCGGTAACGGTAGAGGTGTAGCGGGTGGCATCCTTCGCCAGCCGGCGGAAATAGTCACGCGTCGTGGAGTGGAACTGCTCTGGTTTTACGCCGGTACCTGGCAACTGCTGGAACAGGTCGCGCCACACTTCATCAACAGAGTCAGGATCGGTCAGGAAATCCTCATAGAGTTGCTCTATGTAAGACTGGTTCGCGCCGGCCAGCCAGGAGGAGTCCAGCCAGGGTTTCATCGCGCTGTTCTGCATTGTGATCCCTTAAGCATCAAGCTGCTTTTTATGAGGTTTCATTTGTTGCCGCTTTCACGGCTTGCCGTAGTGAGTTCAGCGATACGAACCTGTGCGCTACCGGCGCCGGGCCCGTAAGGGAACCTTTATAAGCGTGGTCAGCACCGCGCTTATAGAGGCTTCCATACGCTGCCGGGAACCTGGGTTCCCGGCAGGACTTCTTAGCTTTACGCCCCGCGCTGCAGCAGCATCGACTTAATATGGCCGATGGCGCGCGTTGGGTTCAACCCTTTCGGACACACGCTCACACAGTTCATAATGCTGTGACAGCGGAATACGCTGAAAGCATCACTCAGATTGTCGAGACGCGCATCCGTTTCCGTGTCGCGGCTGTCAATCAGGAAGCGATAAGCAGCCAGCAGGCCGGCCGGACCGATAAATTTATCCGGGTTCCACCAGAACGACGGGCAGGAGGTTGAGCAGCAGGCGCAGAGAATACACTCATACAGGCCATCAAGGTGCTCGCGCTCCGCCGGGCTCTGCAGATGCTCACGCGCCGGCGGGTTCTCACCGTTGTTCAGCAGGAACGGTTTGATTTTCTCATACTGCGTATAGAACTGGCTCATGTCGACCACCAGATCGCGCACGACCGGCAGGCCTGGCAGCGGGCGAATCACGATCTTTTTACTGCCGTTGCCCAGTGCTGAGACCGGGGTAATGCAGGCCAGACCATTTTTGCCGTTCATGTTCAGACCATCTGAGCCGCAGACCCCTTCGCGGCACGAGCGACGAAACGCCAGCGTTGGATCCTGCTCTTTCAGACGAATCAGCGCATCCAGCAGCATCATGTCGCGCCCGTCTTCCGACTCCAGGGTGTAATCCTGCATGCGCGGCTTGTCATCGACGTCCGGGTTATAACGGTAGATTGAAAATTCGAGTTTCATCATGACCTCCGCAATTAATAAGTACGCGCTTTCGGCGGGAAGGCCGCGCGCAGTTTCGGCTGCATGTTCACCTCACGGCGCGTCATGCTTTCCGTTTGCGGAACATAGAGACTGTGACACAGCCAGTTTGCATCATCACGCTCCGGATAGTCGAAGCGGCTATGTGCGCCACGGCTTTCGGTGCGGAAATTTGCAGCAACCGCTGTTGCATAAGCGGTTTCCATCAGGTTATCCAGCTCCAGACATTCGATACGCTGCGTATTGAAATCGGGTGAGCGGTCATCCAGACGCGCACTCTTCAGACGCTCGCGAATCGCTTTCAGCTCCGCCAGGCCTTCGCGCATGGCATCACCTTCGCGGAACACCGAGAAGTTATTCTGCATGCAGCGCTGCAGCGCTTTGCGGATTTCAACCGGATCTTCACCCGTAGTGTTGTTTTCCCAGCGATTAAAGCGCGCCATAGCCGCATCAATCTCTTCCGTCGTGGCGTCACGCAGCTCGCCCTGCTCAGCGATACACTCCATCAGGTGTACCCCTGCCGCACGGCCAAATACCACCAGATCCAGCAGTGAGTTACCGCCCAGACGGTTAGCCCCGTGCACCGATACGCAGGCGATCTCGCCAACCGCAAACAGGCCCGGGATCACTTCATCTTCGCCCTGTTCATTCACGCGCAGCGCCTGTCCGGTGACGCGGGTCGGAATACCGCCCATCATGTAGTGACAGGTTGGAATGACCGGAATCGGCTCTTTAACCGGATCGACATGCGCAAAGGTGCGCGACAGCTCAAGAATGCCAGGCAGGCGCGACTCAAGCACCTCAGCCCCGAGATGATCGAGCTTCAGTTTGATATGCGGACCCCACGGGCCATCGCAGCCGCGACCTTCACGGATCTCAACCATCATTGAACGCGCAACAACATCACGGCCTGCCAGATCTTTGGCATTAGGCGCATAGCGCTCCATGAAGCGTTCGCCATGTTTATTCAGCAGGTAACCGCCCTCACCGCGACAGCCTTCGGTGACGAGTACGCCCGCGCCAGCAATGCCGGTCGGGTGGAACTGCCACATCTCCATATCCTGCATCGGAACACCCGCACGAATTGCCATGCCGACGCCGTCGCCGGTATTGATATGGGCGTTAGTGGTGGACTGGTAGATACGTCCCGCGCCGCCGGTTGCCAGAATAGTCGCTTTGGCTTTGAAGTAGACGGTTTCACCGGTTTCAATGCAGATAGCGGTACAACCCACAATCGCGCCATCTGCGTTTTTCACCAGATCCAGCGCATACCATTCGGAGAAGATAGTGGTTTTGTTTTTCAGGTTCTGCTGATACAGCGTATGCAGCAGGGCGTGACCTGTACGGTCAGCCGCAGCAGCGGTACGTGCTGCCTGCTCGCCGCCAAAGTTTTTTGACTGGCCACCAAACGGACGCTGATAAACGCGGCCATCGTCTAAACGGGAGAACGGCAGGCCCATATGCTCCAGTTCCAGGATCGCTTCCGGACCGGTTTTACACATATATTCGATCGCGTCCTGGTCCCCGATGTAGTCGGAGCCTTTAACGGTATCGTACATGTGCCATTCCCAGTTATCCTCATGGGTGTTACCCAGCGCAACGGTAATGCCGCCCTGCGCCGATACAGTATGGGAACGGGTTGGAAAAACTTTTGATAACAGGGCACAGCTCTGGCCCGACTGGGAGATTTGCAGTGCCGCGCGCATACCCGCGCCGCCTGCGCCGATCACCACGGCATCAAATTCTCTGACTGGCAAATTCATTTACACACCCCACACAACAACAGTGCCATAAACGGCATACGACAACAGCGCGACCACAATAACCAGCTGCAGCAACAAACGCGGCGCCAGCGCTTTCACGTAGTCAGTCAGCACCTGCCACATACCGATCCAGCCATGAACCAGAATGGAGAACAGGGTCAGCAGCGTAAACACTTTGGTGAAGGAGGAGGCGAAAAAGCTGCGCCAGACATCATAGGTCAGCGTATCGGTCATTACGACGAAACCGAGTAGATAGATGATGTAGAGCGTAATCAGGATTGCGGAAGCACGGACCAGAAGCCAGTCGTGGATACCGTTGCGTCCTAAAGCAGAAGCATTGCTTACCATACGAGGACTCCAGCCAGAATTGAGAGCACGACAGTGATAACAAAAACCGCCTGCGCGGTACGGGTTCCCACCTGCAGGGTCTCTGCGGTAAAGCCAAAATCAGCCAGCATATGACGGATACCGCTTGCCGCATGATACGCCAGCGCAGTCAGAATGCCCCACATGATGAATTTGGCAAAGAAGCTATCCATGATGGACGCCGCCTGCTGAAAACCTTCGGGAGAGGAGAGAGAGAGACCCAGTAACCAGAGCAGAATTCCGAGAGCGACAAACGTAATCACGCCGGAGACGCGGTGGAGAATGGACGATATTGCAGTAACGGGAAACCGGATCGTCGTGAGATCCAAGTTAACAGGTCTTTGTTTTTTCACGGTTTTGCCCACACAGCTCTTTTTTATTTTGCTTCCTCCGGTCCTGAGTTGCAGCAGAGCACTGAGCGTGTTCAGACTACAACCGCCACCAAAATAGCAACATCCAGTGTTAAGTGAAGCGGGTAAAACGCTGGGTGACTCCTGGTGTCAGGGTATTCCGGAGACCTGGCGGCAGTATAGGACGATCACATTCTGATTACAATTCCCCTACAATCTGTTTGGTCACATTTAAGCTGAACAGTGATCACTGTCACGATTTTCACAAAATATACATTTTTAATTATCTGATTTGACAATAGATCAACATTTCAGTTACAAACAATCGCACTAAAGCCCTATGATGCACAAAAGTTATGGGGATACACTTTCCCCTAAGCTCAAGTTATGTAACATTGCCCTAACGAGCAACATAAACCGTCAGGTTATTGGTTACCAAGAAGTTATGTCGTGACAGGATCTTTAACATCTGCAATAAGCGCCATGTCATGTCCGAATATCCTTGCCCCGGATGCCTTTGTACTGCGTAACCTCATTACGTGCAGGTTATTGCCAGGTGATAATCTGAAGCGAGTGGTGTTACGCAACATGCGAACTATTCTGGTGTCTAAAGATCCTTACCTACCCAGGCGCTATGGAGACGAAAAATGACAGATAAAAAAGTGACGCTGACCCTACAAGACAACAGCACTCTTGAACTGGATGTGATGCAAGGCACGCTGGGACAAGATGTTGTTGACGTCCGCGCCCTTGGCTCACAAGGCCTGTTTACATTTGACCCCGGTTTTACCTCTACCGCGTCGTGCGAATCCAAAATAACGTTTATTGATGGTGATGAAGGTATTCTGCTGCATCGCGGTTTCCCGATTGATCAGCTGGCAACCCACTCAAATTACCTGGAAGTCTGCTACATCCTGCTGTACGGCGAAGCGCCTACTCAGGAGCAGTTCAAAGAGTTCTGCACTACCGTTACCCGCCACACTATGATCCATGAGCAGATCACCCGTCTGTTCCACGGTTTCCGTCGTGACTCACATCCGATGGCCGTGATGTGCGGCGTAACCGGTGCGCTGGCAGCGTTCTATCACGACTCGCTGGATGTAAACAATGAGCGCCATCGCGAAATCGCTGCGTTCCGCCTGCTGTCGAAGATGCCTACCATGGCAGCCATGTGTTACAAATATTCTATTGGTCAGCCTTTTGTTTATCCGCGTAATGATCTCTCTTATGCCGGCAACTTCCTGCATATGATGTTTGCCACACCGTGTGAAGAGTACAAAGTGAACCCGGTGCTGGAGCGCGCAATGGATCGTATTCTGATCCTGCACGCCGATCACGAGCAGAACGCCTCTACCTCTACCGTCCGTACCGCAGGGTCATCCGGGGCTAACCCGTTCGCCTGTATTGCGGCAGGTATCGCTTCACTCTGGGGACCTGCACACGGTGGCGCCAACGAAGCCACGCTGCGTATGCTGGAAGAGATCAGCAGCGTAGAGCACATTCCGGAGTTTGTACGTCGCGCCAAAGATAAGAATGACTCGTTCCGTCTGATGGGCTTTGGTCACCGCGTTTACAAGAACTACGATCCGCGCGCAACCGTGATGCGTGAGACCTGTCATGAAGTGCTCAATGAGCTGGGCATGAAAGATGACCTGCTGGAAGTGGCGATGGAGCTGGAACACATTGCGCTGAATGACCCCTACTTTATTGAGCGTAAACTCTATCCAAACGTCGATTTCTACTCCGGCATCATTCTGAAAGCGATGGGTATCCCTTCTTCAATGTTTACCGTGATCTTTGCGATGGCGCGTACCGTTGGCTGGATTGCGCACTGGAAAGAGATGCACGATGAAGGCATGAAAATTGCCCGTCCGCGTCAGCTCTATACCGGTTATACCGAACGTCCGTTTGAGTCAGCGCTGAAAAAATAAGCGCCGGCGTTAAACAAAAAAGGGCAGAATTCTCTGCCCTTTTCTTTTGCCTGTAATCTGCCCATAGCAGGTTATAGCTGGCACCCCGGACACCAGTAAAAAGGGCGTGACGAGAGCACGCCTTTCTCAATCAGGGTACCGCAGCGCCGGCACTTTTTGCCCTGCCGGTGAAAGACTTCAAAGCGAAATGCCGCCTCTTCATGGTACTTTTTCATACTGCCGCGCATTTTGTAGGAGAGACGCGGGATTGCCAGCAGCGCTTCACTGAGCCTGTCGAGCTGCGCGTCATCTAGATCCTGCGCCCGGTGCTGCGCACGCAGGCCGGCATGCCACAGGATCTCCACCCGCAGATAGTTGCCCAGCCCGGCGAGAAAAGCCTGGTCAAGCAGCAGTCCACTGAACTGCCGGCGCCGGAACCGTGGCGACAGCAGGCGCTCGCGCACCTCCGCGACGGTCAGCGTGGCATCCAGCACATCCGGCCCGACGCGCTGCAGAAACGGATGTGCACCGAGCGTGTCCGCATTCAGCAGTTCAATATCAGACGCGCTGTACAGCAAAATCGCTTTATCAGCGCTCTCCAGCCGTACCCGCAGCTGACGAGTGGTAGCGGGCTGCGTACCCGCGGCAACCACCCGCCAGACGCCATAGAGCTGATTGTGACTATAGAGCGTCAGGCCATTGGAGAAATGGGTCAGCAGCGCCTTACCGCGCGTTTCAATAGCGTTAACCGTTTCGCCCAGCAGAGCGGGCTCATAGGTTTTTAACGATGGAAAAGCAAACCACACATCGGTAAGCGGTTTGCCCACGATGGCGGCTTCCAGCTGATCCGCCGCCCGACGGATCTCCGGTCCCTCTGGCATACAAACTCCTGATTAGTGTGTTGCGCCACCCGCAACGCGGATATCGTCCTGGGTGCTCATCATGACCTGAATGGCGATTTCCAGTGCCTGTGTCACACTGCTCACGGACATGCTGGGTGCGCCAGGATGGTTCACTGCCTGCTGCGGCATCCATGGAATATGCATAAACCCGCCGCGTGCCGGGTTGCCATGGGTATGCAGCCAGTGCAGCAGAGAGTACATCACGCTGTTACAGGTAAAGGTCCCGGCCGTTTGCGAAACCGAGGCGGGAATGCCCGCCTCCCGCAGCGAGGCAACTATCGCTTTAATGGGCAGCGTGGCGAAGTAGGCCGCCGGCCCGTCTGCCACAACCGGCTCATCCACCGGCTGCTGCTGCTGGTTATCGGGAATACGCGCATCGTGAATATTGATCGCCACCCGCTCCAGCGTAATATCGCAGCGCCCGCCCGCCTGCCCCACGCAAAGAATGCCGTCGGGCTGCAGGGTGGTCAGCGCGTCAGTCAGCACGGCACCACAGGTTGCAAACACCACCGGCAGCTGGCGTACCACCACTTTCACGCCAGCCAGCGTTTTGCCGTCAAAGTCGCGTACCGCCTCCCAGGAAGGATTGAGACGCTCACCGCCAAACGGCTCAAAAGCCGTTAACAACACCGTTTTCATTACTGCCTCACAGAAACATCAGGAAGTAGAGCAGGAAAATATTCACTAACAAGAGTAGTACACCGGTTGGAACCTGAGCCTTGATCACCGCATTACGATCCGGCAGCTCCAGCAGGCGCGCCGGTACGATATTGAAGTTTGCCGCCATCGGGGTCATCAGCGTACCGCAGTAGCCGGAGAACATGCCGATCGCCGCCATGACGGCCGGGTTACCGCCATGCTGCAGCACCAGAATCGGGATGCCGACGCCGGCAGTTACAATCGGGAAGGCGGCAAAGGCGTTGCCCATTACCATCGTCAGCAGCGCCATTCCTCCGGCATAGACCGTCACCGCAATCAGCCGGTTATCCACCGCCAGGTAGTGTTCAGTGAGGTGTGAAATCGCACTGCCGACACCGGCGCTGGTAAACAGCAATCCCAGCGTGGCAAGGATCTGCGGCAGAATAAATGCCCAGCCTACCGCATCCAGCAGACGGCGTGTCTCCTGCATCGACTGCAGCGGCTTTTCCCGCGTAAACGCCAGCGCAATCAGCCAGCCCAGAATACAGCCCACCATCATTGAAAACAGCGTCACCAGCGTGGCGTGGTTGCCCGCGCCAAACACCTGCTCCTGCAGGCCGGGAATATGATTAAACGCCAGTACGCCAATCACCGTAACCAGCGGTATCGCCAGGGCGGGTAAGAACAGTTTATTTCCCAGACGCCTGGCGCTGGCCTGTTTTTCTGCATCCGTGCGCTGATGATAGCGTCCGAGGCGAACACCACCGCAGCCGGCGATCAGCGCCATCACAACCACGACCACCCCGGTGGCAATATGCAGCCAGCGGCGGCCCAGCTCAGCGTCGCCGGCCCACTGCCCTGCCAGCTGATATGCGCCATCACCAATCAGAAAAATCAGGCCGTAGAGCGCCCAGAAGAGACCGGTGGTCAGACGACGCGGATTAGCGCGGTCTCCCCAGGAGAGCAGCGCCACCACCAGCAGAATCGCCCCTGCCAGCCACATCAGATATTGTTGCTGAAACATTACTTCTCCTCCCTGGCGTGCAGCGCCTGCTGATTCAGCGCACCCAGCTCACGCGACAGCTGGCGATCCAGCCGTATCAGACGAGCCGAGTGGATAAGAAAGGCGCACAGCGCGGTCGGGATCCCCCACAGCGCAATATGCAGCGGCTCGGTGGTAATACCGGCTGATTCCTGCATGAAGTTATGCATAAAGATAATGGCGCCAAACGCGACAAAGATATCCTCACCAAAGAAAAGGCCGACGTTATCTGTTGCGGCGGACATGGCGCGCAGCCGGTGACGTATTTCAGGTGAAACTTCACCGTAGCGGTTTTCCGTCGCACCTTCTGCCATCGGTGCCAGCAGCGGACGTACCATCTGTGGATGGCCGCCCAGACTGGTCAGCCCCAGCGCGGCGGTTGCTTCACGCACAAACAGGTAGACGATGAGCAGACGGCCGGCGGTCGCGGTTTTGATCTGCGCAATCCAGCTCTGCGCACGCTCTTTCAGTCCGTGGCGTTCCAGCAGACCGATAACCGCCAGCGGCAGCAGCAGGATCAGCGGCAGGTTGCGCGTATTCAGAAAGCCGGAACCGAGCTTTTCCAGAATGTCGCCGAGCGGCATCTGCGCCGCCAGGCCAGTGACAAAGCCTGCGACAATGACCACCAGCACCGGGTTGAAGCGCAATAAAAAGCCGATAATGATGGCCAGGATCCCCAGCAGGGGCCAGAGGTTAACAACGTTCTCCATGATTTTCCTCACTGAAAACAAAAAGCCCGGCAACAGCGTGCCGGGCAAAAAAGGGAGAGTTATACACTGCTGACGGCAATCTGCTCAGCCGCAAACGCGGCGCGCAGCGTGCGGGCAAACTGCAGCGCGTGCGCGCCATCGCCATGCAGGCAGACCGTCTCCGCATTGACGGCGACCCACTCACCGCTCACGCTTTTTACCTGCTGCTGCTTTACCATCGTCAGCGTCTGCGCCAGCGCCTGATCGGCATCGTCAATCAGTGCACCTGGCTGGCTGCGCGGCACCAGCGCCCCGCTCGCCAGATAGCCCCGATCGGCAAACACCTCTTCACGGGTACGCAGGCCGTACCGCGCACCTGCCGCAATCAGTTCGCTGCCCGCCAGGCCAACCAGAATAAGTCGGGCATCCACCGCCCGCACTGCCCGGGCAATCGCGTCAGCGAGCTGCGGATCGGTGGCGGCCTGATTGTAAAGCATGCCGTGCGGCTTAACGTGGATCAGCCGCGCGCCTTCACTTTCCGTGATACTTTTCAGCGCGCCAGTCTGATAAATCATCTGGGCATAAACGGTCTCCGGTGGCAGCTGCATCGCCGTGCGGCCAAAGTTCTCGCGATCGGGAAAGCCCGGATGAGCGCCGATTGCTACCCCTGACGCATTGGCCCAGCGTACCGACTGCAGCATGGTTTGCGCATCACCGGCGTGAAAACCGCAGGCGATATTGGCAGAGCTTACCAGCGACAGCAGTTCCCGATCGCTGCTGCTGCCTTCGCCAAGATCGGCATTGAGATCAATTTTCATGCGTAAGCCCCCAGGCTATCTGATCCAGCGCGCGCTGCTGCTGCTGTTTTGCCAGCAGCGCCTCCTCCAGCGTGCACGGAATAAAGTGAATCGGTTCGCCGAGCCGGATTTGCGCCAGCTGATAAATATCTGCCTCAATGATGCAGGCGATACGCGGATAACCGCCGGTGGTCTGTGCATCTGCCATCAGCACAATGGGCTGACCGTTTGGCGGCACCTGGACCACGCCAGGCACCAGGCCATGCGAAAGCAGATCGCGCGTGGCGGTACGCTGCAGGCTGTCGCCCTGCAGGCGGTATCCCATGCGATTACTCTGCGGACTGAGTTTCCACGGATTACGCCAGAATGCTTCCTGCGCATCATGGGTGAATTCGCTGTATTCCGGTCCCGGCAGCGCACGAATGCGGTTACCCCACAGCAGCTGCCGCACGCCCGCCGGCTGGCTGAAGCGGCGGGTCGGCTCGCCCAGCGGCAGGCGATCGCCATCCTGTAACTTGCGGCCCTGCCAGCCGCCAAACGCAGCTTTCAGATCGGTGCTGTGCGAGCCCAGCATTTCTGCTACCGCAAACCCGCCGTTTACCGCCAGATAACTGCGCATGCCGCGGGTTGGCATGGATAGCGTAAGGACCTGACCGCGCCGCACCGGCAGGCGCCATCCGGTCCAGACCGGCTTGCCATCCAGCTCCGCGTTGCAGGCCGCGCCCGTGAGCGCAAACCAGCCATCGCGCTGAAATTCCGCTTTGAACTGGCCCAGCACAATCTCCAGCACCGCACTGTTTTCGCTGTTACCCACCAGCATATTTGCCGTACGCATGGAAGGCTCATCCAGTGCGCCGCTCAGGCTGACGCCCAGCTGACGCCAGCCATGACGTCCGCGATCCTGTACCGATGTCATTAATCCGGCGCGTAAAATGTTCAGCATATGCCCTCCTTCTGCGGCACAAACCGTACGCGATCGCCGGGACGCATTAGTGTGGGCGGCTGCTGCTGCGGATCGAACAGGCTGAGTGGCGTATGGCCAATCAGCTGCCAGCCGCCGGGTGCAGCCAGCGGATAGATGCCGGTTTGGCTGCCGCCAATCCCGACGGACCCCGCAGGAACAACCACGCGGGGCTCTGCGCGCCGCGGCGTGTGCAGTCGCGTATCCAGGCCTCCCAGATAGGGAAAACCGGGCTGAAAGCCGATAAAATAGACAATGTAATCCGCGCTGCTGTGCAGCTCTACCACCTGCGGCGGTGTCAGCCCGGCGCGCTCTGCAACCTCTGGCAGATCGGGTCCGGCGCTGCCCCCATACACTACCGGGATCTCAATCAGCCGGGGATCCTCCTGCGGCCGCTCTTCGCTCTCTTCCCACCAGCGCTGCAGACGCTCAATGGCGTCCTGCGCATCGGTTTGTGTCTCGCGCAGTATCAGCGTGAGGTTGTTCATACCGGGGATCACCTCCTGCACCTGTTCATACTGCTGCAGCTGCTGACACAATCCCCAGATGCGCTGCTGACTGGCGAGCGAAACCGGCGGCGCCAGTTCCAGCACAACCGCCCGCTCTCCCAGTAAATAACAACGTGCTCGTTGCAAAACCCACCTCCCGATCGTGAATAACGCGCGCCGCCAGACATACCGCGGCGCGATAAACCTTTCACATAGCTGCTCAGGTTCAATAGGTTATGCAAAAGTGGCGGAGATGTGTCAACCAGTTTGCGCCCGGCGAGCGGGCGCAGAGAGAGAAACTCAGGCAGGATTATTGATATCGATAAAGGTAACATCAAGGTGGTGCTGCTGCGCCAGCCACTCGCCCAGCGCTTTAATGCCGCCGCGCTCGGTAGCATGATGACCGGCAGCAAAAAAATGCAGCCCCTGTTCGCGCGCGCTGTGAATGGTCTGCTCAGAGACCTCACCCGTAATAAACGCGTCCACCCCGGCGGCGGCGGCGCTGTCGATGAATCCCTGCCCCCCGCCGCTGCACCAGGCCACGCGTTTAATCAGCGCGGGTGCATTATCACCACAGTGCAGCGGTGTGCGGCCCAGGCGCTGCGTGATTTTATCTGCCAGATCGCTGCCGCTGAGCGGTGTGCGCAGTTCACCCCAGGGCACCAGCGGCTGGATTTCGCCTTTGACATCAATATCAAACAGACGCGCCAGCTGCGCATTGTTTCCCAGCTGCGGGTGCGCATCCAGCGGCAGATGCCAGCCATACAGATTAATATCGTTCGCCAGCAGCGTGCGCAGACGCTGTCGCTTCATGCCTTTTATCACCGGCGTTTCGCTCTTCCAGAAATAGCCGTGGTGCACCAGAACCGCATCTGCGTTGCGCGTTACCGCTTCATCCAGCAGCGCCTGGCAAGCCGTGACGCCGGTAATAACGGTCCTGATTTCACTGCGCCCTTCTACCTGCAGTCCATTTGGCGCGTAGTCGCTAAACGCGCTGCTGTTTAGCTGCTGGTTAACGATCTGTTCCAGCTCAAAGTTATTCATAAAAGCTCCGTAAGCGCCTCAGGCCGCGCCGCGTGCGCGTTCAAAAGCGTCTAATGTTTTTTTGCGTGCCGCCTTATGTTCCACGATTGGCAGAGGATAATCGAGCTTCCTGTTGTTTTTCTTCGCCCAGACGTGCGGCTGATGAATATCACTGTCAGGCACCTCTTTCAGCTCCGGCAGCCACTGCCGGATAAACGTGCCCTGCTTATCGAACCGTTCACCCTGCGTAGTCGGATTAAAGATGCGGAAATAGGGCACGGCATCGGTGCCGGTGGAAGCCGCCCACTGCCAGCCGCCGTTGTTGGCAGCAAAATCACCGTCAATCAGCTGTTCCATGAAGTAGCGCTCGCCCTGCCGCCAGTCGATAAGCAGATCTTTCACCAGGAAGCTGGCAGTGATCATGCGCAGCCGGTTATGCATCCAGCCAATGCTGTTCATCTGGCGCATGCCTGCATCAACAATCGGAAAGCCGGTTTTACCCGCTTTCCAGGCGTCGAAGTGAGTACTCTCTTTCTGCCAGCTGACGTGATGGGTCCAGTCGATAAACGGCTGATGCTTGCAGAGCGCCGGGTAGGCTACAATCAGATGGCGATAAAATTCCCGCCAGATCAGTTCATTGATCCAGGTAAACGCCTTCCCCCCTTTCAGCGCATCGGCATGCTCTGTCACGATCCGATGCAGGCACTGACGGGGTGAGAGTACGCCGGTTGAAAGATAGGCTGACAGCTGGCTGGTGCCGTCGCTGGCGGGCGCGTCACGCTCTGACGGATAATCCACTACCGGCTGTCTGGCAAACGCGCGCAGGCGTTTTAACGCCGCCGGTTCGCCAGCCGGAAACAGCTTTTCATCGGGTTCTTCAGCCGGATAATCAAAGGCGGGGATTTTTTTCGTGCTTTTCAGCGGCGCCCCCCTGCGTGCTTCAGGGGCCTTATGGCACTCCGGCAATCCCTGCTGCAGCCGTTTGAGAAACGCTTTGCTGAACGGCGTAAAAACTTTAAACGTAGTGTTGTTTCCGGTCTGCACACTGCCGGGCGGCAGCAGCAGGCTGTCATCAAATCCCTGACAGGTAACGCCCTGCTCATCCAGCTGCTTTTCTGCCGCAGCATCGCGTTCACGCTCATTGATTTCATACTGATAGTTATAAAACAGCGCATCCACACGGTGCGTTTTGCAGAAGTCGCGCAGGTAGTCGACCGAAGCCGCAAAATCATCGCACTGATGAAAATGCAGCGGGATGCCGCGCTCCGCCAGCGCCTGCTGCAGCTCACACAGATTCTGGTGAATAAATGTGGCCTGTTTTGCAGACATGCTGTGCTGTTGCCACTGTTTCGGCGTAGCGATAAACAGCGCCAGCACGTCAGCCTCTCTGTCATGACACGCTGCTGCCAGCGCGCTGTTATCGTTAATACGCAGATCGTTGCGCAGCCAGAGCAGGTGTGTGGTCATGGTGCCTCGTCCTTATTGTCCGTAACGCAGACGCAACGCTTCAGGGTAGGGATCAAAATAGCGCTGCTGTGCCAGCCAGGGGTGCGGATACTCAGCCATGTAATGTTTCAGCATGGTGATGGGTGCCAGCAGCGGCTGAACGCCACAGCGATAGCGATCGATCAGCTGTGCCAGTTCCTGACGCTGAGGAGAGCTGAGTTTTGGCCGGAAATAGCCCTGCACATGCATCAGCACGTTGGTGTGATTGCGTCGCGAGGCCCGATGCGACATCAGCTGCATCAAACGATTACGGTACTCAAAGGCATACTCTTCCAGCGACGCCCACTTATCCATAGCGGCAACGAAGCGTCCCAGTTCGCGATAGGCGTCCTGTGCATGCGACAACAGCAGCAGTTTGTAGCGACTGTGAAAGGCGATCAGTTTGTGCCGTGTTAACCCGCTACGCCACATTTCATTGAACTCATGCAGCGCAAACACGCGCCCGGTAAAATTTTCCCGCAGAACCGGATCGTGCAGGCGTCCATCCTCTTCCAGCGGCAGCCAGGGCATCTCCTGCTGCAGAAAAGACGTAAAGATGCCGATACCTGATTTACGGTTGTTATTGGTGGCAGGATCGTAAACGCGCACCCGCTCCAGACCGCAGCTGGGTGATTTGGCGCAAAGAATATAGCCGCAAAGATGGTGCAGCGATTTAACGCGCTCGGCTGACCAGCTGCGCATTTCACTGGTCACTTCTTCATTGTCATCTTTGCTGAAGCAGATATGAATCTGGTCGTCGCCCTGTTTTACCAGCCTTAACGCCGGCCGCGGTGTAGGCAGACCAATAGCCATCTCAGGACAGACGGGCTCATAGCGCACAAATTGCGCGAGTTCGTCCGTTGCAAAGGCAAAACGCTTGTGGCCGCCATCAAATCGGACGTTATCCCCGAGCAGGCAGGCACTGATGCCGACAGGAATTTTCTCGCTCATACTTGTACAACCTCCAAAATCTTGTAGAGGTTTAAGTGTAGCGTAAATGGCAGCGAATGGCATGAGGTGACAGGCGGTGTACAAAAAAATTTCGTCAAAAAAAGCGGGCGCTTTTGGGTAAAAACGTCCGCCTCAGTCAGAAAGTCACCATTACCAGTAGATGCCGCCAGCCAGTTCAGACTGTTCCAGCCATACCGGTTTAGTGCTGGTTTTACACCAGATACGGTGCAGATAGCTATAGAAACGCGCACGATCGCGGCGGAACAGCATAAAAGGAAGCGCTGTAATACCGGCAATCAGCACCAGCGTACGCCGTATAATAATTTTTGGCAGTGAATAGCACTTATCCATCGCATTCCTCCTGAGCAGTTAATTATAAAATGTGATCTGTCGCAAATATTACTCCTGGCTGCACACTTTTGCTACTCATCAGACCACCTGTTCTGAACTTTTTTTGACCGTTTATTGTGGGGTGCGGGATGACGTTACAACGGTGTGAAAGACGGGTTATCTTACTGTGGCAAATACCTGCGCGGACGCCGCTGCGGTTTATTGCTAAAGTAGAGAAAACCGTGTCGCAGGAGCCCGCGTGACAACCATTTTAATTGTGGAAGATGAAAAAGAGATCCGTCGTTTTGTACGCCTGGCGCTTGAAAGTGAAGGCCTCAAAATTGTTGAAGCCGAACAGCTGCAGCGTGGTCTGATTGAAGCGGCAACGCGAAAGCCCGACCTGGTGATCCTCGATCTCGGCCTGCCTGACGGTGACGGCATTGCATTCATTCGCGAAGTACGCCAGTGGAGCACTATGCCGGTTATTGTATTGTCAGCCCGCAGCGATGAGCAGGATAAGATCGCAGCGCTGGATGCGGGTGCGGATGACTATCTGACAAAACCCTTTGGCATTGGTGAACTGCTGGCCAGGGTGCGGGTCGCACTGCGGCGTCATCAGGGCAGTCAGCCCGATGCGCGCGTGCTGTTTGGAGAGGTCTGTGTCGATCTGTCCGCCCGCCGGATTACCCGCAGCGGTCAGGAAGTGCATCTGACGCCAACCGAGTTTCGCCTGCTCAGCCTGCTGCTGAACAACGCCGGCAAGGTGCTGACGCAGCGCCAGCTGCTGAATCAGGTCTGGGGACCCAATGCGGTTGAGCATAGCCACTATCTGCGCATCTATATGGGCCATCTGCGCCAGAAACTGGAAACCAATCCGACGCAGCCGGCTCACCTGCTGACGGAAACCGGCATCGGCTACCGTTTTATGCCATAAAAAAAGGGCCGCAGCAGCGGCCCTTTTCACGGTTTCATTCTCAGGCGTTCTTCAGAACTTCACTGACAATTTCCACCGCTTCTTTCTCGATCAGCTCGCGATGTTCAGCGCCAAGGAAGCTTTCACAGTAAATCTTGTACGCATCTTCAGTACCGGACGGACGCGCGGCAAACCAGCCGTTCTCCGTCATCACTTTCAGCCCGCCAATGGATGCGCCGTTACCCGGAGCAGCCGTCAGGCGTGCAGTGATCGGATCGCCTGCCAGCGTGTCAGCGCTGACCATCTCCGGCGACAGTTTTGAGAGCGCAGCTTTCTGTGCCGAGGTTGCTGATGCCTGCAGACGATTGTAGCTTGGTGCGCCAAAGCGATCTGCCAGTTCATCATAGTGCTGCTGCGGGTTTTTGCCGGTCACCGCAGTGATTTCAGCGGCCAGCAGGCAGAGAATGATGCCATCTTTATCCGTTGACCAGGCTGAGCCATCAAAACGCAGGAAGGACGCTCCCGCGCTCTCTTCGCCGCCAAAGCCAAAGCTGCCATCAAACAGACCATCAACAAACCACTTGAAGCCCACCGGGACTTCTACCAGCTTACGGCCGATATCATTAACCACGCGGTCAATCATTGCGCTGGAGACCAGCGTTTTGCCGACGGCAACATCACTGCCCCACTGCGGACGATGCTGGAACAGATAGTTAATGGCAACAGCCAGGTAATGGTTAGGATTCATCAGGCCAGCTGGCGTGACGATACCGTGACGGTCGTAATCGGGATCGTTGCCAAAGGCGAGATCAAACTTATCTTTATACGCCAGCAGACCGGCCATCGCACACTCTGACGAACAGTCCATGCGCACCACGCCATCTTTATCCAGATGCATGAAGCGGAACGTCTGATCGATAGCGTCATTGACGATGGTCAGATCGAGGTTGTAATGCTCAGCGATGCGCTGCCAGTAAGCCATACCGGAGCCGCCAAGCGGATCTACGCCAATTTTCAGTCCCGCTTTCTGAATCGCCGGGAAGTCGATAACCTGTGCCAGCCCTTCCACGTAAGGCTGAATGAGATCCTGCTCGACAATGTGGCCGCTCTGCCACGCCTGATCCAGCGGCAGGCGTTTCACATCCTGCAGACCGCCTTTGATCAGCTGATTAGCACGATCTTCTACCACTTTGGTAACGTTAGTATCAGCCGGACCCCCGTTTGGCGGATTGTATTTAATGCCGCCATCTTCCGGTGGGTTGTGCGAAGGGGTGATCACAATGCCGTCAGCCTGCGCACCGCCGCGTTTGTTGTGCTCCAGAATGGCATTGGAGATAGCGGGCGTTGGCGTGTAGCCATTATCCTGCTGCACAATGACATCCACGCCGTTCGCTGCCAGTACTTCCAGTACCGACAGGATAGCGGGTTCAGAGAGCGCGTGCGTATCTTTGCCCACGTAGCATGGACCGGTGATACCGTTCTTTTTACGCTCTTCGGCGATCGCCTGTGCGATAGCCAGAATATGCTCTTCATTGAAGCTGTGACGTCCCGCGCTGCCGCGGTGGCCAGATGTGCCAAATTTCACCGCATGGTCCGGGTTAGCCGCATCCGGCTTCAGGACATAATACTGCGAGGTTAATTGTGCAACGTTAATCAAATCGCTCTGCTGGGCAGGCTGCCCGGCACGGGGGTGATTGGCCATTGGCGCTTCTCCCTGACGCTTCAGTTTAAATGGTGCCGCAAACTTTCTCTGTCAGCTCCGAAGGGAACTGCATAGCCAGCATGATGTGTTCCACCATGCTGCATTTACGGCCTGTATTGGTGTTTGTGATGACCCAGTATGGCGTACCTGGCACATGCTTAGGCTTAGTATGCGTGCCATTTTGCAGCAGCGTATGTTCATTACCGGCAAAATAGACGCGCGTACGCCCCTGCAGCGATGCGGTAGCATCGGCAAATGCATCAGGATCGAGACGATAGAGCGTTGACAAAATCAGCATAAAGCGGTTAACCGCTTTTTTCTGCTCGGCATACTCATCTGACAGCATCAGCTCGCGCATGGCTCGCACGCGATCCTGCGGACGCGCTTCAGGCTCGGCTGCTGCTGCCTCTTTTACCGGGGTCGTAGCTGCCGGCGCAGCGGCTGCGCGCGAGCTGGCGGTAAATTTCAGCATGCGACGCAGGATGTCTGAGGCGCTTTCACCGATGTGCTGCGTGTGGCTGGCAATATAACGGTAGAGTTCTTCGTCAACTTCAATCGTTTTCATCTTATTCCGTACGAGTCTGGCAACTAGCAGAATCCCGCATTCTGCAACGCCCTTACCGGTAGCGGGCACGCAGAGAGCCTGGGATCTGACATATTGATTATAAAGTTAAATCCGCAGTAGCTGATAGCGCTGGCAACGTTTACAGGCAAAAGTCAGAATATGCCCTAATACCTGGCGACCGCCACCCGGACAGGTAGAATCATGATACCCTAACCCACGCTCTCAACCGTAAGAACTTTAGCCATGATTTTGAATGCTCGTCTGCAAACTGCACAATCTGATTCTCACAGCGCACCGATTTTGCTTATCCACGGTCTGTTTGGCAGCCTGGATAACCTTGGCGGGCTGGCACGTGGCGTAGCCGATACGCGGACGACGCTGCAGGTGGATGTCCGCAATCACGGTTTATCGGCGCGCAGCAACAGCATGAGCTATGCTGCAATGGCGCAGGATATGGTTGATACGCTGGATGCACAGCAGATAGCACAGGTTGATGTGATTGGGCACTCGATGGGGGGCAAAATCGCTATGGCATTGAGTGCGCTGGCGCCTGAACGCGTTGGCAAGCTGGTGCTGATTGACATTGCTCCCGTCGACTATCAGACGCGCCGGCACGATGAGATTTTCGCGGCGATTCGCGCGGTCACTGCGGCAGGCGTGACGCGCCGCAGCGAAGCGGCGGCGATAATGCGGCAGTTTGTGCCTGAAGAGGGGATCATTCAGTTTATCCTGAAGTCCTTCGCTGAGGGGGAGTGGCGGTTCAATGTGCCCGTATTGTGGGATAACTACACAACGATATCGGGCTGGGAACCTCTCCCTGTCTCTTCTCATCCGGCGCTGTTTATTCGCGGCGGCGACTCTCCTTATCTGGATAATCACTATCGGGACAGGCTGCTGGCCCAGTTTCCTCAGGCGCGGGCGCAGGTCATTGCCGGTGCCGGACATTGGGTACATGCAGAGAAGCCTGATGCCGTATTACGTGCTGTGCGACGCTTTTTTACGCTCTGAAAGCAAAAGCTTACTGCACTATGTTTAAGATTGGCGTCACGTCTGACGCTGGAGTATGATGTCGCGCTAAAATTTTGCCACGGTGGTTATACACGGTGGCTGGGCCGATAATGTGTTTAATCGCGCGGCGCCGTTCGCGCCCACTCAGTTTCGCAAATCATGGCAAAAGAACAGACAGACCGTACCACGCTTGATCTCTTTGCAGACGAGCGACGACCGGGTCGCCCGAAAACCAGCCCGCTGTCGCGCGATGAGCAGCTGCGCATTAATAAGCGCAATCAGCTTAAACGCGATAAGGTTCGTGGGCTGCGGCGCGTGGAGCTCAAAATGTCCGGCGAAGCGGTTGACGCGCTCAACACGCTGGCTGAGCAGCAAAATATCAGCCGCAGCGAGCTGATTGAGCAGATGCTGCTGACACAGCTCAAACTCATATAATTTATGCAGACCGCACAGAGGAACACAAACTCTGCGCTTTGCGCGTTCCGCGCTTTTTCAGGGTCTGCTATCATTCGCTTATCTGTACAGTCTGTTGACTTACTCTCACATTCAGGATTTAAGAGGTTACCTAACCCATGGCAATCGTAGGCATTTTCTTCGGCAGCGATACCGGCAACACCGAAAACATTGCAAAGATGATCCAGAAACAACTGGGTAAAGATGTCGCCGAAGTGCATGACATTGCTAAAAGCACCAAAGAAGATCTGGAAGCGTTTGATATCCTGCTGCTGGGCATTCCTACCTGGTATTATGGTGAAGCGCAGTGCGACTGGGATGACTTCTTCCCGACGCTGGAAGAGATCGACTTCAATGGTAAACTGGTCGCGCTATTTGGTTGTGGCGATCAGGAAGATTATGCTGAGTATTTCTGTGATGCACTGGGTACCATTCGCGACATTATCGAGCCAAATGGTGCGATCATCGTGGGTCACTGGCCTGTCGAAGGTTACCATTTTGAAGCGTCTAAAGGTCTGGCCGATGACAAACATTTCCTCGGACTTGCGATTGATGAAGATCGCCAGCCAGAGCTGACGAATGAACGCGTTGAAGGCTGGGTGAAGCAGATTTTTGATGAGCTGCAGCTCAAAGAAATTATTGAGGCATAATGTGTTGCCGTTACCCGATTCAGGTACTGTTAACATCGGGTAACGGAATTGCCTATAAAAATAATAGCTACGCTTTTTTAACTTTTCTCTGCAATTCTGTAGAATACCCGCAACGGTTAACGGCTTATTCCTCTGTCAGCAGGCTGAGGCTGAGTGAACTGAGAAACCCAGCACTGTATAATCCCGCCGGCGACAGCAAGAGCATTATTCCCGCCTCTGGTGATTTCTTTAGCATTTGCCTGGTTTCTATTCGCCTGCCCCGGTTCTATAATGAGACGCAAATGAGAATGCGCGTTAACCACACATTCAAGGCTGTTAAGCCGCAAATGACTAGCAAAGTAACAGGACAATATCCGCATGACTGACAACAATTCCGCATTGAAAAAGGCTGGCCTGAAAGTCACGCTGCCCAGACTAAAGATTCTGGAAGTGCTTCAGGAACCCCAGTGCCATCACGTCAGCGCGGAAGATTTGTACAAACGCCTGATCGACATGGGCGAAGAGATTGGTCTGGCCACGGTATATCGCGTTCTGAACCAGTTTGATGACGCGGGCATTGTAACCCGCCATAACTTCGAAGGCGGCAAGTCTGTTTTTGAATTAACGCAGCAGCAGCATCACGATCATCTTATCTGCCTGGACTGCGGTAAAGTAATTGAGTTCAGCGATGAGTCGATTGAAACGCGCCAGCGCGAAATCGCGACCCGTCACGGTATCAAGCTCACCAACCACAGCCTGTACCTGTATGGTCACTGCGAAGTGGGTGACTGCCGTGAAGATGAAACCCTGCATAACGATAAATAACGTCAGCTATGCGGCAAGATAAAAAAACCGGTGCAGGCACCGGTTTTTTTGTGGCTGCGATTCAGGCGACCAGCGT
Source organism: Pantoea sp. UBA4549 (assembly GCF_002387285.1). Lineage (NCBI taxonomy): Bacteria > Pseudomonadati > Pseudomonadota > Gammaproteobacteria > Enterobacterales > Erwiniaceae > Pantoea > Pantoea sp. UBA4549. The sequence goes on along the minus strand of NZ_DGLH01000006.1, from coordinate 189,561 downwards.
CTCCTGCAGGTAGCGCCAGCGCGGATTTGCCGTACTGCAGTCCAGCACTGCCAGCGAAATACGGCTGTGGCTCTCGCCATTCACTATCTGCAGTTCGCGATACTGAATGATGACCTCTTTTTGCTGCTCAGAAATGATCGCATGTTCGCTGGTCGCGATGCGCATCCCTTCACGCTGTCCGCACAGGCGGCGAAACAGATCTTCAACGTCATTCAAATCCAGTTGTCTGCCCTGTGGCGTTACCATCCGGAAATCAGGATGGAAGTGCGACAGCAGCAGCCCCATGGTATCGGTGCTGACATCAGCATGATTAAAAATACGTTCAATGAGCTGATGTAAAACCACAACACTGTGTTTGGCTTCCTGAGCGAGGCTTGTCATTATTTTTCCCTTTTTACTAGCCACAGACCAAGTCCGGAGTGCGCATAGCCTACCTGAAAAAAAGGATTTAACACGGTCAAATGCGTTAATTTTTTTAAAGTCAGACAAGTCGTAAACCCGGGTATGTGCGCGATTTTATTTAATGCAGAATAAATGGTTGCCGCTACGCAAAAGGGGATAATAAAAAAGGGCGAAAGCTCGCCCTTATATAATTTTATGATGCCGGAAGCGGTTATTATTCGCTGCCGATCTTCGCCCAGGTATCGCGCAGGCCTACAGTGCGGTTGAACACCAGCGCTGATGGCTGCGAGTAAACGCTGTCTGCACAGAAATAGCCTTCGCGCTCGAACTGATACGGCGAGGTTGCCGCCGCTTCACGCAGTCCTGGCTCCACAAAGCCCTGCTTAATCTGCAGCGAATCCGGATTCAGCGTCGCGAGAAAATCCTCTGCCGCGCCCGGGTTAGGCACGCTGAACAGGCGATCGTAGAGGCGGAACTCAGCGGGCAGCGCATGAATCGCGGAAACCCAGTGGATCACCCCTTTTACTTTACGGCCATCAGCCGGGTCTTTGCTCAGCGTATCCACATCGCAGGTCGCATAGATACAGGTGATGTTGCCCGCCTCATCTTTTGCCACGCGCTCAGCGCGGATCACATAGGCGTTGCGCAGGCGCACTTCTTTACCCAGGACCAGACGCTTGTACTGTTTGTTGGCTTCTTCACGGAAATCCGCGCGGTCAATCCACACTTCACGGCTGAAAGGCACCTCGCGCGTCCCCATCTCCGGCCGGTTCGGATGGTTTGGCATGGTGATGATCTCATCATGTCCGGCTGGCAGGTTTTCAATCACGACTTTGAGCGGATCGAGCACGGCCATAGCACGCGGCGCATTTTCGTTGAGATCATCACGAATGCACGACTCCAGCGAAGCCATCTCAACGATATTGTCCTGTTTAGTGATGCCGATTCGGCGGCAGAACTCACGGATTGATGCCGCGCTGTAACCACGACGGCGCAGACCTGAAACGGTCAGCATACGCGGATCGTCCCAGCCTTCTACCCGCTTCTCGCTCACCAGCTGCGTCAGCTTGCGCTTCGACATCACAGCATACTCAAGATTCAGGCGCGAAAACTCATACTGCCGCGGATGCACCGGAATGGTAATGTTATCCAGTACCCAGTCATACAGGCGGCGGTTATCCTGAAACTCCAGCGTACAGAGCGAATGCGTGATCCCTTCCAGCGCATCGGAGATGCAGTGCGTGAAATCGTACATCGGGTAGATGCACCACTTGTTGCCGGTCTGATGGTGCTCGGCAAACTTAATGCGGTACAGTACCGGATCGCGCATAACGATAAAGCTGGAAGCCATATCGATTTTGGCACGCAGACAGGCCTTACCCTCTTCAAAGCCACCGTCGCGCATTTTCCGGAACAGCGCCAGGTTCTCTTCAACGCTGCGATCGCGATACGGGCTATTTTTGCCCGGCGCCGTCAGCGTGCCGCGATACTCGCGGATCTGCTCGGGTGACAGTTCATCAACGTACGCCAGTCCTTTGTTGATCAGCTCAACAGCATAACTAAACAGCTGATCAAAATAGTCGGATGAGTAACGAATGTTGCCGCTCCACTCAAAGCCCAGCCATTGCACATCATTTTTGATCGACTCGACGAATTCCATATCCTCTTTAACCGGATTGGTATCATCGAAACGCAGATTGCATTCGCCCTGATAATCCTGTGCAATTCCAAAGTTCAGGCAGATCGATTTTGCATGGCCAATATGCAAATAACCATTGGGCTCTGGCGGGAAACGGGTATGCACAGAACTGTGCTTACCGCTCGCCAAATCTTCGTCGATGATCTGACGAATAAAGTTCGTTGGGCGGGCTTCAGCCTCACTCATCTCAAAATCCTCAAACAATAACGGGTGATTTTACCTCGAAGTAACGGAGTATGATCCACAAAGCGCTGAAGGGAAACAACCGTTTGTTGGCGCTTTTAAAACAAAAAAGGCAGGAATCGCTTCCTGCCTTATCAGTCAGACTTAAGGGGTTAGTTTTTCACCTCATACAGCGGCGTTTCCCCGGCAACAACGGTGCCTGTTGCCAGCAGCGTCAGACCCGCGAAGTCATCACTGTTGCTGACCACTACCGGACTGATCATCGAGCGCGCATGGGCATTCAGATAGTCCAGATCCATCTCGAGGATCGCCTCGCCAGCGCTAACGGGTTTACCCTCTTCCACCAGCCGGGTGAAACCGCGTCCTGCCAGCGCAACGGTGTCCAGCCCCATATGTACCACTATCTCAACGCCGCTCTCTGTTTCAAGGCAGAAGGCGTGATTAGTGTTGAAGATTTTTACTATGGTACCGGCAATCGGTGCCACCACGCGCGTCCCCGTTGGCTGAATCGCCAGACCATCGCCCACCGCTTTGCTGGCGAACGCTTCGTCCGGTACATTATCCAGAGCAACCACGTGACCTGATACCGGTGCCAGCAGCGTGGCAATCGCCTTATGTGCAGCGGCAGAAGCTGGCGCAGCTGCAGTCACCACCGGTTTAGCCACAGGCGCCGCGCTGGCGGCTGCTACCGGGCCTTTGGTCAATACCGTTTTCATCGCGGTAGCGATACTCTCCGCCTGCGTACCCACAATAATCTGCACGCTCTGCTTATTAAGACGGATGACGCCTGACGCGCCGATACGTTTTGCCACGCCTTCGCTGACCTGCGCGGAATCTTTCACGTTTAGACGCAGGCGCGTGATACAGGCGTCAATATGGGTCAGGTTTTCAGACCCGCCAACGGCAGCGATATAGCGACGTGCCAGCGATTCAGTCGCCGTTTCCCCGCTATTTTCCTGCATAACATTCACATCATAACCATCCGTTTCATCATCCGCTGCCAGTTCGCGGCCCGGCGTCAGCAGATTGAATTTGCGGATAGTAAAACGGAACACCACGTAATAGATCACGAAGAAGACCAGGCCCTGCGGGATCAGCATCCACCAGTGCACCGCCAGTGGATTACGCGACGAGAGCACCATATCTACCAGGCCGGCGCTAAAGCCAAAGCCGGCAATCCACTGCATGCTGGCCGCAATAAACACCGAAATTCCGGTCAGTACCGCGTGGATCACATAGAGGACCGGAGCCACGAACATAAAGGAGAATTCCAGCGGCTCGGTGATGCCGGTAAAGAAGGCTGCAAAAGCAGCCGCCAGCATAATACCGCCCACTTTTGCCCTGTTTTCCGGACGAGAACAGTGGTAGATAGCCAGTGCTGCACCCGGCAGGCCAAACATCATAATGGGGAAGAAGCCCGCCTGATAGCGACCCGTAATACCCGGAATGCCGCTGCCGTTAGCGATAGACTGCGCGCCGCCGAGGAATTTTGGAATGTCATTAATACCCGCGACATCAAACCAGAACACGGAATTCAGCGCGTGATGCAGACCAACCGGGATCAGCAGCCGGTTAAAGAAAGCGTATACCCCTGCCCCGACAGACCCCAGCTTTTGAATATGTTCACCAAAGCTTACCAGACCGCCAAAGATTATTGGCCAGACGTACATCAGGATAAACGCCACAACAATCATCAGGAAGGAGACCAGGATCGGTACCAGGCGACGTCCGCTGAAAAAAGAGAGCGCTTTAGGCAGCTCGACATGGCTGAAGCGGTTATACATCTCAGCAGAAAGAATCCCCACCATGATGCCGACAAATTGGTTTTCAATTTTGCCAAATGCCGCAGGTACCTGTTCAACCGGCATCTTCTGGATCATCGCGACCGCAGCAGGTGAACAAAGCGTGGTCACGACAAGAAAGCCGACAAAACCGGTCAGGGCCGCTGCGCCATCTTTATCTTTAGACATACCGTAAGCAACACCAATCGCAAACAGTACCGACATGTGGTCAATAATGGCGGAGCCTGACTTGATCAGTAGTGCCGCCAGCGCATTACCTGCTCCCCAGCTGTCGGGATCGATCCAGTAGCCGACCCCCATCAGGATAGCGGCGGCTGGCAGCGTGGCCACCGGCACCATCAGCGCGCGGCCGACTTTTTGTAAATAGCCTAATATACTCACCTTGTTCTCCCCCTATGAGACTGGCGTATCCCCTGGTACGGGTTGATTTTATTATCCCGGCACCTGGCGTGTTGAAAAGACGATTCTCTGCGAGATGCAGTGTAAAGATAAATTAATTCGCCTCGCAAATTAAAACCGCTCCAGTTGTGACTTTTATCACCTTAATAGCCAATATAAGTCGCTTAATACTGGTCACTGCTACAAACTTATTTTATGATAAAAAATATCAATCGCTCTTTTTCGCTATAGCCTGCTGATAAACGCGCTGACCGCGTTCACACTTAATGACGGCAGCTACAGCACATTCTTTTATCTGTTTAACCGAGGTGCACTATGAGACTGATTCCGCTGGCTACGCCTGCTCAGGTAGGAAAATGGGCGGCCCGCCATATCGTCAACCGAATCAACGCCTTTAACCCAGGTCCGGAGCGTCCCTTTGTTCTGGGGTTACCTACGGGCGGCACTCCGCTGGAAGCTTACAAGCATCTGATTGAGATGCACAAAGCAGGCCAGGTCAGCTTTAAATATGTCGTGACATTCAACATGGATGAATATGTCGGCCTGCCCAAAGCGCATCCGGAAAGCTATCACAGCTTTATGTATCGCAACTTTTTCGATCACGTTGATATTCCGTCAGAAAACATCAATCTTCTGAATGGCAATGCGGAAGATATTGACGCAGAATGTCGCCAGTATGAAGAGAAGATTCGTGCGCTCGGTAAAATCCATCTGTTTATGGGTGGTGTAGGCAATGATGGTCATATCGCGTTTAATGAACCCGCCTCCTCGCTCTCATCGCGTACCCGTATAAAAACGCTGACGCATGATACGCGTGTCGCTAATTCACGCTTTTTTGATGGCGATGTCAGCCAGGTACCTAAATATGCGCTGACCGTTGGCGTGGGTACGCTGCTGGATGCAGAAGAGGTGATGATTCTGGTTACAGGTCACGTCAAAGCGCAGGCGCTTCAGGCGGCGGTAGAGGGCAACGTAAACCATATGTGGACCATCAGCTGTCTGCAGCTGCATCCAAAAGCGGTTGTGGTATGCGATGAGCCGGCGACAATGGAACTGAAAGTTAAAACGGTAAAATATTTCCGCGAGCTTGAAGCGGAAAATATGCAGGGCGTCTGAGAGCACGATGTAGAAGCCTGCTGTCGTTGGCAGCTGGCGCAGCCGGGAGAGAGATAATGTACGCATTAGTAAACGGCCGGATTTTTACCGGCTATGACATTCTGGACGATCACGCGGTAGTTATCGCGGACGGTATTATTGATCGGGTTTGCCCGCGCGCCATGCTGGATGCAGCACTACCGCAACAGGATATGGCAGGCGCATTTATCGCTCCCGGCTTTATCGACCTGCAGCTTAACGGCTGCGGCGGTGTGCAATTCAACGATTCGCCTGAGGCGCTGAGCGTGGAAACGCTGGAGATAATGCAGCGCGCTAATGAAAAGTCAGGCTGTACCAGCTTTCTGCCCACGCTGATTACCAGCAGTGATGAACTGATGCAGCGGGCGGTAGAGACTATGCGAGCCTGGCTGACAACGCATCAGAATCAGGCGCTGGGTTTGCACCTTGAAGGCCCCTGGCTTAACCGGGAGAAAAAAGGGACGCACAATCCCGCCCTGATACGCCAGCCCGATCCTGCACTGGTCGACTATCTCTGTGCCAACGCCGATGTCATTACTAAAGTCACGCTGGCGCCTGAACAGGCAGGCAGCGACGTTATTCGTCAGCTCAGCGCAGCCGGTATTATCGTCTCGGCCGGACACTCTAATGCGACCTATGCCGAAGCAAAAGCCGGATTCAGCGCTGGCATTACTTTCGCGACCCACCTTTATAATGCGATGAGTCCATTTAGCGGACGTGAACCCGGACTGGTCGGTGCGCTGTTTGATTCGCCTGATGTATACTGCGGCATCATTGCAGATGGCTTACATGTCAATTACGCTAACGTGCGCATGGCAAAACGGCTTAAAGGCGAACGGCTGATTCTGGTGACTGACGCGACTGCGCCGGCAGGTGCCGCGATTGATAAATTCATTTTTGCAGGTAAAACAATATACTATCGCAATGGCCTGTGCGTGGATGAGCATGGAACCCTGAGCGGTTCAGCACTGACAATGATTGAAGCGGTGCAGAACAGCGTAGAGTATTGCGGCATTGCCCTGGATGAGGCGCTACGTATGGCAACGCTTTATCCGGCAAGAGCTATGGGCGTGGAAAAACAGCTGGGCACGGTAGCTGCAGGAAAAGCCGCTAACCTCACTGTTTTTACCCGCGATTATCAAATCATTAAGACGTTCGTCAATGGAGAGAGCGTCCTCAGCGAGTAAGCATTGAATGACCACTGGCGGCCAGACTCAAATAGGAAATGTCGATCTTGTCAAACAACTCAATAGCGCAGCCGTTTATCGGTTGATCGATCAACAGGGGCCGATTTCGCGCATTCAGATTGCCGATCTCAGCCAGCTTGCGCCCGCCAGTGTCACCAAGATTACCCGTCAGCTGATTGAACGCGGCTTGATCAAAGAGGTTGAGCAGCAGGCCTCTACCGGAGGTCGCCGCGCCATCTCCATTATTACGGAAACCCGTCACTTTCATACCATCGGCGTCCGTCTCGGGCGCAACGATGCCACGCTCACCCTGTTTGATTTAAGCGGTAAATCGCTGGCGCAGGAAGATTATCCGCTACCGGAACGCACGCAGGAGACGCTGGAGAACGCGCTATTCAATGCCATTAGCGCGTTTATTAACGTGCATCAGCGCAAAATTCATGAGCTGATCGCCATCGCAGTGATCCTGCCCGGTCTGGTCGATCCGGTTAAAGGCATTATCCGCTATATGCCGCACATTGCCGTCAGCCACTGGCCGCTGGTAGCCAGCCTGCAGCAGCGGTTCAGCGTGACCAGCTTTGTGGGTCACGATATCCGCAGTCTGGCGCTGGCGGAGCACTACTTTGGTGCAAGCCGCGACTGTGCTGATTCGATTCTGGTGCGGCTGCATCGCGGGACCGGTGCCGGCATCATTGCTAACGGACAGATTTTCCTGGGCAGTAACGGTAACGTGGGTGAAATCGGCCATATTCAGGTGGATCCGTTAGGCGAGCGCTGCCACTGCGGCAACTTTGGCTGTCTGGAAACCATCGCCGCGAATGGTGCCATTGAAAACCGCGTACGCCATCTGCTGAATCAGGGGTATCCGAGTGTGCTGTCACTGGATAACTGCCTGATGCCGCAAATTTGTCACGCTGCTAATCAGGGCGACGCGCTGGCGTGTGAAGTGATTGAGTATGTTGGTCGTTATCTCGGCAAAGCGATTGCGATCGCAATCAACCTTTTTAACCCGCAAAAGGTGGTGCTGGCGGGCGAAATCACTGAAGCAGACAAAGTGCTGTTTCCCGCCATCGAGAGCTGTATCAATACGCAGGTGCTGCGCGAGTTTCGGAAAAACCTGCCGGTTGTGCGCTCGCAGCTGGATCATCGCTCTGCAATTGGCGCGTTTGCGCTGGCGAAACGCGCTATGCTAAATGGCATTCTGCTGCAGCATCTGCTGGAAGATTAACTGTAACCTGCATGAGCAGGCCTGACCGGGATCGTGTATGACCATTAAAAGCGTAATCTGTGATATTGATGGCGTGTTGATGCATGACAACACCGCCGTGAAAGGGGCTAATGAATTTCTGCAGCGCATTCTGGAAAAAGGCATGCCGCTGGTTGTGCTGACTAACTATCCGTCGCAGACAGCGCAGGATCTGGCCAACCGTTTTTCCAACGCTGGCGTCGACATTCCTGACTCCGTTTTTTATACCTCTGCTATGGCCACCGCTGATTTCCTGCGTCGTCAGGAAGGAAAAAAAGCCTATGTGATCGGGGAAGGTGCGCTGGTTCACGAACTCTATAACGCCGGCTTTACCATTACCGATGTCAATCCTGACTTTGTTATCGTCGGTGAAACGCGTTCGTTTAACTGGGATATGATGCATAAAGCCGCTTTTTTTGTGGCTAATGGCGCGCGCTTTATTGCAACCAATCCGGATACCCATGCGCGCGGCTTTATTCCCGCCTGCGGCGCACTCTGCGCCGGTATCGAAACCATTTCCGGACGCAAGCCGTTTTATGTCGGCAAGCCCAGCCCCTACATTATGCGGGCGGCGCTGAATAAAATGCATGCGCACTCTGAAGAGACGGTAATCGTGGGCGATAACCTGCGCACGGACATTCTGGCGGGCTTCCAGGCCGGGCTCGAAACCATTCTGGTGCTGTCAGGTGTCTCCACCCTGAGCGACATCGATGCGATGCCGTTCCGGCCTGACTGGATTTTTCCTTCCGTCGCCGATATCGATCTGTTCTGACTGGTGCGGTGAACCAGCTGACGCCCTGCTCACTTACCGGTGTGCGGGGCGTTTTTGTTTCAGACCACTGGTGACAAAAAGATCTAAACCGGCAAATTATTAGATGCCATCTAAAAATATGGCTATTATTTTAGATAAAATTCAATTTATTCACCTGTGCAACACTCTATTTATCATAAAAACGTTATTTTGCTTGCGTAACCACCACCAATTAGCGCATTTTCTTATACATCACGCAGCGCAGGCTGCCGGACAAATGCAAAATAACATCGCCACAGGGTGAGATCAGGAGTCAGTTATGTGTTCGATTTTTGGTGTGCTGGATCTGAAAAGCGATTCTGCTGAACTGCGTAAGAAAGCGCTGGAGTGTTCCCGTCTGATGCGTCACCGCGGCCCGGACTGGTCAGGTGTGTTTGCCGACGATAACGCTATCCTGGTGCATGAGCGCCTTTCAATCGTTGACGTTAACAACGGCGCACAGCCGCTGTATAACGCTGACCACACCCACGTACTGGCCGTGAACGGCGAAATTTATAACCATCAGGCGCTGCGCGCTGAGCTGAGCGATCGTTACGCGTTTCAGACCGGCTCCGACTGCGAAGTGATCCTGGCGCTCTATCAGGAAAAAGGTGTCGATTTCCTCGACGACCTGCAGGGTATGTTTGCTTTCATCCTGTGGGACAGCGTAAAACAGCAGTACCTGATTGGTCGCGATCATATCGGTATCATTCCGCTCTATATGGGTAATGATGAGCATGGCAACCTTTACGTGGCGTCTGAAATGAAAGCGCTGGTCCCGGTCTGCCGCTCTATTAAAGAATTCCCGCCGGGAAGCTACCTCTCCAGCACTGACGGTGAGATCCGCCGTTACTGGCAGCGCGACTGGATGGATTTTGCGGCGGTTGCGCAGAACACCACGGATGCTGCCGGCCTGAAACATGCGCTGGAAGAGTCAGTAAAAAGCCATCTGATGTCTGATGTTCCTTACGGCGTGCTGCTCTCAGGCGGACTGGACTCTTCAATCATTTCAGCCGTCACCAAGCGTTTTGCCGCTAAACGGGTGGAAGATGCTGATAAGAGCGACGCCTGGTGGCCACAGCTGCACTCGTTTGCTGTCGGTCTGGAAGGTTCGCCCGATCTGAAAGCTGCACAGGCAGTTGCCGATCATCTCGGTACCGTGCACCACGAAATTCATTTCACGGTGCAGGAAGGTCTGGACGCGATCCGTGACGTGATTTACCACATCGAAACCTACGATGTCACCACCATTCGCGCCTCAACGCCGATGTATCTGATGTCGCGCAAAATCAAGGCGATGGGTATCAAAATGGTGCTTTCAGGTGAAGGCGCGGACGAAGTATTTGGCGGCTATCTCTACTTCCATAAAGCGCCAAACGCCCGCGAGTTCCATGAAGAGAACGTACGTAAACTGCTGGCGCTGCATATGTTTGACTGCGCACGCGCCAACAAAGCGATGTCAGCCTGGGGTGTAGAAGCACGCGTGCCGTTCCTGGACAAAAAGTTCCTTGATGTAGCAATGCGCATCAACCCGGAAGATAAACTGTGCGGCAGCAACGGGAAGATGGAAAAGCACATTCTGCGTGAATGCTTCTCATCTTATCTGCCGGAGAGCGTGGCGTGGCGTCAGAAAGAGCAGTTTTCTGATGGCGTCGGTTACAGCTGGATCGATACGCTGAAAGAAGTGGCGGCGCAGCAGGTAAGCGATCAGCAGCTGGCGACCGCGCACTTCCGCTTCCCGCACAACACGCCTGGCTCTAAAGAAGCGTATCTCTATCGCGAAATTTTTGAGGAGCTGTTCCCGCTGCCGAGCGCGGCGGAGTGTGTGCCTGGCGGACCGTCTGTGGCCTGCTCTTCGGCCAAAGCGATTGAGTGGGATGAGGCGTTCAAATCCATGGACGATCCTTCCGGCCGTGCCGTTGGCGTGCATCAGTCCGCTTACAAATAAGCGTCGTGTCAGAAAAAATAAGGGACCCGCAGCGGTCCCTTTTTAGTTGCAACTGACGCGGATGTGATCGAAAATCGATGAATAAAGCGCCAGGCTGGTTACAAGCCAGACAAACGGGCACCGCAAGGTAAAAAACGGCAAAAAAACTGTTGACGCTACAAAGCTCAATACGCATAATGCGCCCCGCAACGCCGTTGAAGGTAACGCGAAAAAAGATGGCTACGTAGCTCAGTCGGTTAGAGCACATCACTCATAATGATGGGGTCACAGGTTCGATTCCCGTCGTAGCCACCATCTTTTTTGCGGGAGTGGCGAAATTGGTAGACGCACCAGATTTAGGTTCTGGCGCCGCAAGGTGTGCGAGTTCAAGTCTCGCCTCCCGCACCATTTCAGTCTTCGGCAGCCGGATGGGGTATCGCCAAGCGGTAAGGCACCGGTTTTTGATACCGGCATTCCCTGGTTCGAATCCAGGTACCCCAGCCAATCCGATATGTTTTCGTGGATACGCGTTAACAGATGGGATATCGCCAAGCGGTAAGGCACCGGTTTTTGATACCGGCATTCCCTGGTTCGAATCCAGGTATCCCAGCCAGCATCGGGAAAAGCAGTAAAGCAGTAGAATGGCTACGTAGCTCAGTCGGTTAGAGCACATCACTCATAATGATGGGGTCACAGGTTCGATTCCCGTCGTAGCCACCAGATAATTGGGGTGTCGCCAAGCGGTAAGGCACTGGTTTCTGATACCAGCATTCCGGGGTTCGAATCCCTGCACCCCAGCCATACAAAGACAATTTGATCTAACACCTATTGGGGTGTCGCCAAGCGGTAAGGCACTGGTTTCTGATACCAGCATTCCGGGGTTCGAATCCCTGCACCCCAGCCAAATTGCACAACAGGCCCGCTTTTGCGGGCTTTGTTGTTTCTGACGTTCAGTAAAATGCCGCGCATTCTGCCAGCGCGTTGCGCCAGCAGAGAATCCGATCAGAGCCCCAGCGCGTAACGCAGCGCGCGACGCTTCAGTCCGCCAGCGCGCTCCGCCGCCATCAATCCCAGATTACGTGCCAGCCGCAGCGGCGGCAGCGCATTGCTGAAGGCAAAATAGAACAGATCCATACCGCCCTGCATCAGCAGATTGTCACGATAGCGTTCACGCTGATAGCGCTGCAGCACCGCCATCGCTGACCACGTCTGTGCCTGACTGCGCGACTCGGTTAACACCGTAATCAGCGCATCCACATCGCGATAGCCCAGGTTAACCCCCTGCCCCGCCAGCGGATTAATTGTATGTGCAGCATCCCCCACCAGCGCCAGTCCCGGCATGACGTAGCGCGTGGCGTGACGCCGGACCAGCGGGAACGACGCCGCGCTTTTTACCTGGAAACGTCCGAGACGGGCCGGGAAGTTCAGACTGACCTCTTTCTCCAGCTGGCTTAATGGCAGCGCCTGCAGCTGCCGGATACGTGCAGGTGCGTCATACCACACCAGCGATGCATGCTGGTCAAACAGCGGCAGAAAGGCGCGCGGCCCCTGCGGGGTAAATTGCTGCCAGGTGGTATCGCCCGCTGCGTGTTCACATTCAGCACTGATAAGCATGCAGGATTGCGCATAGTTCCAGCCGTGTACACCGATGCCTGACAGCTGACGCACCCGCGAGTTAGCGCCATCCGCGCCAACCACCAGCCGGGCATCAAGCGGTGCGCCCTGATCCAGCGTCACGTGCCAGCCGCCGCTGTGCGGCTGCAGATCCTGCAGGGTTGCCGGGCATAACAGCGCAACGCCATCCTGCTGCATCTGTTCCCACAGCGCCCGCTGCAGTACGCGGTTCTCCACCATATAGCCGAGCACCGGCAGGCCCAGCGATGCCGCATCAAACGTAACGTGCGCGCTCTGCCACTCCCAGGTTTCCAGTTTGCGATAGGGTGCGCTGCGCATCGTCTCTACGCGTGCCCAGGCACCCAGCTGCTGCAGCAGCGCAACCGAAGAAGCACCAATGGCGGATATACGGATATCAGGCTCACGGCTGGCATCAAACGCATCAGGTTCTGCACGCTCAATGACAGCGACGCGGAACTGCTGCTGCGCCAGCCCGCAGGCCAGTGCGGCCCCCACCATGCCACCTCCGACGATGACCACGTCATACTGTCTCTCCTGCATCGATCCTCACCTTTCCTGTTGCCATAACGCCCTACGGCGTTTGCTGATAAACAAAGTGTACCGGAAATCATCCGCAATAGGGGGCTGAGCCGCTTCCCCCTCTCTTTGCCCCCTCGCTGCTGTGCAGCAGTCCGGCTGACACTCAGCAGCGCGAAGTATGACAGGCACGCTGGTCACATCCCCCCCAAAGCATTACACTATGCCCCCTGCACTTCCCTGCTCAGATTCAATGGCTGGTTCAATGACCAAAAAACTGCATATCAAAACCTGGGGCTGTCAGATGAATGAGTATGATTCATCCAAGATGGCTGACCTGCTGAACAGTACGCACGGCTACACTCTGACGGAGGAAGCCGAAGACGCAGATGTTCTGCTGCTCAACACCTGCTCTATCCGTGAGAAAGCGCAGGAGAAAGTTTTTCACCTGTTAGGGCGCTGGAAAAAGCTTAAAGCGGCCAATCCGGATCTTATCATCGGCGTGGGCGGCTGCGTGGCGTCGCAGGAAGGCGATAAACTGCGTCAGCGTGCGCAGTGTGTTGATATCGTCTTTGGGCCACAGACACTGCATCGCCTGCCGGAGATGATTAATCAGGTACGTGGCAATAAAAGCCCGGTCGTTGACGTCAGCTTCCCGGAAATTGAAAAATTTGACCGTCTGCCTGAGCCGCGCGCTGAAGGCCCGACGGCTTTCGTCTCTATCATGGAAGGGTGCAATAAATATTGCACTTTCTGCGTGGTGCCGTATACCCGCGGCGAAGAAGTCAGTCGTCCCTGCGACGATATTCTGCTGGAAATCGCTCAGCTGGCGGCTCAGGGTGTGCGCGAGGTCAATCTGCTGGGTCAGAACGTCAACGCCTATCGCGGCCCAACTTTTGATGACCAGATCTGCACGTTTGCCGAGCTGCTGCGTCTGGTCGCCGCCATTGACGGTATCGATCGCATCCGCTTTACCACCAGCCATCCGATTGAGTTCACCGATGACATCATTGATGTCTATCGCGATACGCCGGAGCTGGTGAGCTTCCTGCATCTGCCGGTTCAGAGCGGTGCCGATCGTATTCTGACGCTGATGAAGCGTGCGCACACCGCGCTGGAGTACAAAGCAATTATTCGCAAGCTGCGCGCAGCACGCCCTGATATCGAAATCAGCTCTGATTTCATCATCGGCTTCCCGGGTGAAACCCAGCACGATTTTGAACAGACCATGAAGCTGATCCACGACGTTAACTTTGATACCAGCTACAGCTTTATCTACTCTGCCCGTCCGGGTACGCCTGCGGCCGATCTGCCTGATGACGTGCCGGAAGAGGAGAAAAAGCAGCGCCTTTACATACTGCAGGATCGTATCCAGCAGCAGGCAATGGCGATCAGCCGCCGCATGGTTGGCACCGTTCAGCGTATTCTGGTTGAGGGCACATCACGTAAAAATGTGATGGAGCTGACCGGACGTACTGAAAATAACCGTGTAGTGAACTTTGAAGGCTCAGTCAGCATGATTGGCAGATTTGTCGACGTTGAAATCGTTGATGTCTACGCCAACTCACTGCGCGGCGTGGTCGTACGCACCGAAGATCGCATGGGACTGCGCGTAGCGCAGAGTCCGGCAGCCGTGATTGCCCGCACCCGCAAAGAGGATGAAACCGGCGTCGGCCTGTATCAGCCCTGACAATTAATGACTGTGCGGCAGCACGCAGCGTGCTGCCGCCTGTTTCATCCGCCAGCCCTTGCATTCTGCAGCGCTCGCCCAAATATCTTTCCCTGCGCTTGCGTCCTGATGCTGTCCCATAAATAATTTTGTCATACGCTGATGACGCGCACGCGCGGCATCCCTACACTTTTTCAACTGGCCCTGTGTGACCCAAAGGATTCAATTGAATATCGAAACTCGTGAAATCGCCCTGGAACCTGCCGACAACCAGCGTCTGATGAGCCTGTGCGGTCCGTTTGATGACAATGTGAAGCAGCTGGAACGCCGTCTGGGCATCGAAATCAACCGCCGTGATAACCAGTTTAAGCTGGTGGGCCGGGCCCTCAGCGTTGACGCCGCTGCACATATTCTGCGTACGCTGTACGTGGATACCGCGCCGGTACGTGGCCACATTCCGGATATCGAACCGGATCAGATCCATCTGGCCATTAAAGAGAGCCGGGTGCTGGAGCAGACCGCTGAAAGCGTGCCGGAGTATGGCAAAGCGGTAAACATTAAAACCAAACGCGGCGTGATTAAGCCGCGCACGCCGAATCAGGCGCAGTATATCGCCAACATTCTCGACCACGATATCACCTTTGGTATCGGCCCGGCGGGTACCGGTAAAACCTATCTCGCAGTAGCCGCCGCGGTTGATGCGCTGGAGCGTCAGGAGATCCGTCGTATTCTGCTGACCCGTCCGGCAGTAGAAGCGGGTGAAAAACTGGGCTTTCTGCCTGGCGATCTGAGCCAGAAGGTTGATCCCTATCTGCGTCCGCTTTATGACGCACTGTTTGAGATGCTCGGCTTTGAGCGGGTTGAAAAGCTGATGGAGCGTAACGTGATTGAGGTGGCGCCGCTCGCCTATATGCGCGGCCGTACGCTGAATGATGCGTTTGTGATCCTTGATGAGAGCCAGAACACCACCATTGAACAGATGAAGATGTTCCTGACGCGCATCGGCTTTAACTCGAAAGCGGTGATCACCGGTGACGTGACGCAGATTGACCTGCCGCGCAGCACTAAGTCGGGTCTGCGCCATGCGATTGAAGTGCTGGCTGACGTTGACGAAATCAGCTTTAACTTCTTCCACAGCGAAGATGTGGTACGCCACCCGGTCGTGGCACGTATTGTAAACGCGTATGAAGCCTGGGAAGAGGCGGATCAGAAACGCCGTGATAAACTGGCGGAAGAGCGTAAACGGGAATCGCTGGCTGCACAGGCTGCGATCGCCACACCACCACAGGAGCCGTCATGAGTACGGTAGTACTGGATTTACAGCAGGCCTGCGCCGAAGCACACGGCCTGCCGGAAGAAACCGCTTTTCAGCGCTGGCTGGAAGCGGCCGTCACCCCTTTTCAGCCTGAAAGCGAAGTGACTATTCGCCTGGTTGATGAAGCGGAGAGTCACGAGCTAAACCTGACTTACCGCGGCAAAGATAAGCCGACCAACGTGCTCTCCTTTCCTTTTGAAGCACCGCCGGGTATTGAACTGCCCCTGCTGGGCGATTTAATCATCTGCCGCCAGGTGGTTGAGCAGGAAGCGGCTGAACAGGGTAAAAGCACGGAAGCCCACTGGGCACATATGGTGGTACACGGCACGCTGCATCTGCTGGGTTATGACCATATTGAAGACAGTGAAGCCGAAGAGATGGAGGCGCTGGAGACTGAGATAATGCTTGCTCTTGGTTATCCCGACCCGTACATTTCGGAGAAAGAAGACGCCTGAGCCACGGGTTCAGGCTACTGTGCTGCCGGCGGGACGCGGGCAGCTATCCTTATCTAACAGCGAGATCGTAATTAAAACGCCATGAGCGACGACCATTCTCAAAACAACGACGCCCCCAGTAGTAAAAAGGGCTTCTTTTCCCTGCTGCTTAGCCAGCTGTTTCACGGTGAACCTAAAAATCGTGATGAACTGCTGAGTCTGATCCGTGATTCTGAACAAAAAGAGCTGATTGATCAGGATACCCGCGACATGCTGGAAGGGGTGCTCGACATTGCCGAACAGCGCGTGCGCGATATCATGATCCCGCGCTCGCAGATGATCACCCTGAAGCGCAATCAGAGTCTGGAAGAGTGCCTGGCAGTGATTATTGAATCTGCACACTCGCGCTTTCCGGTCATCAGCGAAGATAAAGATCACGTTGAAGGCATTCTGATGGCAAAAGATCTGCTGCCGTTTATGAGCAGCAGCGCTGAGCCATTCAGCATGGAAAAGGTGCTGCGTCCGGCGGTGGTAGTGCCGGAAAGCAAGCGTGTTGACCGCATGCTGAAAGAGTTCCGCTCGCAGCGCTATCATATGGCGATTGTTATTGATGAGTTTGGTGGCGTATCTGGTCTGGTTACGATTGAAGATATTCTGGAGCTGATTGTCGGCGAAATTGAAGATGAGTATGACGACGAAGAAGATCGCGACATTCGTCAGCTTAACCGCCACACCTACACGGTACGGGCGCTGACGCCGATTGAAGACTTCAATGAGGCGTTTGGCACTGATTTCAGCGACGACGAAGTGGATACGATTGGTGGTCTGGTTATGCAGGGCTTCGGCCATCTGCCAGCGCGCGGCGAGAGTATCACTATTGATGACTACCACTTCAAAATCGCTATGGCAGACAGCCGTCGTATTATTCAGGTGCATGTGAAAATTCCGGAAGATTCTCCACAACCGCAACTCGAAGACGAATAATTCTATGGCATCAGCCTCTCTTTTTTCCCGCCAGCGGATACGTCTGCTGCTGGCGCTGATTGCGGGTGCCACCGGCACCCTCGCCTTTTCTCCTTACGACTTCTGGCCTGCAGCACTTATCTCGCTGGCGGGTTTGCAGGTCTTACTGCCAGGCCGTCGTCCTGCACAGGCTGCAGCGATCGGCTTTACATGGGGCTTTGGCCTGTTTGGCAGCGGCATTAACTGGGTCTATGTCAGCATCGCTACGTTTGGCGGTATGCCTGGCCCGATAAATGTCTTTCTGGTGCTGCTGCTGGCAGCGTATCTGGCGCTCTATCCGCTGTTGTTTGCCGTGGTGCTTAACCGCTTCTGGCCGCGTGCTACCGTATGGCGGCTGGCGCTGGCGGCACCGGCATTATGGCAAATCAGTGAGTTTTTGCGCGGCTGGGTACTGACCGGTTTCCCCTGGCTGCAGTTTGGCTACAGCCAGATTGACGGGCCGCTGAAAGGTATTGCGCCGCTTGCGGGCGTTGAGACCATCACCTTCCTGCTGATGATGATTGCCGGGCTGCTGGTCTTTGCCCTGCACCAGCGCAGTCTGAGAAGTCTGATCGTTGCTGCAGCCCTGCTGCTGCTGCCGTGGCCGCTGCGTATGCTGCACTGGTATCAGCCACTGCCGGCACGCAGCGTGGATGTGGCGATGGTACAGGGTAATATTCCGCAGTCGATGAAGTGGGATCCGCAGCAGCTGCGCGACACGCTGCGCGTCTATACCAGCTACAGTCAGCCCTTTATAGGCAGCGCACCGCTGATTATCTGGCCTGAATCTGCTATTACCGATCTTGAGAGTAATCAGCAGCCCTTCTTACATGCGCTGGATGCGGAGCTGCGCGCGCGCGGCAGCAGCCTGATCACCGGCATTGTTGACTCACGCATTGAGGGGGATAATCGCTATCATGATTATAATTCCGTCATCGTGCTCGGCGGCAAGCAGCCCTACAGCTATCAGAGCCGCAACCGCTATCAGAAAAACCATCTGGTCCCGTTTGGCGAGTTTGTGCCGCTGGAGAGCCTGCTGCGTCCGCTGGCGCCGTTCTTCGATCTGCCGATGTCCTCTTTCAGCCGCGGGGCTTACGTTCAGCCACAGCTTAACGTGGCGGGTTATAACCTCACCAGCGCCATCTGCTATGAAATCGTCCTGGGAGAACAGGTCCGTGCCAACTTCCGGCCAGATACTAACTTCCTGCTGACGGTTTCAAATGATGCCTGGTTCGGCCACTCAATTGGCCCGTGGCAGCATTTTCAGATGGCGCGCATGCGTGCACTTGAGCTGGGCCGTCCGCTGCTGCGCTCAACAAACAACGGCGTTACGGCGGTAGTCAACGCCGATGGCGATGTTGAGAAGATGATACCGCAGTTTACCCGCCGGGTACTGGAGGCGCGCGTAACACCTACTGCAGGTGAAACGCCCTATGCACGCAGCGGTATCTGGCCTGTCTGGTTACTGACGCTCGCAGCGATCACTGCTGCCATTGTACGCCGTCGCGTCTGACGTACGCACTCTCCCTGAAGCGAAGCTACGGCTTCGCTTTTTTTTGCCGTTTTGCTGCAACATTTTCCTGCACTGCCATCTGATATGGCACGAAGCTTGCTGTTAACCATGGCAACCATGGCTAATGCCGGCAGCAGTCTGCCTGCCGTCAGCATTGCGCACTGTTACCGGGCACGGCTGCGCACTGAAACGGCGCAAGGCAGTGATATTGCTTTGTAATGGTGCGGAGCGGCTCGCAAAAAACAAAGTTTTTTGTTTCATTGCGTTAACATTTCGCTATGTTAGTCCCTATCCTGCGCGCAGTTGCGCTAAAGGGTTATTAAAAAAAGCAGCAGGACACAGACATCACATCACGCTCTGCGCAGTTTTATTCTGCGCGACATCCACACGAAGGAGTTGGAACATGCAAATGCGCAAAGTGGCCTTATCACTTCTGCTGTTGGGAGCAGCAGCGGGCGCGGCTCAGGCAGAAGATCTCACCGGCACGCTGAAAAAGATTAACGACAGCGGCGTTATTGTCGTCGGCCATCGTGAGTCATCCGTTCCCTTTTCTTATTATGACAACCAGCAAAAAGTTGTTGGCTATTCGCAGGACTACTCCAGCGCTATTGTGGCCGCGATCAAAGCCAAACTGAACAAACCCGATCTGCAAATCAAAATGCTGCCTATAACCTCGCAGAACCGTATTCCACTGCTGCAGAACGGCACCTACGATTTTGAATGTGGTTCCACCACGAATAACGTTGAACGTCAGCAGCAGGCTGCTTTCTCTGACACCATCTTTATTATCGGCACCCGTTTACTGGTGAAAAAAGGCGGTGACATTAAAGACTTCACCGATCTGAAAGGCAAAACGGTTGTGGTGACCTCCGGCACGACCTCTGAAATTCTGCTGCGGAAGCTGAATGATGAGAAAAAGCTCGATATGCGCATTATCAGTGCCAAAGATCATGGTGACTCGTTCCGGACGCTGGAAACCGGACGTGCCGTCGCCTTTATGATGGATGATGCCCTGCTGGCTGGCGAACGCGCCAAGGCGAAGAAACCTGATAACTGGGAGATTACGGGCACACCGCAATCCAAAGAAGCTTACGGCTGCATGCTGCGTAAAGACGATCCACAGTTTAAACAGCTGCTGGATGACACCATTGCTAAAGCGCAGACCTCCGGTGAAGCGACTAAATGGTTCGATAAATGGTTCAAACAACCTATTCCGCCCAAAAACCTCAACCTGAATTTTGAGCTCTCCTCCGATATGCAGGCCCTGTTTAAAGCACCTAACGACAAGGCGCTGTAACGTAACAACGATAACACGGGCAGCCAGGCTGCCCTCCTGATTGCTGAACATGCGGTATGGACAGACAGACTGCTGCGGGTCGTTCCCCTGCGGCAGAAAAAAAACCGCTCAACAATCTTATGGGTAGCCTGGCTACCCTTTTTTTACCGGAGCTCGTTATGGGTATCGACTGGAACTGGGGCATTTTTTTACAGCAGGCTCCGTTCGGCAATACGACTTACCTTGGCTGGCTGTGGTCCGGATTTCAGGTGACCGTCGCGGTCTCCTGCTGCGCCTGGATTATCGCCTTTCTGGTGGGATCGCTGTTTGGCATTCTGCGTACCGTCCCTAATCGCCTGCTGGCTGCGATTGGCACCTGCTATGTAGAGCTGTTTCGTAATATTCCGCTGATTGTACAGTTCTTCTTCTGGTATCTGGTGGCACCGGAACTGGTCGGTGAAAAACTCGGCATGTGGTTTAAGGCGGAACTCGATCCAAATATTCAGTTCTTTCTCTCTTCTATGATTTGTCTCGGGCTCTTTACCGCAGCACGCGTCTGCGAACAGGTACGGGCGGCAATTCAGTCGCTGCCGCGCGGACAGAAAAATGCCGGACTGGCAATGGGACTGACGCTGTCACAAACCTATCGTTATGTGCTGCTGCCTAACGCCTACCGTGTCATTGTGCCGCCGATGACCTCTGAAATGCTGAACCTGGTAAAGAATTCCGCCATCGCCTCTACGATTGGCCTGGTAGACCTGGCTGCACAGGCAGGCAAGCTGCTCGACTACTCGGCGCACGCCTATGAGTCCTTTACCGCGATTACGCTTGCCTATGTCGGCATTAATCTGGTGATTATGCTGGTTATGAGTCTGGTAGAACGCAAAATTCGCCTGCCCGGCAACCTGGGAGGGAAATAATGTACGATTTTGACTGGAGCTCTATTCCGCCCAGCCTGCCCTACCTGCTTAACGGCATGGTAATCACGCTGAAGATTACCGCCGTCGCGGTGGTGTTTGGCATTATCTGGGGCACCATTCTGGCCGTCATGCGTCTTTCAACGCTTGCCCCGGTACGCTGGTTTGCAAAACTCTACGTTAACCTGTTCCGTTCAGTCCCGCTGGTCATGGTACTGCTGTGGTTCTACCTGGTGGTTCCGAGCTTTCTGCAGCAGGTGCTGGGCCTGTCGCCCCAGACGGATATTCGTCTTATCTCTGCCATGGTGGCCTTTGCGCTATTTGAAGCTGCTTACTATTCCGAGATTATTCGCGCCGGTATCCAGAGTATCTCACGCGGACAGTCAAATGCCGCACTGGCGCTTGGCATGACGCAGTGGCAATCAATGAAGCTGATTATTCTGCCACAGGCGTTCCGCGCCATGGTGCCGCTGCTGCTTACTCAGGGCATTGTGCTGTTCCAGGATACCTCACTGGTCTATGTCCTGAGCCTGGCGGATTTCTTCCGCACCGCCTCAACTATTGGTGAGCGCGATGGTACCCAGGTGGAAATGGTTCTGTTTGCCGGTCTGGTCTATTTCGCGATCAGCCTGAGCGCGTCGTTGCTGGTTAGCTATCTGAAAAGAAAAAGGACAGTTTAAATGATTAGCCTGAAAAATGTTTCTAAGTGGTATGGGCACTTTCAGGTGCTGACCGACTGCTCAACCGAGGTAAAAAAAGGAGAAGTGGTCGTAGTCTGCGGGCCATCAGGGTCGGGCAAATCCACGCTGATTAAAACCGTCAACGGGCTGGAGCCGGTTCAGCAGGGCAGCATTCAGGTCAACGGCACTGAAGTGAACAACAAAAAGACTAATCTGGCCAAACTGCGCAGTCAGGTCGGCATGGTGTTTCAGCACTTTGAGCTGTTTCCTCATCTGAGTATCATCGACAACCTGGTACTGGCGCAGGTAAAAGTGTTAAAGCGCGACAAAGCGACGGCGCGCGATAAAGGCCTGGCATTGCTGAAGCGCGTGGGACTCTCCGCCCATGCAGAGAAGTTTCCAGGACAGCTTTCAGGGGGGCAGCAACAGCGCGTAGCGATCGCCCGTGCGCTCTGCATGGATCCAATCGCGATGCTGTTTGATGAGCCCACCTCCGCGCTCGATCCGGAGATGATCAACGAAGTGCTGGATGTGATGGTTGAACTGGCCAATGAAGGCATGACGATGATGGTGGTGACACACGAAATGGGCTTTGCACGCAAAGTAGCCAACCGCGTTATCTTTATGGATGAAGGAAAAATTGTCGAAGACACCCGCAAAGATGACTTCTTTAATAATCCGCAGTCCGGGCGCGCGAAAGAGTTTCTGGCAAAAATTCTGCACTAAGCGCTGATCCATGCGCGCCGCCTGCTCAAACGCAGCGGCGCGCAGTGTTAACCACTCTGTCAGGGCTCAAACGGCTGGCGCTGAAACTGGTCGTGATTGCATTCCGGACAGCGCGTCAGACTTTCAGGCGTATAAATAGCGCGCGTAAAGCCGCAGTTTTCGCACACCAGATTGCCCAGACCAACCACCTCGCCGCTCTGATAAACGCCGTGGTGATGCAAATCTTTAAACACTTCGCGCCACTCCAGCTGGCTCTTATCGGTGATATCCGCCAGCTCTTTCCACAGGCTCTCGCGGATCACACGTAAAAAGACCGAATCTTCCAGCGTGCTCTCCGCTTGCGGATAGCTGCGGGAGAATTCGTAGAGATCGCGTCGCACCGCCCGCATAACTTCATCCACTTCTGAAGATGAGAGGCTCTCATCGGTCAGCAGATCCTGACGCGCTTCCGCGACCAGCGCGTCGATATCGCGTTCACCACGCTCCAGTCGCTGGGTTAACGTTGCTACCGTGGTTCGATACGCCTGCGCCACGTTGTTCATTTTATTCTCCTTTCTGCTGTGAGGGCTGCTGTAAGTTTAGCCGCTTTATCACAAAACCTCTGACGGGCATGGCGTAAATTGCAAAAGCGCGGAACCTGCAACGCATTCCGCAGAAAAGCAGAAGAGAGAAACGGTGAAATGTTGTTGAGGGCGGGGCTTATGGGTATGCTATGCGGATCATAAGTAGACAAACCCGGCCTGTTCAATGCGGCGGTGAAGCCACCAGACGATGATGTCAGCGGCTCTGCTGCTGCTGCAGACAGCTTGGGAAAAACGATTTTTACTAAGGATCACAGGCAGCCATGCAAGAGCAATACCGCCCGGAAGAGATAGAATCCCGCGTCCAGCAGCACTGGGACGAAAATGAAACCTTCAAAGTCACCGAGCAGGAAGGCAAAGAGAAATATTACTGCCTGTCGATGCTGCCCTATCCTTCTGGCCGCCTGCATATGGGCCACGTGCGTAACTACACCATTGGTGATGTCATTGCCCGCTATCAGCGCATGCTGGGTAAAAACGTCCTGCAGCCGATTGGCTGGGACGCATTTGGCCTGCCGGCTGAAGGCGCTGCAGTAAAAAATAACACTGCGCCTGCGCCCTGGACCTACGACAATATCGACTACATGAAGAACCAGCTTAAGCTGCTGGGCTTTGGCTACGACTGGAGTCGTGAACTGGCCACCTGCCAGCCAGAGTACTATCGCTGGGAACAGTGGTTCTTCACCAAACTCTACGAAAAAGGTCTGGTTTATAAAAAAACCTCAGCGGTTAACTGGTGCCCGAACGATCAGACAGTGCTGGCTAACGAACAGGTGATCGATGGCTGCTGCTGGCGCTGCGATACCAAAGTTGAGCGCAAAGAGATCCCGCAGTGGTTTATCAAAATCACCGACTACGCTGAAGAGCTGCTTAACGACCTCGACAAGCTGGATGAGTGGCCGGAGCAGGTTAAAACCATGCAGCGTAACTGGATCGGTCGCTCAGAAGGCGTTGAGATCACGTTTGACGTCGCGCACAGCGACGAAAAGGTCACGGTTTATACGACCCGTCCCGATACCTTTATGGGCGCGACCTACATCGCCGTGGCTGCGGGTCATCCGCTGGCGCGTCAGGCTGCCGCAGGCAATCCGGTGCTGGCCGATTTCATCGCCGAATGCAGCACGACCAAAGTAGCAGAAGCGGATATGGCGACGATGGAGAAGAAAGGCATGGCGACCGGCCTGTCTGCTATCCATCCGCTGACCGGTGAAGCGATTCCGGTGTGGGTCGCGAACTTTGTTCTGATGGAGTATGGCACCGGTGCAGTAATGGCGGTCCCGGGTCATGACCAGCGCGACTGGGAGTTTGCCACTAAATATGGCCTGAACATCAAGCCGGTTATCCTCACCCTTGATGGTTCAGAACCCGATCTGAGCAGCGCCGCCATGACCGAAAAAGGCACGCTGTTTAATTCAGGGGAGTTCGACGGTCTGGATCATCAGGCAGGCTTCAACGCGATTGCTGACGCGCTGGCCGCAAAAGGCGTTGGCGTACGCAAAGTCAATTACCGTCTGCGCGACTGGGGCGTCTCACGTCAGCGCTACTGGGGCGCACCTATTCCGATGGTGACGCTGGAAGATGGCACGGTCATGCCAGCGCCAGAAGATCAGCTGCCGGTTATTCTGCCGGAAGATGTGGTCATGGATGGTATCACCAGCCCAATCAAAGCGGACCCGGAGTGGGCCAAAACCACTGTGAATGGTCAGCCGGCACTGCGTGAAACCGATACCTTTGACACCTTCATGGAGTCTTCCTGGTACTATGCACGCTATACCTGTGCTAACTACAACGAAGGCATGCTGGATCCGGCTGCGGCCAACTACTGGCTGCCGGTAGACCAGTATGTGGGCGGCATCGAACACGCCATCATGCACCTGATGTACTTCCGTTTCTATCACAAGCTGCTGCGTGATGCGGGCCTGGTAAATTCGGATGAGCCCGCTAAACGTCTGCTGTGTCAGGGCATGGTGCTGGCAGACGCGTTCTACTACGTTGGCGTTAACGGTGAGCGTAACTGGGTCTCCCCGGTTGATGTCACCGTTGAGCGCGATGATAAAGGTCGCATCACCAAAGCAGTGGATAATCAGGGCCGGGATGTTATCTATGCCGGCATGAGCAAAATGTCGAAGTCGAAAAATAACGGCATCGACCCGCAGCTGATGGTTGAGCGTTATGGCGCCGATACCGTACGCCTGTTCATGATGTTTGCATCGCCAGCTGATATGACGCTGGAATGGCAGGAATCTGGCGTAGAAGGGGCTAACCGCTTCCTGAAACGCGTCTGGAAACTGGCTTACGATCATGTAGCAAAAGGCGCCACTGCCGCACTGGATGTCAGCGCACTGAATAGTGAGCAGAAAGCACTGCGTCGCGATCTGCATAAAACCATTGCAAAAGTTGCGGATGACATTGGCCGTCGTCAGACCTTCAACACCGCTATCGCTGCTATCATGGAGCTGATGAACAAGCTGCTGCGCGCGCCGCAGGAGAGCGAACAGGATCGCGCGCTGATGCAGGAAGCGCTGGTCGCCGTCACGCGCCTGCTCTATCCGTTCACGCCGCATGCCAGCTATGTGCTGTGGCAGGCGCTGGGTGGCGAAGGCAGCATTGATAATGCACCGTGGCCTGAAGCGGATGAAGCCGCAATGGTCGATGATTCAATGCTGGTCGTGGTACAGGTTAACGGTAAAGTGCGCGGCAAAGTCACCGTGGCAGCAGATGCTACTCAGGAGCAGGTGCAGGCGAGAGCCGCCCAGGAGCCACTGGTGGCAAAATATCTGGACGGCGTCACGCTGCGTAAAGTGATTTATGTCCCTGGCAAACTGCTTAACCTGGTCGTGGGTTAAGTTCAGGAGGAACTGTGCGACAACTAGTTATCAGGCTGTTTGTCCTGCTTGCGGTGCTGGCCACCGCAGGCTGTGGATTTCATCCGCGTGGCACCACTCAGGTGCCATCGGAGATGAAAACGCTGATTGTACAGAGTGGCGATCCCTACGGGCCGCTGGCGCGCACCGTGCGTCAGCAGCTGCGCATCAACGATGTCAACATCGTTGAGGACAGCAGAGAGGCCAGCGCAACTTACCCGACGCTGCGTCTGGGAAGTGTGCGACAGGGGCGTGACACCGCGTCAGTGTTTATCAGCGGTACCACGGCGGAATATTCGCTGGTGATGACGCTGACCGCGCAGGTCGTGCTGCCAGGCAAAGGAATTTATCCTATCAGCACCACGGTCTACCGCTCGTTCTTCGACAACCCTAACGCCGCACTGGCAAAGGATGCGGAACAGGATATGATCCTGCAGGAGATGCGTCAGCGTGCAGCAGAGCAGCTGGTGCGTAAACTGCTCACGGTGCATGCCGCGCAGCTCAATAACAAAGAGACGCTGCCGGAGCCGGAGGTTATTACGCCGGGTTCTGATTCACCGGAAGTGCCCTCCTCTTCCGCCACCAGTCTGCAATGATCAGGATTTATCCTGAGCAACTGCACGCGCAGCTTCGTGAGGGGCTGCGCGCCTGCTATTTTCTCGCCGGTAATGAACCCCTGCTGATTCAGGAGAGTGCGGATGCTATTCGCGCCGCTGCTGGCAGCCAGGGGTTTGAAGAGCACTTTGCGGTGACGCTTGATGCCCAGACCGACTGGCAGGCGCTTTTCGCCAGCTGTCAGGCGCTGAGTCTGTTCACCCTGCGTCAGACACTGACGCTGACGCTGCCGGAAAACGGGCCGAATGCTGCGATGGCTGAGCAGCTGGTTACTCTTTCTGCCTTACTGCACAGCGATATTCTGCTGGTACTGCGTATGACAAAACTGACCAAAGCACAGGAAAACAGCGCCTGGTATAAAGCGCTGAGTGCGCAGGCAGTACTGGTGCCGTGTCAGACGCCTGAACAGGCACAGCTGCCGCGCTGGGTCGCCGCTCGCGCCAAAGCGATGCAGCTCAGCGTCGATGACGCTGCTGTTCAGCTGCTTTGCTACTGCTATGAAGGCAATCTGCTGGCGCTGGCCCAGGCGCTGGAGCGGCTGTCGCTGCTCTGGCCTGACGGCAAGCTGACGCTGCCGCGGGTGGAAGCCGCAGTAAACGATGCTGCCCATTTTACGCCCTTTCACTGGGTGGATGCGCTGCTGGCGGGAAAAGGCAAGCGGGCGCTGCACATCCTGCATCAGCTGCAGAAAGAGGACAGCGAACCGGTGATCCTGCTGCGTACCCTGCAGCGCGATCTGCTGACGCTGCTTCATCTGCAGCGCAATCAGGCAAAGCAGCCTCTGCGTGCGCTTATGGACCAGCAGCGCATCTGGCAGAACCGGCGTGCGCTCTTCACCGGGGCGCTGCAGCGGCTGGACGCCGAACGGCTGCATCAGGCGATACACTTGCTGGCTGAGCTGGAGCTCACTATGAAGCAGGATTATGGTCAGAATCTCTGGCCGCAGCTGGAAACGCTCTCGCTGCTGCTCAGTCAGCGCCACTTTCCGTCAGGATTACATGATGTCTGAGCTCAGCGCCCTGTTTGGCGGCACGTTTGATCCGGTGCATTATGGTCATCTGCATCCGGCAGAGGCGCTGGCGCAGCAGGTTGGGCTGAAAAAAGTCACGCTGATGCCCAACAATGTGCCCCCCCACCGGCCACAGCCGGAAGCGAGTGCCGCACAGCGGGTGGCGATGCTGCAGTGTGCGATTGCCGACCGGCCCCTGTTTGATATCGACACGCGCGAGCTGCAGCGCCAGACCCCCTCCTGGACTGTCACCACGCTGGAAGCGCTGCGTGAGGAGCGCGGTCCCCGGCAGCCGCTCGGCTTTATCATCGGCCAGGATTCACTGCTGTCGCTGCATAAATGGCATCGCTGGCAGGAGCTGCTGTCACTCTGTCACCTGCTGGTTTGCAAACGACCCGGCTATGCAACAGAAATGGGGTCGCCTGAGATGCAGCGGTGGCTGGAACAGCATCAGACGCAGGATAGTGCGGCGCTGCACAACGCGCCGGCGGGCCATATCTGGCTGGCGGAAACGCCGCTTTATGCTATTTCTGCCACTGAAATCCGCCAGCGGCGTCATCAGGGGCAATCCTGCAGCACGCTGCTGCCGGCAGCGGTGATCGACTATATCGACCGCACCGGCCTCTATCGGGATGTTCCGCCAGCCGGCGCGGGTAAATAACCCGGATATATATCCCCCCCGGTTGTAGCATGCTATACTGCGCCGCTTAATTTTTGGCTGCATTTCCGGGCATTCAGCCAGCCCGCATTACCTGTTTTTAAGGGGAACCTTTTGCAAGGCAAAGCACTCCAAGAGTTCGTTATTGATAAAATTGATGATCTTAAAGGCCAGGATATCATTGCGATTGATGTTCAGGGCAAATCCAGCATCACCGATTACATGATCATCTGCACCGGCACCTCAACCCGCCATGTTGCCTCTATTGCCGATCACGTTATGCAGGAGTCCCGCGCAGCTGGCCTGACCCCGCTGGGCGTGGAAGGTAAAGCGGCAGCGGACTGGGTTGTTGTCGATCTCGGTGACGTCATTGTGCACGTAATGCAGGAAGAGAGCCGTCAGCTTTATGAGCTGGAAAAGCTCTGGAGCTAAGCAGTGAAACTGCAACTTGTAGCCGTTGGCACTAAAATGCCCGACTGGGTTCAGACCGGTTTTATGGAGTATCTGCGGCGTTTTCCCAAAGATATGCCGTTTGAGCTGACTGAAGTTACGGCCGGAAAACGCGGCAAAAACGCTGATATTAAACGCATTCTGGAAAAAGAAGGCGAAGCGATGCTGGCGGCAGTGGGCAAAGGTAATCGTATTGTCACGCTCGATATTCCCGGACAGCCGTGGGAAACCCCACAGCTGGCACAGCAGCTGGAACGCTGGAAACTGGATGGCCGTGACGTCAGCCTGCTGATTGGTGGTCCTGAAGGCCTGGCTCCGGCGTGTAAAGCCGCTGCCGAACAGAGCTGGTCGCTGTCGGCGCTGACGCTGCCTCATCCGCTGGTACGCGTACTGGTTGCTGAAAGCCTTTACCGCGCCTGGAGTATTACCACGAATCACCCTTATCATCGTGAATAAACGCCCGACAACCTCCAGATAAAAACGCAGCGGATGAAACTACAGAGCAACGCTTTTCGCGATTACACTGCCGAACAAAAACTGTTTGTCCGCCGCGCCCTTGTGGCGTTCATCGGCATTCTGCTGCTCTCCTGCGTGCTGATTTTCAACCTCTATCATTTGCAGATCCTGCGGTTTGATGATTACAGCACCCGCTCGAATGAGAACCGTATCAAGCTGGTACCGGTCGCCCCGAGCCGCGGCATCATCTACGATCGCAACGGCGTTCCGCTGGCGCTGAACCGCACGATTTATCAGGCGGAACTGGTTCCGGAAAAAGTTGACGACCTGAAGCAGACGCTGCAGGCGCTGCGACCGGTGCTGGATCTGACTGACGACGATATCGACGCCTTTGAAAAAGAGCGCAAGCGCTCGCGTCGCTTTACCTCTATTCCGGTTAAAACCGGCCTGAATGAAGTCCAGGTTGCACGTTTTGCCGTGAATCAATACCGCTTTCCCGGCGTGGAAGTTAAAGGCTACCAGCGCCGCTATTACCCTTATGGCCAGACGCTGACGCACGTTGTGGGATATGTATCCAAAATCAACGATCGCGATGTCAAACGCCTTGATGAAGAGGGTAAGTGGCCTAACTATGCCGCCACGCATGATATCGGCAAGCTCGGTATCGAAAACTACTATGAAGATGTGCTGCACGGCAAAACCGGCTATGAAGAGGTCGAGGTCAATAACCGTGGCCGTGTGATCCGTCAGCTGCATGAGCAGTCTCCGCAGGCGGGCCGCGATATCTGGCTGACCGTTGATCTCCGGCTGCAGCAATACATTGAAACCCTGCTGACCGGCAGCCGGGCAGCGGTTGTTGTCAGCGATCCGCGCACCGGTGAGATCCTGGCGCTGGTCTCCACGCCAAGCTACGACCCCAACCTGTTTGTCGATGGCATCTCCAGTAAAGATTACAAGGCGCTGCTGAGTGATGAAAACCGGCCACTCTATAACCGCGCACTGCAGGCCGCCTACCCGCCCGCCTCGACGGTAAAACCTTACGTCGCGGTATCAGCGCTGAGCGCGGGCGTCATTAACCGTAATACCAGCCTGTTCGATCCTGGCTGGTGGCAGCTCCCTGGTTCTGAAAAGCGTTACCGTGACTGGAAAAAATGGGGCCACGGCCGTCTTAACGTTACAAAATCGCTGGAAGAGTCAGCGGATACGTTCTTCTATCAGGTCGCCTATGATATGGGCATCGATCGCCTCTCGGAGTGGATGACCAAATTTGGCTATGGTCATCGCACCGGTATCGATCTGCCGCAGGAGAGCGCCGGTAATATGCCGACGCGCGACTGGAAAATGAAACGCTTTAAAAAACCCTGGTATCAGGGTGACACGATTCCGGTCGGTATCGGACAGGGCTACTGGACTGCTACGCCGGTACAGATGAACAAAGCGATGATGATCCTGATTAATGATGGGGTTATCAAAGTGCCGCATCTGCTGCGCGCTACGCGTGAGGGCAGCGCCATGGTGCCTTATCGTCAGCCACCGGATGCACCGATTGGCGATATTCACTCCGGCTATTGGGAGATTGCCAAAGATGGCATGTATGGCGTCGCCAACCGCGCCAACGGTACAGCACACAAAAGCTTTGCTGATGCGCCCTATAAAATTGCTGCCAAGTCAGGTACCGCACAGGTATTTGGCCTGAAAGAGAATGAAACCTATAACGCGCACAAAATTGCCGAACGCCTGCGCGATCACAAACTCATGACCGCTTTTGCGCCATACGACAAACCGCGCGTGGCCGTTACCATCATTCTGGAGAACGGCGGCGCCGGCCCGGCAGTGGGAACCGTAATGCGCCAGATCCTCGATCACATAATGCTGGGTGACAATAATACGGTGCTGCCTGAAGCCGCCCCGACGCCGCCCGGCTACGAAGGTGAATAATCATGTCGATGAACGATAGTCCGCAGAAAAGGACGATCTGGACACGTATCCATATCGACCCGCTGTTTATGTTAATTGTTATTGCGCTGCTGACTTACAGCGCCATTGTGATCTGGAGCGCCAGCGGGCAGGATCCGGGCATGATGGAGCGGAAGCTGGGTCAGATTGCTATGGGCACGGTGATCATGCTGGTGATGGCGCAGGTACCGCCGCGCGTTTATGAGAGCTGGGCGCCCTATCTCTATATTGTCTGCGTGATTTTACTGATAGCCGTTGACGCCTTTGGCCATATCAGTAAAGGCGCACAGCGCTGGCTCGATCTTGGATTTGTGCGCTTTCAGCCGTCAGAAATAGCCAAAATTGCCGTGCCGCTGATGGTCGCGCGCTTTATTAACCGCGACGTCTGTCCGCCCACGCTGAAAAATACCGGCATCGCCCTGGTGCTGATCTTTATGCCTACACTGCTGGTGGCAGCACAGCCCGATCTCGGCACCTCTATTCTGATCGCCGCTTCCGGCCTGTTTGTGCTGTTCCTGTCCGGTATGAGCTGGAAGCTGATTGGCGTGGCGGTGCTGCTGGTTGCCGCCTTTATTCCGGTGCTGTGGTTTTTCCTGATGCATGACTATCAGCGCGATCGCGTGATGATGCTGCTCGATCCTGAAAGCGACCCGCTCGGCGCGGGGTATCACATTATTCAGTCCAAAATAGCCATCGGTTCCGGTGGCCTGCGCGGTAAAGGCTGGCTGCACGGTACGCAGTCCCAGCTGGAGTTTCTGCCGGAGCGTCATACTGACTTTATCTTTGCCGTGCTGGCAGAGGAGCTGGGCCTGGTCGGCGTGCTGCTGCTGCTGCTGCTCTATCTGCTGCTGATTATGCGCGGCCTGATCATCGCCGCACGGGCGCAAACCACGTTTGGTCGCGTGATGTCAGGCGGATTAATGCTGATTCTGTTTGTTTATGTTTTCGTTAATATTGGCATGGTAAGTGGTATCTTACCGGTGGTTGGCGTACCGCTGCCGCTGGTCAGTTACGGCGGGTCGGCGCTAATCGTATTAATGGCGGGGTTCGGCATTGTCATGTCGATCCATACTCATCGAAAAATGTTGTCTAAAAGCGTTTAAGAGGCTGCACATGCGTAAGGACTGGCTTGGGGTTGCACTGGCGTCACTGGTATTAAGTGCCTGTACCACACAGGAACCGCAAACAAATACGCCACCGCCACAACCGGCGTATAACGGTCCGGTAGTGGAGATCCCGGGCGTTGAGCCGCGCTATGAACCGATCAATCCGGCCACCAGCCAGGATTACAGCGTGAATGGCAAAACCTGGCGCGTGGTCAAAAATCCGTCCAGCTTCAGTGAAGTGGGCCTGGCAACCTGGTATGGCGATGAAGCTAAAGGCAACCGCACCGCTATTGGTGAAACCTACGATCCTGATGCACTGACCGCCGCGCATCCTACCCTGCCCCTGCCGAGCTACGTGCGTGTCACCAATATGGCCAACGGCCGGCAGATTGTGGTACGCGTCAACGATCGCGGTCCCTACATGCCGGGGCGTATTATCGATCTGTCACGCGCCGCGGGCGATCGTCTGAATATTTCAAACAATACGCGCGTTCGGGTCGACTTTATCAACGTCGCGCCTGATGGCTCAGTTTCCGGCCCCGGTACAATTGGCACCACGGTGGCGAAGCAGAGCTACGCGCTGCCCGCCCGTCCCGATCTCAGCGGCGGTAATGTCATGAACGGCGGCAGCGCGCCGCAGCCCGCAGACACAGACGTGCGCGAAGTTGATAACCGTGCGCTGCAGGGCGACGACAGCCTGGGTGCCCCGGTACAGAGCAGCGGCTTTCTGGGCGCGCCGCAGCCGTTAGCAAACGGCGTGCTGGAGGGCAGCGAGCCGCCGCCGGCCCCTGCACCCGCAGTAGCCGCCCCTGCCGCTCCCGCCGCCGCGACCAGCCAGAGCGCACCGGCCAGCGGCAGCTATGTTGTGCAGGCTGGCGCGCTGAATGATGCAGGTCGCGCACAGCAGCTGGCCAGCACGCTGGGTAAGCGCTTTGGCGTGCCGGGTAAGGTTGAGAGCAGCGGTAATGTTTACCGCGTTCAGCTTGGCAGCTTTGCCCGCCGCGCGGATGCTGCGGCCCTGCAGCAGCGCCTCAGTACGGAAGCGCAGATTAACGCCTTTATTACCACAGCTCGTCCCTGAAAGTGACGGACAGTAACATTTACGGCTAAAACTGACCGGCAATGCGGGATGCTGCCCGATCCCGCATTTGCTATAGTAAGGCACTTTTTTCACCCTTAACCCCACGGATGTTGTAGTCCTTAACATGAATACGCTGAAACCTTCTCGTTTGCTGAAACGCCTGACAGTGGGATCACTGGTCGCCTTCTCTCTCAGCCATGTTGCCTTTGCTGATGATATCAATCTCAAAACCATGATTCCGGGTGTGCCGGACATTGATGCTGAGGCTTATGTACTAATCGACTATAACTCCGGCAAGGTACTGGCAGAAAAGAACGCTGATGCGCGCCGCGATCCCGCCAGCCTGACTAAAATGATGACCAGCTACGTTATCGGTCAGGCGGTTAAAGCCGGTAAGATCCATCAGGATGATATTGTTACCGTGGGCAAAGACGCCTGGGCTACCGGCAATCCGGTATTCAGGGGCTCATCGCTGATGTTCCTCAAGCCAGGCGATCGCGTGCCGGTCTCCCAGCTGACACGCGGCATCGTGCTGCAGTCCGGTAACGACGCCTGTGTTGCGATGGCTGATTACGTGGCTGGCAGCCAGGATGCGTTCGTTAACCTGATGAATAACTATGTTGGCGCACTGGGCCTGAAAAACACCCACTTCCAGACGGTACATGGTCTGGATGCTGACGGCCAGTACAGCTCCGCACGGGATATGGCGCTGATTGGCCAGGCGCTGATCCGCGACGTGCCGGATGAGTACGCTATCTACCGTGAGAAAGAGTTCACCTTTAACAATATTCGTCAGATGAACCGTAACGGTCTGCTGTGGGACAGCAGTCTGGCAGTAGACGGCATCAAAACCGGTCATACTGAAGCGGCGGGCTATAACCTGGTGGCGTCTGCTACCGAAGGCCAGATGCGCCTGATCTCCGCCGTAATGGGCGGCCACACCTTTAAAGGACGCGAGACCGAAAGCAAAAAGCTGCTGACCTGGGGCTTCCGCTTCTTCGAAACCGTGGCACCGCTGAAAGCGGGTAAAGAGTTTGCTTCTGAACCCGTCTGGTTTGGCAATACCGATCGCGTTCAGCTGGGCGTGGAGAAAGACGCCTATCTGACTATCCCGCGCGGCCGGATGAAAGATCTGAAGGCGAGCTATGTGCTGAACAACACTGAACTGCACGCGCCGCTGAAGAAAAACCAGGTGGTTGGCAGCATTAACTTCCAGCTTGATGGTAAAACGGTTGAGCAGCGCCCGCTGGTCGTATTGAATGAAGTTGAGGAAGGCGGTTTCTTTGGCCGCATCATCGACTACATCAAGCTGATGTTCCATCACTGGTTTGGCTGAGTCGCGGTTGAAAAATCACCAGCCCGCCCATAAATAAGATATGATCAAGGCTCTCGCCCAGGCGGGAGCCTGTTTTTTTAAGCACCGGAGTTAATATGAAAACCAAACTGAATGAACTGCTCGAATTCCCTACCCCCTTTACCTATAAAGTTATGGGACTGGCGCAGCCGGAGCTGGTTGATCAAGTGGTTGAAGTGGTGCAGCGGCATGCGCCTGGCGACTATACACCTGACGTAAAGCCCAGCAGCAAAGGCAACTACCACTCTGTATCCATCACCATTACCGCGACCCATATTGAGCAGGTTGAAACGCTCTATGAAGAGCTGGGTAACATCGATATCGTGCGCATGGTTCTGTAATACCGGCGCTGGCAAAGCCCGCTTTGCCAGCGTTATACTCAGGCTTTCCCTCTTTACCGGACCTCTGCTGTGTCTGCAAATACACTTCTTGTACGCAATCTTGGCCTGCGCGACTGGCAGCCTGTCTCTGACGCCATGCATCACTTTACCGATACCCGCAACGCGGAAACCCCCGACGAGCTCTGGCTGGTTGAGCACGCGCCGGTCTTTACGCAGGGACAGGCTGGTAAAGCTGAACATCTGCTGATGCCAGGCGATATTCCGGTGGTGCAGAGCGATCGCGGGGGGCAGGTCACTTATCACGGCCCGGGCCAGCAGGTCATGTACGTGCTGGTAGATATTAAGCGGCGCAGGCTGGGCGTGCGCGAGCTGGTTACGGCGCTGGAAGAGACCGTCATTGCCACCCTGGCAGAGTACGGCGTGGCGGCGCGCGCGCGCGCAGATGCGCCCGGCGTTTACGTGGGTGATGACAAAATCTGTTCGCTCGGATTGCGGATCCGTAAAGGCTGTTCATTTCACGGGCTGGCGCTGAATATCGCGATGGATCTGGCTCCGTTTCTGCGTATCAATCCGTGCGGCTATGCCGGGATGCAGATGACGCAGCTAAGCCAGTTCCGGCCCGGTGCTCTGCCGGCTGACGTACGTCCGCGTCTGGTGGCACACTTCGCGCGTTTAACAGGATTTGACGAGATGGCCTGGCAGGATGAAAGCGCTGACTGACCTTGTCTGTGCGTGCGTATTTACAAAATTGTAACCTTTCTCACCGCATAGCGGCTGCTTCTGCAGCGGCGAGATGATATAATTTTTGCAAATTTTTCAAAAAAAGTTGAAAGCCTGGTTCTCAGTTTGAGTGAGGAAGCTTTCAAATCGCAATCCCGATCGGAACCTGCAGATTTATGAGTAAACCAATTCAGATGGAACGCGGCGTCAAGTATCGCGATGCCGACAAAATGGCGCTGATTCCGGTGAAAACCGTGGTCACCGAGCGCGACGAAATTCTGCGTAAGCCGGAGTGGATGAAGATCAAACTGCCGGCCGACTCCAGCCGCATTCAGGGCATCAAAGCCGCGATGCGTAAAAATGGCCTGCACTCCGTTTGCGAAGAAGCCTCCTGCCCGAACCTGGCGGAGTGTTTCAACCACGGCACCGCCACCTTTATGATCCTGGGCGCCATCTGTACCCGTCGCTGCCCGTTCTGCGACGTGGCGCACGGTCGTCCTAATGCGCCTGATGCGAACGAGCCGCTGAAGCTGGCGCAGACCATTGCCGATATGGCACTGCGTTATGTGGTTATCACCTCTGTCGATCGCGACGATCTGCGTGACGGCGGCGCACAGCACTTTGCTGACTGCATTACAGCTATTCGTGAAAAGAGTCCCAGCATAAAAATTGAAACGCTGGTCCCTGACTTTCGCGGACGTATGGATCGTGCACTGGAGATCCTCACCGCCACGCCGCCTGACGTGTTTAACCATAATCTGGAAAACGTGCCGCGCGTCTATCGTCAGGTACGTCCTGGCGCTAACTATGAGTGGTCGCTTAAGCTGCTGGAGCGCTTTAAAGAGGCGCATCCTGATATCCCGACTAAATCGGGCCTGATGGTCGGCCTGGGCGAAACCAATGCAGAGATTGTGGAAGTGATGCGCGATTTGCGTCGTCACGGCGTAACCATGCTGACGCTGGGACAATATCTGCAGCCGAGCCGTCACCATCTGCCGGTACAGCGCTATGTCAGCCCGGCGGAATTTGATGAGATGAAAGAAGAAGCGATGGCGATGGGCTTTACGCACGCCGCCTGTGGCCCGTTTGTGCGCTCGTCTTACCATGCGGATATGCAGGCTAAAGGGCTGGAAGTAAAATAATCCTCTGCTGACATCTTTCTGATACAAAAAAACCAGTCTCTTTGAGTCTGGTTTTTTTTCATCACAACTTGTTACAGTTGTGCGGCCCGGGCACGCCGTTACTCTTTATGGCTGACGCGCTCTGCCGGGATCTCATCTGCACTGCTCTTTGCAACGGTGCTGTCGTCGTCTTTCATGGCTTTTTTAAAGCCCTTGATCGCCGATCCTAAATCACCGCCCAGTGAACGCAGCTTATTAGTACCAAATAACAGAACAATAAGCGCACCGATAATCAGCAGCTTGGCAATACTGATACCTTCCATACTCTACCTTCAGCTCTCACGTATAACGGACAGCCCTTATTAACGCGCACTCTGCGCCGGCACTCAACAGAATTCTGTAACAGAGTAAGATCGGATCGATCACTCCTGACGCAGCTGCGGCGTGGCAAAGCGGCGGTTCTCCAGCACCGGCAAAATGCGGCGTGCGTAAGCGAGTCGCTCCCTTTCCAGATCGGCAAAGATCAGCGCCGCAGATTCAGCGGCCTGCGCGATCGTCACCCCCAGCGGATCGATCGTCATACTGTTGCCAATATTACGCGGCCCGCATTCTCCGGTGGCAACCAGATAACAGGTATTTTCCAGTGCGCGGGTAGCAGTCAGTAGCGCCCAGTGACGCTCTTTTTGCGGACCTCTGACCCAGGCCGCGGGCAGTACCAGCACGTCTGCCCCATCCAGCGCCAGACGTCGTGCCAGCTCAGGAAAGCGAATATCGTAGCAGGTCATCAGCCCGACCTTCATACCCGCGACTTCAATCAGCGGCGGGATACTGCTGCCTGGCGTCACGCGCTGCGACTCCTGCATCGCAAAGGCGTCATAGAGATGCAGCTTGGCGTACCGGGCAATGATCCTGCCACTACGCAATGCAATCAGCATGTTTTGCGTTTTTCCTGCTGCAGCCGGCACGTGCACGCTCATAATAGTCGTGAGGCTGTTCTCTGCACTTTCAGCCAGCAGCGCGCTGACAAACGGGCCATCAAGCGGCTGTGCCGCCTGCAGAATACGATCGGGATGATCCCTGTCCTGCATCAGCACCGCTTCCGGCAGGACCAGCAAATCGGCCCCCCCTGCCCGCGCACGCTGCATCAGATCGCGGCAGGTAACGATATTCTCCTGCCACTCGCTACTGACGGCGAACTGCCCCATTGCCGCTCTCATTTTTTCTCCTCCGGTACCGCTGTGCTAACAGAGATCTTTTATATGATAGCGCGGTGACTCCACATAGCCTTCACGTGCGTAAAACTGATTGGCCTTAAGCCGCGAAGCGTGACAGTGCACCTCCATACGATCGCAGCCTCGCTGCCGCGCCAGCTGCTCAGCGTGGGACAGCAGCTGCTGGCCGCTGCCTTTACTGCGTTCACCTTCCGCAATGCAAAAATAGCTGATACGGGCGAAATCCCCTGCCAGCGCCAGCTGCGGGATAAAATGCAGCGACAAAAATCCCAGCACCTGCGCCCCGTGCTCCGCCACCAGCAGAATCTCATCCGGATGAGTACAAAGCTGCGCCAGACGCGCTTCAATAACGTGCTCAGTGCCGCTATAGCCAAGCTCAGCCAGCAGTGCGCTCAGGGCGAAACAGTCATCGGGCCGCGCTTTTCGTATATGCATCGTGCTCCTCCTTGTATCGGGCTGTTGTTATATAGCCTGTGAACAGGAAAAGCTGCAAGCGGTAGTGGTTAAAACTCTGTTGCATCCCCGGTTTGTGAAACAGCCAGCAAAAAGCAGCGATGCCCTATTTCTGTCATCCGGGCTTAAGGCTGACTTAATCTTGCTTTGGCATGCTGAAGAAAATCACATCTGAGGCGAGTAAAATGAAAAACTGGATCCCACGTTCTTCGGAAGAGATACTGGCACTGGCTTTTACTGCAGTAGTGGTTGCTGCCTGGCTGATCACCTGGTGGCAGAACTGAAAAATGGATAAAAAAAACCCGCCATCAGGCGGGTTTTTAAAATTCTGACTGTTAACTTACAGAGCGGTAACGTTAGCAGCAGATGGGCCTTTAGCGCCGTCGGTGATTTCAAACTCTACACGCTGACCTTCAGCCAGAGTTTTGAAGCCGTTGCTCTGGATAGCAGAGAAGTGTACGAATACATCTTTGCTGCCATCTTCTGGAGTAATGAAACCGAATCCTTTGGACTCATTAAACCACTTAACGTTACCTTTGATCTTGGACATCTATATTACCTTTACATGAAAAATGGACACTAAACTGTGTCGTCATCTAGTACAGCAATTGCAGTGGCATTTGTCCAGTCCGAATTGATGAAAAAGTGATAAATATCGGATTTTTGTTCCTGCATCACACTTTTGCACTTACCTGCTCGCTTAAAACTGGAATCTGAGCCAGGCAAAATAGACGTTGCCATTATTATAAGTACCGGGAATGTAAGTCATTTGAAAGGTAGCAGGCCCATAGCCTATGGAAGCCAGCGGCAGTACCAGCGGTACCGGAATATATTTCCAGTTGTCACGTGCAGTAAAGCCAGCGGTATAGCCCGCTCCCAGATGAAAATGCTGATCCTGCAGCGGACGCCACGTTGCTTCCCAGCCATAGCCGGCAATAGGTTCCCACTTGTTGAAGGAGTCTTTAAACGCCATGACATAGAGCCCGTTCCAGTTGCCTTTGTCATCCCAGCGCGAGACGCCGCCCCCTGCGCCCCACGGCCGTTCGTTATACTTTTTGATGTGCTCATCATCATATGTCCAGCGGTTGTGCCAGGTAATAGCCGGTACATAAAGATCATAATGCTGTGGCGCAGACCAGGTCTGCGCCACATTGTCACTGAAACTATTCCATCCCGCTTTAAGCGCGGCGCCTGCCGTAGCGGCTGAAGCAGAAAATGAGACCAGTATGGTCAACACGCAGCCCGATATGGCTGCTAAAACGTGTCGATTCACAAATAAAACCCTGTTATTGCGTAATGTAATGGCAAGCAGAACATCTGTAAGTTGCTCTGCAAAACTGATTGCTGCGTTTTTACGTCTGAAGTTACCAAAAAGAGTGGTAACGCTTTTCAGATATAGTCTGAAATGACATACACGCAAGAGGCGTATTGTACCTTTCAGCGTCGCAATCGCTAAAACCCTGGCTAAACAAAACAGAAAAAGGGTTTCTGTGACGTAAAGTGCACTTTTAGCAATTAGCTGAACGAAAAAAATCCTTATTTATCATGGATTAGATTAAATTTGCCGTGTTGTTATACATATAAACAGAATTAATCATTTGAACCCGGACTCTGATTGAGATATTTCTTGTTTTCTGCGAGGGAACAGGGAGAGGAAGGGTGACGATTTGTTGCAGCCAGTGCGGCAGTAAAAAGTTCTACTATACGTGCCAGCAGAGTGAGACTTCAGAGCCAGCAGGTCATCACGGCGCGCGCTGTGCAGTATGCAGGAAGCCGCTGAGTAGTGCAGATATTAAACCGCCTGAAATGACAGGCCGACAGCCCATTGTACGCTATGCGCGATAATAATTTCAGGCACCCGCAGGTGCCTGAACACGTCAGAAAATCAGCTTGAATACACCCGTAATAGTCAACAGCCCGACAATAAAGACAATCGCAATAATCCACAGAAATATTTTCATTATTCGCTCCTTCAATTTGAAAATTTATGCATCCGCTGCTGAGTATAGCTGAATATTCTGAACTCACCGTGCGCTGCCGGCGTGCGTTTCGCTTACCCGTCAGGAAAATAAGCCCATGGTATTTCTGCGAGCAGGGTCTCAGCTCAGTCATTAACTGGCCCTGCTGGCGCTCTTTACGGATAACGACAGGCTAAACTTAAAGCGCCTGCAACGGGCCTCAATGGTTATCTCTGTTAGCGAAACGAGGAGAAATTATGAGTACGATTAATACCAGCATGGGACGTTATAGCCTGAAGGCTAAAGATGTCGGCAGCCATATTAAAGGGAGTATCGCTATTAACGATGAAGGCGGTACACAGCTGACCATGCAGGAGTTTGATGAGCACTATCTGGATGATGTGGTGAATAATGTCATCTACCCGGTAACGGGGGGCAATCGTGAAATTACCCGCGCACTGCGCGAGCAGATGGTTAAAGCGGGTTTTGAGCAGCCACATTAAGGCTGTCGGGCCACAATTCTGTGGCCCGTTATAAGCATTACAGCGCAGCAGAGAGCAGCAGACAGCCTGCCAGACCGCATACGGAAATAATCGTCTCCAGCGCTGACCACGATCGGATAGTCTCACCGATGGTGAGATTAAAGTACTCTTTAAACAGCCAGAAGCCCGGATCGTTAACGTGCGAGAAAATCACGCTGCCGGAGCCTACCGCTATCACCATCAGTTCAGGGCTGGCCCCACTGGTCACGATCAGCGGTGCAACAATCCCGCCAGCCGTAATCGCGGCAACCGTGGCTGACCCCAGCGCAATACGCAGGATCGCCGCAATCGACCAGGCCATAAAAATCGGCGACAGGTTGGTCGCATGCATCATGCCCGCGATATATTTGTCCACGCCGCTGTCCACCAGCACCTGTTTAAACGCCCCGCCACCGCCAATAATCAGCAGCATCATGGCAATGATCTTGATGGAGTCGGTGATCGTGCCCATCACCTCATCCATGCTGCGTCCGCGATTCAGACCAAAGGTAAAAATAGCGATCAGTACAGCAATCAGCGTTGCCATAATCGGATCGCCAAAGAACTCTGCGTACGGCAGCAGCACGTGTCCTTTCGGCAGCAGCATCTCAGCCACCGCACGTAATGCCATCAGGATCACCGGCACCAGCGCAGTCCAGACGCTGACGCCAAATCCTGGCATCTCTGCTTCCGTAAAGGTTTTTGGATTCCACAGCCCTTCCGGAATCGGCTTATCGATGCCTTTCAGAAAACGCGCATACACCGGGCCAGCCAGAATTACGGTAGGGATCCCCAGCAGCGTGCCGTAAAGCAGCGTTTTGCCCATATCAGCGTTAAATAGCGTAGCGATTGCGGTCGGGCCCGGATGCGGCGGCAGAAAACCGTGCGTTACTGATAGTGCTGCTGCCATGGGAACACCGACGTAAAGCAGCGGCACGCGCGCTGATGCGGCGATGCTGAATACCAGCGGCAGCATCAGCACAAAACCCACCTCATAAAACAGCGCAAAGCCGACGGTAAAACCGGTCAGTACCAGCGCCCACTGGATATGTTTCTCACCAAATTTTTTAATCAGCGTAGTAGCAATACGCTGTGCGCCGCCACAGTCAGCCAGCAGTTTACCCAGCATGGCACCAAAGCCCATAATCAGCGCCAGGCTGCCAAGCGTTCCGCCCACGCCGGTTTTAATCGAGCCGATCACTTTATTAACCGGCATGCCCTGCATCATGCCCACCGCCAGCGCCACCAGAATCAGCGCGATAAAGCCGTTAAGTTTGAAGCGAATCATCAGCAGCAGCAGCAGCGCTACGCCAATCGCCACATAGAGTAATGGCATGGTTTTTCTCCACTTTTTTACGCGCGGCGTCAGTTGCCAGCGGGTTGCGTTGTTCTATCGGATCGGCCAGATGCGGCCGGATGTTGCAAAATGCGTCATACTGTTACCGGTATCATGTTAAGGGTAACATCAGACCGGTAACATCAGAGTGGCGGGCAGAATTTCGTTTTTGCGAAGGCGATCAACTTTTGCTCATTCAGCTAACGGCCTTTATATCGGCGTCTGCAGCGCTTTCGCTACACTGGCTGCCTGAAATCAATCTGAAAGGATAGACAGGTGAGTGAGAACCTGATTGCGCTTTACAGTAACCAGCAAACTCTGTGCGGACGCGGCAGTATTCACCGTCTGCTGCCGTTACTGGCTGAGGACCCGCAGCCTGCGCTGCTGTTCTGCGGCCGCTCATTTCTCGCTAGCGAGACGTGGCGTCAGCTGGAGGGTGAGCTGCAACACGCTATTCAGGACTATGAAATAGTCAGTCACGAAGCCTCTCCGGAAGAGATTGACGTCTGGGTCGCGCGCTGGCGCGGGCGGGTTGCGCGGGTGGTGGCGATTGGCGGTGGCAGCGTACTGGATGCGGCCAAAGCGTTCTGCGCCATGGTGCAACATCCTTTGCCGACGGCGTGCTATCTGGAGAAAGTGGGTGATACACCGGTGCAGGGCGATACGCTGCCACTGATTGCTATCCCGACTACTGCCGGCACCGGCAGCGAAGTCACGCAGAACGCTGTTGTCACCGATCAGCAGCAGATCAAAATCAAAGCGTCGCTGCGCCATCCGAACTTTGTTCCTCCTGTCGCGATTCTTGATCCTGATCTGCTGCGCGGCACGCCTGATAAGATCCTTGCCACCTGCGCTATTGACGCCTTTACCCATCTGTTCGAAGCCTACCTGTCAAAAAAAGGTAACTTTTTTACTCAGCAGATGGCGCTCAGCGGGCTGCGACTCTTTTTCCAGGCCTGGCCGCACCTGAACCGTGCTGACCAGCAGGGAGATGAGGCGCGCGAGGCTATTATGATGGCGTCATGGCTGGGCGGCCTCTGCCTGAGCAGCGCCGGGCTGGGAGTGATCCATGGCATCGCTGGCGAG
The DNA here is from genome assembly GCF_002387285.1 of Pantoea sp. UBA4549. Classification (NCBI taxonomy): domain Bacteria; kingdom Pseudomonadati; phylum Pseudomonadota; class Gammaproteobacteria; order Enterobacterales; family Erwiniaceae; genus Pantoea; species Pantoea sp. UBA4549. The sequence goes on along the minus strand of NZ_DGLH01000006.1, from coordinate 146,211 downwards.
CTGGGGGCAATCAAAGCGATTCACCATGGTGAAGCCTGCGGCCGCCTGCTGTTTCCGTTTCTGGAGCTGCTGGCAGAGAGCGATCACCCTGAGCAGCAGCATCTGATGGCCACGTTTGCCGCGCAGCTGATGCCCGGGGCGTCCGCCCCTGCCCCGCTGGCACTGAAGGCCTGGCTGCAGCAGCACGCTATTGTCCCGTTCTGGCAGGAGGGACCCGCGCTCTCTGCCACAGAGGTGGACTGGATTGTCGCACGCGCTAACAGTAAAAACAGCTGGGTAACCTATGACAGTACGCAGCTGACCGACATGCTTGTTCAGGCGTGGCGCGTTCTTTAATCCTGCCCGCGCGCTCTGCTCAGGCGAACGGGCCGTCGCCCGCCAGCATCTGCTCTATGACCTGCAGTACGCCAGCATGATTATTATCCGCGGCGCCATAGCGCGCCGCGGCTTTGACCCGATCCGGCGCGTTCTGCATAGCAAAGCTGAATCCTGACTGCGCCAGCATTTCCAGGTCGTTGCCGCCGTCGCCGAATGCCAGCACCTCACTGCTCTCAATCCCCCAGCGCTGCTGCAGCAGACGCAGTCCGTTGGCTTTGTGGAGTCCCGGCACAATCAAATCCACTGAACCGTGGCCGCTGGAGGTGGCCGCAGCCGATCCCTGATGCAGTCGCTCAATGTCTGCCATCAGAACCGGTACATACTCATCAGAGAGGTTCAGGGCAAATTTGAACAGCCGGTCACCGGCAATCTCATCCAGCGTCTCAATGGGCCGCAGGCGGTGACAGTAATGCCGCATCTTCTGCAGCCACTGCGCGTCCGCACCGGCAAAGTAGTAGGCGCTGTTGCGACCACAGATAAGAAAACGCAGGCCGGGATAGTTACCCTGCTGCAGCGTATCCAGCACGGCGTGCACTGCATCAGGGCTAAACGCACCGCAGAAAAGTTCCTCTTCACCGTCAAGGATCCACGCACCATTCTCTGCGACGAACGCGATCTCATGGGCAATGTCCGGAAAAAAGGATTTCAGCTGGTAGTACTGATTGCCGCTGGCGACGACAAACCGGATACCACGCTGTTTCATCATTTGGTAACAGGCCATAAAGCGCGGCCGGTCATACTGCTTGCGGTCATCCAGAAAGGTGCCGTCCATATCCACTGCTACCATTTTAACTGCGGCCATCACTGCTCCTTAGCATATGCGTATTAGCGATAGCTCACAGAATAGCCTGGCAAATGATGAAAACTGAAACGGAGCGGGAGTTATGGTGTATTCCGGAGGGAGATTACCTGAACGCGCCGCAGAGTAAGATGGCGGTGATAATGCCGGTTGCCGCTGCTGCCAGCACATAATTATTGTCGATGAAGGCCCGGAACTCACGTACCTGCCAGGCAAAACGGTCACTGTAATAATGTCCTTACGACCCGGTCCGCGGTGATCCCCTTCCCGGCCGGGTGCGGGCTGGTTTTTATGGAGATTCCCGTGGGGAGCCGCCAGGGCTTTCGCCTGACCTGGCAAGGAAACTGTATGCTGCATCTCATAAGAGAAATAGCGATCGGCACTTTATTTTTTTTCACAATGCTCTTCATCACTGCAGCAATAAAAGAAAAAAACATAAAAAAACCCGACCACAGGGATCGGGTAAATAAAAATGTTTCACTATTCAGAAACAGGGAAACCCTGCAAATCAGAGGGTAAAACTGAAGCACACAACGCCACATCACCAGCATTGCGCGCGCAGAATATCACTTCATCACTAAAATAATAAATAAAATTAACCGAATTTAAGAATATTACTTAACGCTGGCTCGCCAGTTAACGGTGTTATTAAATAAGGTCGGTGCTCTGACCTCACGCCTGCATTAGAATTAAAAACTCAGAGAAAACATTAAATTAAAATAATGGCCTTTTTAGCCTGAGATCAGGAAAATAACTGCCCTGTCATCCCTCTGATTTCACCCACAGTAAAATTATAAGCAGCATAATTAATTATCTGTTTGCTGGCTGATAACGCGCGCCAGAATTACGGCTGCCGGGTGTGCCGTAGCTGAGAAGCCGGATGCCGCGCCAGCGCTGCGGCAGGCCGTATCGGGCGGCGGACCAGTTCACCGCTGCAGTTCGGACAGCGCTGCAGCAGAACATGCTCAGCGCAGGTTGCGCAGAATGTGCATTCAAATGAGCAGATACGTGCCTCCGTGCTTTCCGGCGGTAAATCCGCATTGCACCACTCACAGTTAGGTCGCAGTTCCAGCATAGGGTTCTCCGGTTTAGCGCAGGCTCAGGACAGATTTTTATCCGTTACTGCATTCAATCATGTGAAACAGATTACATTCTGCGCCAGCCGTTCTATAGTTCTTTCGCTACGTTTATTTGCGAGGCTATGGAATGCGTGTTAAAGGCTTAAATATCGGTTTCTTTATTCTTATCCTGGCGATTGTCACCATCGCCTTTTTTGATGTGCTGTCACCTTATTTCTCCGCTATTCTCTGGGCGGCTATCCTGGCGGTGATTTTTGCTCCGCTCAAAGTGCTGCTGCGGCACAAAATGGGCGATCGTAACGGGCTCGCCTCTTTTGTCACGCTGCTGATTATCTGTCTGATTGTGTTTACGCCGCTGGCGATCATCACCTCATCGCTGGTCGTGGAGATCAATACCGTTTACGTCAAGCTGCAGAATAATTCAGCGCAGTTCCCGACGGTGTTTGCTGAGCTGCTGCAGCACCTGCCGGGCTGGGCGCAGCGCTATCTGGCCGACCACGATCTCAACAACTCTACCCAGATTCAGCAAAAGCTCTCTGAGTTCGCGCTGAAAGGCGGCCAGTATATGGCGGGCAGCGTGCTGCTGATTGGTAAAGGCACGTTTACCTTTACCGTGAGCTTTGGCGTGATGCTCTATTTACTGTTCTTCCTGCTGAAAGATGGCGCCTGGCTGGTGGGCCTGATCCTCGAAGCGCTGCCGCTCTCCACCTATGTGAAGCATCATCTGCTGATGAAGTTTGCTGCGGTGTCGCGCGCGACCGTGAAAGGGACCGTGGTGGTGGCAATTGTTCAGGGTGTACTGGGCGGCTTTGCTTTCTGGATCACTGACATCGACGGCAGCCTGTTGTGGGGCGCACTGATGGCATTCCTGTCCCTTATCCCGGCGGTCGGATCTGCCATCGTCTGGGTGCCGGCAGCAATCTTTTTCTTTGCCACCGGCGCGCTGTGGAAAGGTCTGTTCCTGGTCGGCTTCTTTGTGGTGATTGTCGGCCTGGTAGATAATATTCTCCGCCCGCTGCTGGTGGGCAAAGACACCAAGATGCCGGACTATATGATCCTGATCGCCACGCTGGGCGGCATGGAAATCTACGGCATCAACGGCTTTGTGATTGGCCCGCTGATTGCCGCTCTGTTCATCGCCTGCTGGAATCTCCTCTCCGGTCGCGATAACCGCGACAACGCCGAAGAGATTGATGAAGAGTTTATTGAAGAGGGCAAAACGCGCGAGTAGCGCTATGCGCTGAGCTGACTAAAAACCGCCTGCGGGCGGTTTTTTTATGGCTGCTGCTCTGGCTGACGATTAAAGGCCGCTGGCAAAAGCGCATCAGCCTGCTGACTCACGATAGTGGCGGAAAGCGCCGGATAGCGGCTATCAGGCCCGGTTTGCCTGTTGCAAAAAGGCAGTGGATACCGGGTATGAGCATGGCCGGGCGGATGGGAAAGTACAAAAAGGGGATAGCGATATGCGCACCTTGTGCCTGACTATCTTACCGGGCACGTGTGCAAAATTGACTCAATTTCAGGAAATAATGACACAACTATGACACAAGGAGAAAATCAGGTTGGTGTGTAGCTGACGTAACGGCTTGATTTGACTTGGCGCGCCCTACAGGATTCGAACCTGTGACCTACGGCTTAGAAGGCCGGTGCTCTATCCAGCTGAGCTAAGGGCGCTGAGGAGTTGGGTCGGATTATACGTCGGGAAGCGGGTACGTCAACGTTTTTGCCGTTTCTGTGCAGCGGAGTGCTGCGGGAATAACCAATTTGCGTCAATGACGCCTGCGCCATTCGCTGAGCGACACGAGATTACTGGTGCCGGTGGATTCCCCTTCCAGCTCAACCCCTTGCGGCGTAAAACGTGCATTAAATTGTTCACGCCGCGCATGCAGCTCCTGACTGTCCGGCTCCAGCTGGCGCAGAAAGCCCAGCGCGAGCAGCAGCTGCTGGCGGCTGATGAGTGCCGGAAAACCGGCGCGGCTGAGGATGGTATGCCAGCGCTGACTGTTCTCCTCGCTGCCATCAACAATCAGGACCTGCCAGATCAGCAGTACCGCTGCGCCATTATGCAGATGCGTTTCGTTATCGCGGCTGAGGTAGTCGGTGAACTCTTTCGCCGCCTCTTTACCCATCATAGAGAGCATGGATTCCACCTGCACCGGCGGCAGCTGCAGCCGTTTACTGAGCCGCTGGGCGGCGTGACGTGAGCCGGCGGTGAGCAGCTGAAACCCAGCGACAAACACCACCGCCAGAGTGGCAAGCATTATCCAGATCATTGCATCGTTCCCAGAGTGTCCTGCAGATATCATACGCATGCAGGCTGGCACGCGTCACCACGAAAAAAGCCGGAAAGCGCGTGCGCTGCTGAAACTGTGACTGACAGCCGCCCGCGCTTCTGCCAGAATAGGCGCCATCCCCGATTTAACTCTCTACAGATGGATTTCCTCTCTGATGGCAGCAAAAATTATTGACGGTAAAACGATTGCGCAGCAGGTGCGTAGCGAAGTTGCGGAAAAAGTGCAGCAGCGCCTGGCAGCGGGTAAACGTGCGCCGGGTCTGGCCGTGATTCTGGTAGGCGAAAACCCTGCTTCGCAGATCTACGTCACCCATAAACGTCGCGCCTGCGAAGAGGTGGGCTTTGTCTCCCGTGCTTACAACCTGCCCGACTCTACCGGTGAAAGCGAGCTGCTGGCGCTGATTGATGAGCTAAACAGTGACCCGACCATTGATGGCATTCTGGTGCAGCTGCCGCTGCCGGCCGGGATCGACAACGTCAAGGTGCTGGAGCGCATCACGCCGGATAAAGATGTGGATGGTTTCCATCCCTATAACGTAGGTCGTCTCTGCCAGCGCGCGCCAAAGCTGCGTCCCTGCACGCCGCGCGGTATCGTCACGCTGCTGGAGCGCTATAACATCGATACCTATGGCCTGAACGCGGTCGTGGTCGGGGCGTCTAACATCGTTGGCCGCCCGATGAGCATGGAGCTGCTGCTGGCGGGCTGTACCACAACCGTTACTCACCGCTTCACCCGCGATCTGCGCCATCACGTGGAGCATGCCGATCTGCTGGTCGTGGCCGTGGGCAAGCCCGGTTTTATTCCGGGTGACTGGATCAAACCAGGCGCGGTGGTGATTGATGTCGGCATCAACCGGCTGGAGAGCGGCAAAGTGGTAGGCGACGTTGATTTTGCCGCTGCCGCTGAGCGGGCCTCTTACATTACGCCAGTACCGGGCGGGGTCGGGCCGATGACGGTAGCGACTTTAATTGAAAACACGCTGCTGGCGTGCGAAGCGTATCACGACGTGGAGGAAGCATAATGGCGAGTTTCTCACTGGGTAAACATCAGCACGTTGATCTGTGCGATCTGCTGAAGCTGGAAGGCTGGGTAGAGAGCGGCGCGCAGGCCAAAGCGGTGATTGATGAAGGTGAAGTACGCGTAAACGGGGCAATTGAAACGCGCAAGCGCTGTAAAATTGTCGCCGGACAGACAGTAGAGTTCGCCGGTCAGCGCATCACGGTTGTTGCATAACAAAAAGGGCGAACCCGGGTTCGCCATTTTTTCTTATTTGCGCCGCCAGATGGTGCCCTGCGGACCATCTTCCAGCACAATGCCGAGCGCGTTGAGCCGGTCACGCGCCACATCCGCCTGCGCCCAGTCTTTCGCCTGACGCGCATCGTTGCGCATTTTGATCAGCTGCTCAATCTCTGCCACTTCGTCATTATTCGTCTGCGCTCCGCTCTGCAGGAACAGCTCCGGATCCTGCTGCAGGATCCCCAGCACATTCGCCAGCTCGCGCAGTCTGGCCGCCAGGCCGTCAGCCGCCGCTTTATCTTCGCTCTTCAGACGGTTCACGTCGCGCGCCATATCAAACAGTACCGAATAGGCTTCCGGCGTGTTGAAGTCATCATCCATTGCCGCCCGGAAACGCGCTTCAAACGCTTCGCCACCGGCAGGCGCTGCGCCGGTATCGGTATGCCGCAGCGCGGTGTAAAGACGCTCCAGCGCCGCGCGCGCCTGGTTAAGGTTATCTTCGCCGTAGTTAAGCTGGCTGCGATAGTGCCCCGACATCAGGAAGTAACGTACCGTTTCAGCATCATAGTGCTGCAGCACATCGCGCACGGTGAAGAAGTTGCCGAGTGATTTTGACATCTTCTCACGGTCAACCATTACCATCCCGGAGTGCATCCAGTAATTGACATAGGGACCGTCGTGCGCGCAGGTGGACTGCGCCACTTCATTTTCGTGATGCGGAAACATCAGGTCAGAGCCGCCGCCGTGAATATCAAAGTGGCTGCCAAGCTGCCTGCAGTTCATGGCAGAGCACTCAATGTGCCAGCCAGGGCGGCCGTTGCCCCACGGCGATTCCCACGATGGCTCATCGGCTTTGGACATCTTCCACAGCACGAAATCCATCGGGTTGCGTTTTACGTCTGCCACTTCCACACGGGCGCCCGCCTGCAGCTGCTCCAGATCCTGACGCGACAGCGCGCCATAATCGGTATCGCTCAGCACGTCAAACATCACATCGCCGTTGTCCGCCACATAGGCGTGACCGCGCTCAATCAGCCGCTGCACCAGCTCGATAATTTCCGCGATATGGCGCGTGGCACGCGGTTCCAGATCCGGTGGCAGAATGCCCAGTGCGGCAAAATCCTGGTGCATCTCCGCAATCATGCGGTTGGTCAGCGTCTCAATGGTTTCGCCATTTTCGTTAGCGCGGCGAATAATTTTGTCATCAATATCAGTGATATTACGCACATACTTCAGCTGATAGCCAATATAGCGCAGGTAGCGCGCCACCACGTCAAATGCCACAAACGTACGCCCGTGGCCGATATGACAGAGGTCGTAAACCGTAATACCACACACGTACATGCCGATTTCACCAGCATGAATAGGTTTAAATTCCTCTTTCTGTCGACTCAGGGTGTTATAGATCTTTAGCATTGAACGGTTCCGTTTTTATCGTGTGCGGGAGACGCCTTCTTTGGTAGCCTGATATTGTGCCGTATTTTTCTGACTTGTGCATCGCTGAGATACCAGATGCCGTTGCCTTGCTGACGCGTTCCGGGAAATTATGATATAAGAGGCGTCGACAAAATGCCCGTCCGCATGCGAACGCGGCAACTGAGACTGAATACAACCTCCACAGGACGAATATAATGGTCACTTTCCAGACGAACCATGGCGATATCGTAATCAAAACCTTTGATGATAAAGCGCCGGCCACCGTACAGAACTTCCTGGACTACTGCCGTGAAGGTTTTTATGACAACACTATTTTCCACCGTGTCATCAATGGCTTTATGGTTCAGGGCGGCGGTTTCGAACCGGGCATGAAGCAGAAAGCCACTAAAGCTGAAATCCGCAACGAAGCGAACAACGGCCTGAAAAACACCAAAGGCACGCTGGCGATGGCGCGTACCCAGGCACCGCACTCGGCAACCGCACAGTTCTTCATCAACGTTGCTGACAACGACTTCCTGAACTTCCGTGACGAAAGCCTGCAGGGCTGGGGCTACTGCGTGTTTGCTGAAGTGGTTGAAGGCATGGACGTGGTTGAGAAGATCAAAGCGGTGAAAACCGGCCGCAGCGGTATGCATCAGGACGTGCCGACCGAAGACGTTGTCATCCAGAAAGTGACCGTCAGCGAGTAATGTCGCGTACGCTGTTTATCGCAGATCTGCATCTGTGTCAGGAAGAACCGGCAATTACTGCCGGTTTTCTGCATTTTTTGCAGGGTGAAGCGCGTGAGTGCGAGGCGCTTTACATCCTGGGCGATCTGTTTGAAGCCTGGATTGGCGATGACGATCCCAATCCGCTGCATCAGCAGATCGCCGCTGCCCTGCGCGCGCTGCCGGTGCCGGTGTTTTTTATTCACGGCAACCGCGATTTTCTGCTGGGCAAACGCTTTGCCCAGGCCAGCGGCATGACGCTATTGCCAGAGGAGCAGGTGCTGGAGCTGTATGGTCAGCGCGTGCTGATTATGCACGGTGACACGCTCTGCACCGACGATGCTGGCTATCAGCGTTTTCGCGCAAAGGTGCACCAGCGCTGGCTGCAGCGGCTGTTTCTGGCGCTGCCACTGCGTCTGCGGTTGCGCATCGCGGCCAGAATGCGCGCCGGCAGCCAGCAGGCGAACCAGCATAAATCGCAGTCCATTATGGATGTGAACCCGCAGGCGGTGGCGGCAGCCATGCAGCGCCAGCAGGCCCCGCTGCTGATCCACGGTCATACGCACCGGCCGGAAATTCATACGCTCTCTCTGAATGGCCTTCCCGCGCAGCGCGCCGTCCTTGGGGCGTGGCACGATGCAGGTTCCATGATCCAGCTTGACGCCAGCGGCGTAAAACTGATCGCTTTCCCCTTCTGATTGCGCGGGTACAATTGCCCGTTTTCTGGCCGCGCAACCGTTTTCCTTGCTGCTATCTCATGCTATTCTCTGTGCCCTTCTTACCTGCCTCACCGGCCAGGTTCGTCTGTCTATTCACAGGAGTTGACCGCATGTCATCCACCGCCGCCCCGGCCCGTATCGCCATCGTCATGGGTTCCAGAAGTGACTGGGCTACCATGCAGTTCGCCGAGGAAATTCTCAACAGCCTGGACGTTCCCTTTCACGTGGAGGTGGTCTCTGCCCACCGCACCCCGGACAAGCTGTTCAGTTTTGCTGAAGGTGCCGCCGCACAGGGCTACCAGGTGATCATTGCGGGCGCCGGCGGTGCTGCGCATCTGCCCGGCATGATCGCAGCAAAAACGCTGGTGCCGGTGCTGGGCGTACCGGTGCAGAGCGCCGCGCTGAGCGGTGTTGACAGCCTCTACTCGATTGTTCAGATGCCGCGCGGCATTCCGGTGGGGACGCTGGCCATTGGTAAAGCGGGCGCAGCCAACGCGGCGCTGCTGGCCGCACAGATCCTGGCCACCCACGATGCGGCACTGGCGTCGCGTCTTAGCGCGTGGCGCCAGGCGCAGACCGATGAGGTGCTGGAGAATCCGGATCCGCGGGGTCAGTCATGAAGCCGGTATGCGTACTGGGTAACGGTCAGCTGGGCCGTATGCTGCGCCAGGCGGCTGAGCCGCTGGGTATTGCGGTCTACCCGGTGGGACTGGATGCGGAGCCCGCCTCGCTGCCCATTGCAGAGAGCGTGATCACCGCCGAGATTGAACGCTGGCCGGAAACCGCCCTGACGCGCGAGCTTGCCCGCCACCCCGCGTTTGTGAATCGCGATATCTTCCCGCGTCTTGCCGATCGTCTGACGCAGAAGCAGCTGCTGAATGAACTTGGTCTGGCTACCGCACCGTGGCAGCTGCTGGCCGCGCCTGATGAGTGGCCGGCGGTGTTTGAGAAGCTGGGCGAACTGGCGATTGTCAAACGCCGCACCGGCGGTTATGACGGCCGCGGCCAGTGGCGGCTGCGGGCGGGTGAAACAGCGACCTTACCCGCTGAGTGCTACGGCGAATGCATTGTCGAACAGGGCATTAATTTCAGCGGTGAAGTATCGCTGGTAGGCGCGCGCGGTCAGGATGGCAGCATGGTGTTCTACCCGCTGACGCATAACCTGCACGAAGAGGGCATTCTGCGCACCAGCGTGGCGTTTCCGCAGGCTGACGCCACGCAGCAGCAGCAGGCGGAAACCATGCTCAGCGCCATTATGCAGGCGCTGGATTACGTGGGCGTCATGGCGATGGAGTGCTTTATCACGCCGCAGGGGCTGCTGATTAATGAGCTGGCGCCGCGCGTCCACAACAGCGGTCACTGGACGCAGAACGGCGCGTCCATCAGCCAGTTTGAGCTGCATCTGCGCGCCATCCTCGGCCTGCCGCTGCCGCAGCCGGCGGTATTTGCACCGTCAGTGATGGTGAACCTGATCGGCAGCGACGTAAATCATGCCTGGCTGACGCAGCCGCTGGTGCACCTGCACTGGTATGGCAAAGCGGTACGCCCCGGCCGCAAGGTGGGACACCTGAACCTCACCGACAGCGAGCCGTCACGTCTTGCCGCTGCCCTGCACGCGCTGCAGCCGCTGCTGCCGCCGGAATATGCCTCGGGCCTCGCCTGGGCGCAGGCGAAGCTCTGATTTGCTGACGGGGTCCCTCAGCCTGAGGGCCCCCGGTTACGCCGCGTCAAAGCGCCGGAACAGCGCTTTTCCTTTCAGCAGTTGCACCCCCAGCCAGCCGCCGCACAGCGACAGCAGAAGCGCCCCGCACAGCGGTAGCGCAAACCACAGCGTCCAGTCGGGCTGCCAGGGAAAATCAAAGATTTTACGCTGCAGTGCCCATAGCGCGGCCTCTGCACCCAGCGCAGCCGCTATTCCGGAAACCACCCCAAGCAGAGCAAACTCACACCACAGCGTGCCGCGCAGCAGCCGCCTGCTCGCCCCCAGCGTGCGATAGACCACCAGCTCCTGACGGCGCTGACGCATGCCAATCTGGATCTGCGCCAGCAGCAGCAGGACACCACACAGCGTCACCAGCACCACCATGATTTCCAGCGCCTGGCTCACCTGCGCCAGCACCTGGCCAATCTGTTTCATGATGCTGCCAATATCGAGCAGACTCAGCGTCGGAAACGCCCGGTTCAGCTGCGCCAGCAGCGCCGGGTCGTTCGCCATGCGAAAGCTGGTCAGCCAGGTCTGCGGCTGCTGATCCAGCGCACCGGGTGGAAAGATAAAGAAGAAGTTGGGCCGCAGACTCTCCCAGTCCACCTTACGCAGACTGCTGATGCGTGCGCTGAACTGCTGAGTATCACCGCTGAAAGTCAGCGTATCACCTGGCTTAACGCCCAGTCGCTGCGCCAGCTCCGCTTCAATCGAAACTTCCCCTGCCCGCGGGGGCCAGCTGCCGGCCAGCAGCGGGTTATGATCCGGCCGCTGCGCCTGCCAGGTCAGATTGAGTTCGCGGTTCAGCGCATTATCCTGACGGGGATCGGCCGCTTTGCCGTTCAGTTCAACCAGACGCGCGCGCACCACGGGATAAAAGGTTTCCGGTTTGATCTGATGCTGCTGCAAAAAATCGCGTACCTGCGGCACCTGCGCCTGCGTAATATTCAGCAGAAAATAGTTTGGCGCATCCGGTGGCAGCTGCTGCTGCCAGCGATCGAGCAGATCGCCGCGCATAACCAGCAGCAGCGCCAGCAGCATAAAAGAGAGTGAGAACGCGGCCAGCTGGCTCAGCGTCATTGCCGGCTGTCGCAGCAGACGATTAATTGCCAGCCGCAGCGCCAGGTTACGCACCACCAGCCGGCGCAGCAGCAGCAGCGTACCCCAGCCCAGCACAGCGAGCAGCAGCGCCAGCAGCAGCACGCCGGTGAGCAGCGCCCAGAGCATTTTGCTCCCCCCCAGCAGCAGTGCCAGCAATGCAACCACCACCAGCGCCATTACCGGCAGATAGAGGCGCAGCGGCCAGACGCGCGCCACCGCATCACGTCGCAGTACGCGCAGCGGCTGGGTAGCCATCAGCAGACGATAAGGACGCAGGCCCACCAGCAGGGAGATAACAAACAGGGTGCCCAGCGCCCAGAACCATGGCCAGAGGCTGGCGGCTGGCAGTGACGCAGGCAGCACCGGTTTCAGCATAGTAAGCAGCAGCAGTTCGATCCCCTGCCCCAGCGCGCTGCCGGTTATGCCCGCTAACAGCAACACTGCCAGCCACTGGCCGATAATCAGCCGCTGCAGCGCACGCCGCGTGGCCCCCAGCGTTTTCAGCACCGCCACCAGATCGTAACGGCTGCGACAGTAGTGGCTCATCGCTACCGCCACGGCTGCGATGGCCAGCAGCAGCGTCAGCAACGCTGAGAGCAGCAGAAACTGCTGCGCACGCTGCATGGAGCGGCCCAGCGCATCCTCTGAATTTTCCGTACTTATCCAGCGTTCGCCCGCTTTAAGGCGCGGTTCAATCCAGCGATCGTAGCGCGCCAGCGGGGCCGCATCGCCGGAAAACTTATAGCGCCAGCTCAGGCGGCTGCCGGGCTGAATGGCACCGGTTTTCTCAACATCGGCAAGGTTCATTAACAGACGAGGCGCCGTCTGGAAGGGATTAAACCCGCTGTCCGGCTCCTGAATTACCGTACCGGCAATACGCAGCGTGGCGTCGCCGACCTCTATCGGCTCGCCGACGCGCAGATCCAGCAGCGCCAGCAAACGCGGTGCGACCAGCACGCTGCCTGCAGCCGGACGCAGGCCCGGGGGCTCAGTCTGCAGCGTACCAAACATCGGATAGGCGTTATCCACCGCTTTGACATCTGCCAGCTGCGGCGTCTCCTGCGCAAAGGTCATGGTGGTGAAGCTGAGCTGACGACTGATCGCTAACCCCTCCTCACGCGCCTGTGTCAGCCAGGCTTCCGGCACCGGCCGGCTGCTGCGCAGCGTACGATCGCCCGCCATAAAATCGCGGCTCTGCTGGCTGAGTCCTTTCTCCATGCGATCGCTGATGGATCCCAGCGCCAGCACGCAGGCCACCGCCAGCGTCAGCGCCAGCCAGACGATCAGCAGCGAAGGCGAGCGCCATTCGCGCCAGAACCAGCGCCAGATCATGCTTCCTCCCACAGCTTGCCGTCACGCAGCCGCAGCCGCCGATCGCAGCGCGCTGCCAGCTGCTCATCGTGAGTAACCAGGATCAGCGTCGTGGCGTAATCACGGTTGAGCGAGAACAGTAAATCGGCAATGCGCTCTCCGGTCTGACGATCCAGATTACCGGTGGGTTCATCCGCAAACAGCAGGCCGGGACGCCCGCTAAACGCGCGTGCCAGCGCCACCCGCTGCTGTTCGCCCCCTGAGAGCTGCGCCGGCAGATGATGCAGGCGTGCTTCCAGGCCGAGCTGTGCCAGCAGTTCGCTGGCCTGAGCACGGCTGTCGCGGTCGCTTTCACCGCGCAGCAGCGCCGGCAGCTGTACGTTCTCCAGCGCGTTCAGCGTGGGCACCAGCATAAATGACTGAAACACAAAACCGACTTCACGGGCGCGCAGCGCCGCGCGCTGCTCTTCGTTCATGCGGTGCAGCGGCTGCCCCAGAAGGTGTACCTCGCCGCTGCTGCCATCATCCAGCCCGGCAAGGATCCCCAGCAGCGTCGACTTCCCCGATCCCGATTCGCCAATCAGCGCGAGCGTCTCGGCTGGTTTGACAACCAGCTCAACTCCGGTAAGGATTGAGAGCTGATGCTCACCCTGACCGACGGACTTAGTAAGATGATGAACCGCAACAATGTTTTCCGCTGGCATTATCCCTTCCTGTGTATGGTGCTGCTGCTGGTATCGCGCATTGCTGCGGCCGATACCCTGATGGTATTAGGCGACAGCCTGAGCGCCGGCTATCGGATGTCTGCCAGCGCCGCCTGGCCTGCCCTGCTCAGTACGCGCTGGCAGCAGCAGCCAAAAGTCGTGAATGCCAGCATCAGCGGTGATACCGCCGGCCAGGGTCTGGCCCGGCTGCCTGCACTATTAAAACAGCATCAGCCGCGCTGGGTGTTAATCGAACTGGGCGGTAATGATGGTTTACGCGGTTTTCCGCCGCAGGCTATCGCGCAGGATCTGCGTGCGATTATCAGTGCGGTAAAAGCCGCTGACGCGCAGCCGCTGCTGATGCAGATCCGGCTGCCCGCTAATTATGGACGACGATACACTGACGCGTTCAGCGCCATCTATCCGCGTCTGGCGGAAGAGTATAGCCTGCCGCTGGTGCCCTTTTTTATGGAGCAGGTCTATCTGAAGCCGGAGTGGATGCAGCAGGATGGTATTCATCCCAATCCGGATGCGCAGCCGTTCATTGCCCGCATAATGGCTGACGCGCTGGCTCCGCTAGTTAAGCATGACGCACGCTGAGCCGTGCGATTTTACAGGTAAAGAAATGCAAAAATCGGTTTTGATCACCGGCTGCTCCAGCGGTATCGGGCTGGCAGCTGCCAGCGATTTGCAGGCGCGCGGCTATCACGTGCTTGCCGCCTGCCGCCGTGCGGAAGATGTCGCGCGGATGACAGCACTGGGGTATACCGGCATCCGGCTCGACCTTGATGATGCCGCGAGTGTGGATGCCGCGGCAGAACAGGTGCTGGCACTCACCGGGCATTGCCTGCACGGGCTATTTAATAATGGCGGATTTGGCCAGTACGGGCCGCTGAGCAGCGTCAGCCGCCAGCAGCTTGAGAAGCAGTTCTCCACCAATCTGTTTGGCACCCATCAGCTGACGATGCGGCTGCTGCCGGCGCTGCAGAACAGCGGCGACGGCCGCATTATCAATACCAGCTCGGTGCTGGGACTGATCTCCACCCCGGGGCGTGGTGCCTATGCCGCCAGTAAGTGGGCGCTGGAAGCGTGGAGCGATGCGCTGCGTATGGAGGTGCGCGCCAGCGGCGTGCGCGTCAGCCTGATAGAGCCGGGACCTATCGCCACGCGCTTCACCGATAACGTGCAGCAGGGTGAACAGGATAAGCCGGTGCAGAATCCCGGTATCGCCGCACGCTTTACCCTGCCGCCGGAGGCGATTTTACCCAAACTGCGCCATGCGCTGGAGAGCCGTCACCCGCGGCTGCGCTATCCGGTGACGCTGGTGGCCTGGGGCATGAGTTTTCTGAAACGGCTGCTGCCAGGCTGGATGCTGGATCGCATTTTGCGCAGCAACTGAGCGGTAACATCAGCCAGCGCTTGAAGCGGGCCACTTTATCCCCATATTCTCTAAACACTTTCTGCCAGGAGCGTTTTTCATGTCACACGCTTTGATCACCGATATCAATGAGTCCAATCTGCAGCAGACGCTGGAGCAATCCATGCAGCTGCCGGTTCTGTTCTATTTCTGGTCTGAACGCAGTCAGCACTGCCTGCAGCTGACCCCGGTGCTGGAGCGTCTGGCACAGGAGTATGCCGGCCAGTTCCTGCTCGCAAAGCTTGACTGCGACAATGAGCCAGTGGTGGCATCTCAGTTCGGCCTGCGCTCGCTGCCCACGGTTTATCTGTTCCAGAATGGACAGCCGGTAGATGGTTTTCAGGGCCCGCAGCCGGAAGAGGCGATCCGCGCGCTGCTGGAAAAAGTTTTGCCGCGCGAAGAGGAGCTGAAAGCGCAGCAGGCCATGGAGCTGATGCAGCAGAACAAGCCGCTGGAAGCGCTGCCGCTGCTGAAAGATGCCTGGCAGCTGAGTAATAAAAACAGTGAGATTGGCTTTCTGCTGGCAGAAGTGCTGATCACCCTGAACCGCAGTGATGAAGCTGAAGCGGTGCTGGATGTGGTGCCGCTGCAGGATCAGGATACGCGCTATCAGAGCCTGATTTCGCAGATCGACCTGTTGAAGCAGGCGGCGGATACGCCTGAAATTCAGCTGCTGCAGGAGCAGCTGAACGCCGAGCCGCAGAACGCTGCCCTCGCTGCTAAACTTGCATTACAGCTGCATCAGGTAGGCCGTAATGAAGAGGCGCTGGAGCTGCTGCTGGGCTTTCTGAAAAGCGATCTCGCTGCCGGTGACGGTGAAGTGCGTAAAATGTTCCAGGAGATCCTGGCCGCGCTTGGCACCGGCGACGCCCTCGCCTCGCGCTATCGCCGCCAGCTCTATTCGCTGCTCTACTGACGGGTACGCAGACGGGCCGAAGCGACTCGGCCCGGTTATCTGACAGCCAGGAGGTTATATGCTGACCGCTATTCCTGTTCTCATCGTGCTGGTGCTGGTGATTGTATGGGCCGGTATCAAGATTGTTCCGCAGGGCTATCAGTGGACGGTAGAGCGCTTCGGACGCTACACCCGTACGCTGTCGCCGGGCCTTAATCTGGTGGTGCCGTTTATGGATCGCGTGGGCCGCCGCATCAATATGATGGAGCAGGTGCTCGATATCCCCTCACAGGAGATCATCTCCAAAGACAACGCCAACGTCACCATTGATGCTGTCTGTTTTATTCAGGTTGTGGATCCGGCGCGTGCCGCCTATGAGGTCAGCAATCTGGAGCTGGCGATCATTAATCTCACGATGACCAACATCCGCACGGTCCTTGGCGGCATGGAGCTCGATGAGATGCTGTCGCAGCGTGACAATATTAATACCCGCCTGCTGCATATCGTTGATGAAGCCACGAACCCCTGGGGCGTAAAAATCACCCGCATTGAGATCCGTGATGTGCGGCCACCGCAGGAGCTGATTGCCGCCATGAATGCACAAATGAAAGCTGAACGTACCAAGCGCGCCGATATTCTGGCCGCTGAAGGCGTACGTCAGGCTGCCATACTGCGTGCTGAAGGTGACAAGCAGTCACAGATCCTGAAAGCAGAGGGTGAGCGCACTTCCGCCTTTTTACAGGCCGAGGCGCGTGAGCGGCAGGCAGAAGCAGAAGCGAACGCCACGCGCATGGTGTCAGATGCGATCGCCGCCGGTAATATTCAGGCGATTAACTACTTTGTGGCGCAGAAATATACTGATGCGCTGCAGAAAATCGGCGAAGCCGGCAACAGCAAAGTCGTGATGATGCCACTTGATGCCAGCAGCCTGATCGGCTCGGTAGCGGGCATCAGTGAACTGCTGAAAGAGCGTCGTCAGGAGCAGGCACCGTGATGCTGATGGAGCTGATCGCCCACCCACACTGGTTCTGGCTGACGCTTGGCGGGCTGCTGCTGGCAGCCGAAATGCTGGGCACCAGCGGCTATCTGCTCTGGTGTGGTATGGCGGCGCTGCTGGTAGGGCTGGCCGAGTGGCTGTGGCCTTTCTCCTGGGCTGGCCAGGGGCTACTGTTTGCCGCGCTGACCCTATTGAGCGCGCTGGGCTGGTATGGCTGGATGCGACATCAGGCTGGGCAGCAGCAGCCAAACACGCTGAACCAGCGCGGTAAAGAGCTGATTGGCCGGCAGCTAACGCTGGAGGCACCGCTTAAAAGTGGTATCGGCCATGTACAGATTGGTGACAGCAGCTGGCGCGTGCAGGCAGCAGACGATTTGCCAGCGGGCACGCGGGTGACCGTCACGGCGGTTGAAGGGATCACGCTGCTGATTCAGCCGCGCTTGCCACCGGTGTGACCGCAGCAGCCCGCCAGCTGATCAATTATCGGGCACTCGGCGCCCTCATCGCCGGGACACGCCTCTGCCAGCGACAGCAGGCGCGCCCGCATGGCGTGCAGCTCTTCAATATGTGCCGCAATTTCATCAGCCTTCTGCAGCGTGCGCGCTTTGACATCCGCACTGTGCCGCGCAGGATCGTTGAACAGCGCCACCAGCTCGCGGCACTCATCCAGCGTAAAGCCAACCTGGCGCGCCTGGCGCAGCAGGTGCAGCTCTTCCAGATGGCGTTCGTCATAATGCCGGTAGCCATTTTCGCTACGCAGCGGCGGTGTCACGATCCCTTTCTCTTCATAAAAGCGGATCGCTTTACTGGTCAGCCCGGTTTTTCTGGCGACGTCGCTGATATTCATGCTGGCTCCTTGACCTTCCCCCGAATGGAAGGTTTACGCTTATAACTACTGCAACCGGTGCAGCCGGTCAACTCTGTTCATTAAGGAGACCATGATGTCAGATATACAAACACTCGCGCTGGAGGGACTTTCCTGCGGCCACTGCGTCAAACGGGTTAAAGAGGCGCTGGAACAGCGCAGCGACGTGGAGCAGGCGGAGGTCACGCAACAGCAAGCGCGCGTGACCGGCGCTGCCAGCGCCAGCGATCTGATCGCCACTGTGGAGCAGGCTGGCTACCACGCCACGCTGCAGCCTGAGGCTACCTCCCCAAAGTCTGATCCGTTGACAGCTCAGGAGCCGCCGCCGGAGGCGCTGACAACGGCCTCTCAGCCGGCAGAAGCGGCGCTGCCGGTACAGCATCTGCTGATAGCAGGCATGAGCTGTGCCAGCTGCGTCAGCCGGGTAGAGAACGCGCTGCGCGCGGTACCCGGTGTCACCGAAGCGCGCGTTAACCTCGGCGAACGCAGCGCGCTGGTGCTGGGCGAAGTTAACGCACCGGCGCTGATTGCCGCCGTGGAGGGTGCAGGCTACAGCGCTGAAGCGATCGAAGATGAGCAGCGCCGGCGCGAGCGTCAGCAGGCGAGCGCGCGTCAGGCGATGCGTCGCTTCAGCTGGCAGTCGGCGCTGGCGCTGGGTTTTGGCATTCCGATGATGTTCTGGGGGATGGCAGGCGATCACATGATGCTGACGCCAGCGAATCAGACGCTGTGGCGTACGCTGGGCGCCGTTACGCTGCTGGTAATGATCATTGCCGGTGGCCACTTTTACCGCAGCGCCTGGCGCAGCCTGCGATTTGCCACGGCCACTATGGATACGCTGGTGGCGCTCGGCACCGGCGCCGCCTGGCTCTACTCCATGAGCGTGGCGCTGTGGCCGGAATTTTTTCCGGTGCAGGCACGCCATCTCTATTTTGAAGCCAGCGTGATGATCATCGGTCTGATTAACCTTGGGCACGCGCTGGAGCAGCGTGCCCGTCAGCGCGCCTCGCGGGCGCTGGAGCGGCTGCTGGATCTGACCCCGGCTCAGGCGTGCGTGGTTACCGACCAGGGTGAGCAGCAGCTGCCGCTGAGCGCCGTCACCGCCGGTATGACCCTGAAACTGGTCACCGGTGATCGGGTGCCGGTGGACGGCGACGTCACGCAGGGTGAAGCCTGGTGCGATGAAGCGATGCTGACCGGCGAAGCCGTGCCGCAGGAGAAAGCGCCTGGCAGCAAGGTTTATGCCGGCACAGTGGTGCAGGATGGCACGCTGCGCTTTGTGGCCAGCGCCACCGGCAGTCACACGACGCTGGCGCGTATTATTAATCTGGTACGTCAGGCACAAAGCAGCAAACCGGAGATAGGTCGCCTCGCCGATCGCATCTCTGCCGTCTTTGTACCGGTCGTCGTGGCAATTGCGCTGCTGAGCGGGCTGACCTGGTATCTGGTCGGGCCGCAACCGCAGCTCGCCTATGCGCTGGTAATTATTACCACCGTCCTGATTATCGCCTGTCCCTGTGCGCTGGGACTGGCCACGCCGATGTCGGTTATCGCCGGTACCGGCCGGGCGGCAGAACTGGGTATTCTGGTGCGCGATGCTGACGCGCTGCAGCACGCCAGCGAAACCAATACGGTAGTATTTGATAAAACCGGTACGCTGACGCTGGGATCGCCGCAGATCGGCGAGATCTGCCGCTATGCAGACTGGGATCAACAGCAGATCCTGCAGGCGGCAGCAGAGCTGGAGCAGGGATCCACGCATCCGCTGGCCAGTGCGATCCTCGCTGCCGCGCCGCAGCCGCCGGCCGCAGAGATCACCCGCTTCCGGACGCTGCGCGGCAGGGGCGTGAGTGCGCAGGTGGCAGGCCAGACTCTGCTGCTGGGCAATACGACCCTGCTTGATGAGCAGCAGATTAACTATGACGCCGCGCGGGCGGATATCGCACGCATCGCTGCAACGGGTGCCACGCCGGTGCTGCTGGCCGATGCGCACCAGCTGCTGGGCCTGCTCGCGCTGCGCGATAACCTGCGACCAGAGAGCAAAGCTGTGCTGCAGCGTCTGCATCAGGCTGGCTACCGGCTGGTGATGCTGACGGGCGATCATCAGGCCACCGCCAGCGCAATCGCCGCTGAAGCGGGAATTGATGAAGTGATTGCCGGCGTGCTGCCAGAGGGCAAGGCAGAAGCCATAAGCCGCCTGCAGCAGCAGGGATGCCGGGTCATGATGGTAGGTGACGGCATTAACGATGCGCCGGCGTTAGCACAGGCGGATACCGGTATTGCAATGGGCAACGGCAGCGATGTGGCGGTAGAAACCGCGGCGCTGACGCTGATGCGTAACGACCTGCACGGTGTGGCGGATGCACTGGCTATTTCACAGGCCACGCTGCGTAATATGCGTCAGAATCTGCTGGGCGCATTTGTGTATAACAGCCTGGGCATTCCGATTGCAGCGGGCGTGCTCTATCCCTTTACCGGCCTGCTGCTGAGTCCGATAGTCGCAGGGGCAGCGATGGCCCTCTCTTCTATCACCGTGGTCAGCAATGCAAACCGCCTGCTGCGTTTTACTCCGGTCGGGCGGCAATAGCAGCCAGCGCGCTGTTTTTAGGCGGCATAAATCGCTAGCATGGGCGTTTTACCCTAACAGGAGCGGACATGAACAGCCCTATCTGGCAACGTCTCTGGCAGCGGATCGCCGCGCTTTTTCCGTCTGCCTACCGCTGGCCGGCAATGGATATGCGCCTGGGCGACCGGCAGCTGCATCTGACCGGCAGTATTCATATGGGGACGCGCAACATGCAGCCTCTGCCGGCCGGGCTCTTGCGCCAGCTGCAGAAAGCGGATGCGCTGATTGTGGAAGCGGATATCACGCGTGGCGGCTCTCCCTTTGCCGATACAGCAGATTTACCGCCGCTGCACACCCGGCTGGATAGCGCCACGCTGACGCGGCTGCAGACGCTGTGCAGGGATTTGGGGCTGGAGAGTACGCTGTTTGATACCCTGCCCTGCTGGCAGATAGCGCTGATGCTGCAGGCGCACCAGGCGCAGCGGCTCGGACTGCGTCCGGAGTATGGTATCGATTATCAGCTGCTGCAGGCAGCAAAGGCCGCAGACAAGCCGGTTATTGAGCTGGAGGGGCCGGAGACGCAGATCGCGCTGCTGAAATCCCTGCCGCAGGAGGGCCGGGCGCTGCTGGTGGACACGCTTGAGCACTGGCATACTAATGCACGCCTGCTGCAGACGATGATCAGCTGGTGGCTTGAAGCGCCCCCCGCGCAGCAGCCGGTGTCGCTGCCCGCCACGTTTGGCGGTGAGCTGAGCGATACGCTGATGCGCAACCGTAATCAGCAATGGCGTGAACAGCTGCTGGCGCTGCCATCCGGTCGCTATCTGGTTGCCGTTGGCGCACTTCATCTTTATGGCGATGATAATCTGCCCGGTTTGCTGAAAAAGAAGCAGACGTAGCCAGACGTCTGGCCGCACAGGCCTGGCAGAAGGATAAGATAAAAAAAGAAGGCCGATATCACTATCGACCTGTCAAAGAGGAATTTGTTTATGATTTTGGTTATCGCCAGGGTAAGTGGCGCGGGATAATTCTCGCGCAAAGTTCAGATTTTCGCCACTGTTATTACTGCAATCTTTGAGAAGAATTTTTGTCGTAAGGATTAACGATGACCCCTGCAGTCAAACTTCTGGAAAAAAATGGCGTGGCGTTTACGCTGCACCCCTATGAGCATGACAGTCATGAAACGAACTTCGGCGATGAAGCGGTGCGCAAGCTCAATCTTGATGCGCGGCAGGTGTTTAAAACGCTGCTGGTCGCGCTGAACGGTGATGCGAAAGCGCTGGCAGTGGCGGTTACGCCGGTTGCGTCCCAGCTTGATCTAAAAAAAGTGGCAAAAGCGCTGGGCGCAAAGCGAGCAGAGATGGCCGATCCGCAGCTGGCGCAGCGCGTCACCGGCTACCTGCTGGGCGGCATCAGTCCGCTGGGCCAGAAAAAACGCCTGCCAACGGTGATCGACCGGCAGGCATCAGCGTTTGACACGATTTTTATCTCCGGCGGCAAACGCGGTCTCGACATTGAACTGGCCGCGCAGGATCTGGCGCGGCTGCTGAATGCCACCCTGGCTGACGTGGCACGCGGCGATTAATCGGGCTGCTGCGCGCAAAGCTGATCGATCATCCAGCGCCCGGCCGGGCCGGGCGGATTGCGCCGCGACCAGACCACATCCACTGCGATATGCTGCGGCCAGCCGGGAACGCAAAGCTCTTTCAGAACCTGATGGCCAAACTGCTCCACCAGCCAGCGCGGCAGCACGCTCCAGCCAAACCCCTGCTCCGCCATCTCCAGCAGCAGCAGATACGTCGGCGCTGACCAGGTTCGCCCCGCCGCCGGCAGCGGTCCGCGCGTCTGTACCCAGGTGTTCAGCCGCAGCTGCCGCAGCGCGCTGAGCTGCGCTTCACTTACCTGATCCTGCTGCGCCAGCGCGTGGTCCTGATGCAGGAAAATTGCCATCTGCGCCTCCACCTGCAGCCGTGCCACCGCCAGATCGGGCGGCAGCACGGGCTGCGTGCGAACCACGCCCAGATGTACCCGCCCCGCCTGCAGCAGATCCAGCACATCCTCATCCTCTGCGATCATGCATTCAAAGTCGATGTCGGGGTAGCGGGCATCAAACCGCGTCAGCAGATGTTCATGGTGGTCGGCCTGCCAGAAATCGGAAATAGCCAGACTCAGGCGCGGCTCTACGCCCTGCGACAGGCGCAGCGCCAGCTCATCCAGCCGCTGACTGGCGGCCAGAATCTGCTGCACCTGAGCCAGCGCGCGCTCACCCTGCGGCGTCAGCACCGGCTGACGGCCGCGACGGTCAAACAGCGTAAAACCTAAATCAATTTCCAGGTTAGCAATGGCAGCGCTGATGGTGGACTGGCTTTTTGCCAGCGCGCGGGCAGCGGCAGAGAAAGAGCCGCTTGCAACGGTCTGGACAAAAGCCTCAAGGGATTCCGGAGAGTATTTCATGGTTTACCATCGCTTTTTTCGATAGACGCTCATTTTATCTCAGATGCGTGCAGTGCGAAAATGCGCGTGATTACGTAACCGGAGGTTATTTATGCGTACCCGTTCGCTGAAAGAACGTATTCTTCACGCCGTGGGCTTTGAGGGCCTGGCTATTGTGACCATCGCGCCACTGGCAGCATGGATTATGGATAAGCCGCTGTTCCAGATGGGCACGCTGGCAATTGCACTCTCTACCGTCGCGATGCTGTGGAACATGATCTATAACACGCTGTTCGATCGCATCTGGCCGCCGCATCAGAAACGCGGGCTGGGGCTGCGCGCCCTGCATGCGCTCTGTTTTGAAGGCGGATTCATTCTGATTGGTCTGCCGATTGCCGCCGGCATGCTGCATATTTCGCTGCTTAACGCGTTTTTGGTAGAGGTGGGCTTTTTTCTGTTTTTCCTGCCTTACACCATGGTTTACAACTGGGTCTGGGATAAGCTGCGCCTGCGCTGGTTTGCGCAGGCGTCGTGCCGCGCGTGATGCAGGGACCACGCTGCCTCCCGGCGGAGGCAGCGTGGTCATTCTCCCTTAATCCTGCGCCGCCCGTGGCCAGATCCACGCCAGGAACATACGCGGATAGCTGCGCTTACGCTGTTTTTCCAGCGCCCTGTCGCGCTCCCGCACCTGCTCATCGGTCAGATGTACTATGGCTGGTGGCACAAAATCAGCGGTTTTCAGCGGCGAATGCTGAGTGACGTAGTCGCGCAGCACATCAGCATCGCGCAGACCGCTATTACGGTAGCCTGCCAGCGTCGTCAGCTGCGGATAGCCATCGCCGCCGCTGGCGTTAAAGCTGTTAGTGGCGAGGCGATAGGTCTTCTTCTTCTCCAGCGGCTTCCCGTTGATTTTGACATCACTGACTGATTTACCATCGGCCACCAGGCTGACGCCGGCTAACTGAGCAAAGCCGCCGGAGTTGGTTTTGATATTCGCCACGCGGGCAAGATAGTCCTGCAGCGCCTCACCGCTCAGCGTGACCGACACCACCTGATTGCCAAACGGCTGCACCTGCAGCAGATCGCGCAGGCGCAGTTCGCCAGCTGCCAGCGACGTGCGGATGCCGCCGCCGCTGATCACTGCCACATCTGCTTTGGTCGCGGCCATCTGCGCACGCAGGATCAGCTGTGCCAGATTGGTTTGCTCAAAGCGGACTTTATTGCGCTCGCCGACAAACAGCCCGTCACTGCGGCCAACGGCTACATCCAGCTGTTTACCGGCGCGCAGCTGGAAAGGCGTCAGCAGCTTCATCATCGCCGTATTAGGGACGATCGGCTCCTGATAAGGCAGCCAGGTTTCACTGCCATCCTGATTCGTGACTTTATGCTTCAAATTAACCGGAATGAGCTGATAATTTTCCAGCGTCAGCTCGCCATTGCGAAAGGTAAAATCGCCGCGACCGACATATTTGCCCCACTCCTTAGCCTGCATGATCCAGACGCCATTTTGCCGATCGGGCTGGCAGGGCTGGCCCGGCTGGTAATCCGGAACGCTGCTGTTAGCCTGCGCCATACAGACGGCATCGTGTGAGTGGCCGCCCACGATAACACTCAGGGTGCCAGGCGGCAGACTGCGCGCCAGCTCAACGTCGCCCGGGGCGTTACTGCCGTGCTGGCCGTCGTCATAGTGCCCCATATGCGTCAGCGCGATAATCACATCGGGTTTCTCCGTTGCGCGCAGCTCTGCTACCGCTTTCAGCGTCTCTTTAACCGGATCGCGTATCTCAAGCTCTGCAACATTTTCCGGATTGGTGATACGCAGCGTATCCGTAGTGGTCAGCCCGATAACCGCTATTTTCAGGCCCATACGGTTAAATATGGCCCAGGGCGAAAACAGTCGCCGATCGCTGCCTTTTTGATAGATATTGGCAGCGAGAAAAGGGAAACGCGCCCACTTTTGCTGCTGTTCCAGCACGCTCATGGGCTTGTCAAATTCGTGATTTCCCAGCGCCATAGCGTCATAGCCAACCAGATTCATGCCGCGAATGTCAGGCTCTGCATTCAGTAAATCTGACTCCGGCACGCCGGTGTTAATATCCCCGGCAGAGAGGATGAGTGCCCCTCCTCCGCGCGCCTGTACATCATAACGCTGCTGGTCCATCAGGGTCTTTTGTGCTGCCAGCCCATACTCACCCTGCGCGTTACTCCAGAAATGGCCATGATGATCGTTGGTATGCAGGATGCTGAAACGATAGCTGCGATCGGTTTGCCACGCCTGCGCCAGCATCGGCACCAGCAAAACCAGCAGCGCCAGCCAGGGCTTTTTAGGGGTAAGTAACAACACAACGCTCTCCTTGTTCGGTTTTTTCCACCACATCGTGGACCTGACAGATTTCTGCCCTCTGTGTCGCACAGTTCCTGCCTTAACTCAAGCCGAAAGGCAGTATCCG
Source organism: Pantoea sp. UBA4549 (assembly GCF_002387285.1). Lineage (NCBI taxonomy): Bacteria > Pseudomonadati > Pseudomonadota > Gammaproteobacteria > Enterobacterales > Erwiniaceae > Pantoea > Pantoea sp. UBA4549. Next base: position 121,121 of record NZ_DGLH01000006.1, on the reverse strand, counting down.
CTGCTATTTTCATCTGTTCTGCCCGGCAGGGCGCACCGGCAATGCTGCGCTTTTTAGCGCTGCCGTAATGCATTATCGCTATCTGCAGGCCAGGATAACTGCTGAAAATAGCGCTTCGGCACGTTTTTTATCGCATTTTTTCAGTTTATTCAGCTTTCATCCCGCAAATGTCTAAACGCTGCAGCAGGATTTGCATTACACTTGGTTGTTACAAGCGGACACATTTGCACACAAGGAGACAGGCATGCATCACACCACACCGTTGATCACCACTATTGTCGGGGGCCTGGTCCTCGCGTTTCTCCTTGGCATGCTGGCCAACCGCCTGCGCATCTCTCCGCTGGTAGGCTATCTGGTTGCCGGCGTGGTCGCGGGCCCTTTTACGCCAGGCTTTGTTGCAGATACCAATCTGGCACCTGAACTGGCAGAGCTGGGCGTGATTCTGCTGATGTTTGGCGTCGGACTGCACTTCTCACTGAAAGATCTGATGGCGGTAAAGTCGATCGCCATTCCCGGCGCCGTGGCGCAAATCGCGGTGGCCACGCTGCTGGGAATGGGTCTCTCCTGGACCATGGGCTGGTCGTGGATGACCGGCCTGGTGTTTGGCCTGTGTCTCTCTACGGCCAGTACCGTGGTGCTGCTGCGCGCGCTGGAGGAGCGACAGCTGATTGACAGCCAGCGCGGCCAGATCGCGATCGGCTGGCTGATTGTGGAAGACCTGGTTATGGTGCTGACGCTGGTGCTGCTGCCTGCCATCGCCGGTATGCTGGAGCAGGGCAATGCCAGCCCGACCCTGCTGGTATGGGATCTGCTGCTGACCATAGGTAAAGTGGCCGCCTTTATGGTGCTGATGATGGTGGTAGGCCGTCGCGCGATCCCGTGGATCCTGGCAAAAAGCGCGGCTACCGGCTCGCGTGAACTCTTTACCCTGTCGGTGCTGGCGCTGGCGCTGGGTATCGCCTTTGGTGCAGTAGAGTTCTTTGATGTCTCCTTCGCCCTTGGCGCCTTCTTCGCCGGCATGGTGCTGAACGAATCCGAGCTGAGCCACCGCGCGGCACGCGACACGCTGCCGCTGCGCGACGCCTTTGCCGTGCTGTTCTTTGTCTCAGTCGGCATGCTGTTTAATCCGATGATCCTGATTGAACAGCCGCTGGCGGTACTGGGCGCGCTCGCCATCGTGGTACTGGGTAAATCAATCGCCGCCTGGGCGCTGGTCACTCTGCTGGGGCACTCACGCCGCACCGCGCTGACCATTTCGGTCAGCCTGGCGCAGATTGGTGAATTTGCCTTTATTCTTGCCGGCCTCGGCATTTCACTCGATTTGCTCAGTGAAGAGGGGCGCAACCTGGTGCTGGCGGCGGCTATTCTGTCGATTATGCTGAATCCTATCCTCTTCTCGCTGCTGGAGCGCTATCTGGATAAAACTGAAACCGCTGAAGAGCAGACGCTGGAAGAGGCGATGGCGGAAGAGAAACAGATCCCGGTGGATATCTGTAATCACGCGGTGATTGTGGGTTATGGACGCGTCGGCAGCCTGCTGGGGCAGCAGCTGCTGGAAGCAGATATTCCGCTGGTGGTGGTGGAAAACTCTCGCCCGCGCGTTGAAGCGCTGCGTGAACAGGGTATCAGAGCGGTACTGGGCAATGCAGCACGCGCAGAGACCATGGAGCTGGCGCGGCTTGACTGCGCCCGCTGGCTGCTGCTGACCATCCCGAATGGCTATGAAGCGGGTGAAGTGGTGGTGGCCGCACGTGAGAAGCGCCAGGATATTGAGATTATCGCCCGTGCGCACTATGACGATGAGGTCGCCTATATTATGGATCGCGGCGCTAATCAGGTCGTGATGGGCGAGCGTGAAATTGCCAGCAGCATGCTGAATGTGCTGAAAAAAGAGATCGAGGTGGAACCCATTTCCCGCGAATGCCCGATTTAATCGTGACAGTTTCTGCCCGATTATCCCGCAGGGTAACCGGGCAGAAACAGCAATCGCTTACTGCAGGGAGCGCAGTGATGCGCCCTTTTTACCGAACGGTTATCTGTCCCAGTAAGACTCTTCCAGGCTATCTTCCCGCTCCGGCAGGCCGCGCGTCAGGCGCGGTGAATGCTGATTCAGCACCTGATAACTGACGCGGTTAGCGTATTTACACACCTGCGCCAGCGAAGAGTAGGTCAGATATTCACGTGCGTGCTTGCTGGAGTTGGGTACCTTGAGGCGATGGAAGTTATTCGCCGTGATATCGTGCAGCAGCGCCGCCAGCGCCCCGTCACCGGCGCCGTTGGTATTCATGATCTTTTCCGGGCCGCCCATATAAGGCGCGATATGCGAAAAGATGCGCAGCGGCTGCTGACAATCCTGCTGGCGCATCGCCCGGCTGAACTCATACTGGTTGAATTCCGCAATCGCGCCCGGCAGCAGCGGGTGATTCGTTTTACGTTTGAATTCATCTTCGGTAAAGCCCGCCATGTAGAGCCCGGTCGGCCCGGCGGTGCAGAGCACCAGATCGACCCACTCCAGCGCCATATCGGCTGCCAGCAGCGGATCCTGTTCACCGGTCAGCGCAAACGCCTCTTCTTCATTCATTGCGACAATAGAGACGTGATCGCGCAGGAAATCGCGCCAGAACTGCGGGTTATCCTGAATGACATATTTTGTACCCAGCGTTAATACCACCGGCACATTATGCTTTTTCGCATACGCAATGGCGCGCAGCGTGGCGTCCGGCATCGGTTCACCCGGCTGACAGCGCACCAGATAGGAGGTCAGCACCAGCGCTGACGCGCCGGCAATCACCTCTTCCGGGATACTCTCTGCCTGCAGCCGGTTCATCTGTCCCGGACTGATGGCAAAGGTTCGTTCACCGTGTTCGCCAATCAGGGTAAAGCAGCGGCCAATTGCGCCGTCCACGCCCTGCAGGAAGTTCAGATCCATACGGCTGGAGGTGTTGCAGAGATAGCGATAGGCGTAGCCGCCAATCTGGATGTTATTGCACATGACACCCAGCAGCACGGAACGATCGTCAGCCAGTACTGAATAGTTGTGCAACGTGTTGCCAATGGTGCCACCGGCAAACTGATGGCTGATCAGCTGTTCGCGCATCAGCTCGTTATAAAGCGCTTCCGCCGTGGCGTCGTCAATCACCAGCGAATGACCGGCACTCAGGCCGTAGCGCTGCAGGAACGCATCATCAACTTTGGCTTCGATATCCACCAGCGTCTGGTCGATACCCACCACCCAGCTGCCCTCCTCCTGCTCCTGCTGAATAGCCTGCAGCAGCGGATCGCGCGCGTTGACGGGGAAATAGTGTTTGGATTTACGTTTGCCGGGAAATTTCATGAAAAGCAGTCATCAGGGAAAATCAGGCAGAGAAGCATATCATACTCTCTGCCTGATGCGCTTAGCGGCGCGCGTTGACCAGCTGAACCATCATCTCGATGTGTTCGTCATCCGCGTTAAGCGCGGGAATATATTCAAATTTTTCGCCGCCTGCATGCAGGAAAATTTCGCAGTTTTCACCGCTTATCTCTTCCAGCGTTTCAAGGCAGTCAGCCGCAAAGCCGGGACTCATCACCTGCACATGCTTAACGCCTTTAGCCGGCAGACTTTTCATGGTCTCATCGGTGTAGGGCATCAGCCACGGCTCACGCCCAAAGCGCGACTGGAAGGTCATCATGATTTTTTCAGGGGCAATGTTCAGCGCGGCTGCCAGCGCGGCGGTGGTATCTTTACAGCGCAGCGGATAGTCATCGCCTTCATTGGCAAAACGCTGCGGAATGCCGTGATAGGAGAGTACCAGCAGATCCGGCTCGCCATGGCGGGCAAATGAGCGCTCAACAGAGGCTTTCAGCGCGGCGATATAGGCCGGATGCTCAGCATAATCGCGAATAAAGGAGACCTGCGGCAGCGAGCGCAGCGGTTTAAAGCTGCTGGCCAGACCATCCCATACGGCGGCAACGGTAGAACAGGAGAACTGCGGATAAAGCGGCAGCACAATCAGGTGCGTGACGCCCTGCTCCAGCAGACGATGCACTGCGCCGTCCAGGCTCGGCTGACCATAGCTCATGCCCAGCTCAACCGGCATGTCTACGCGCTGCGCCAGTGCCGCACGCTGCCGCTTGCTGAATACCATCAGCGGCGATCCCTCTTCCATCCAGACGGAAGCGTAGAGTTTCGACACGCGCGGCGAGCGAAACGGCAGAATAATAAAATTAAGAATGGGCCACCATAGCCAGCGCGGCGTATCAACCACGCGCGGATCGCCGAGGAACTGCTTCAGATAGCGTTTCACCGCCGGGGTGGTAGGGGCTTCAGGTGTGCCTAAGTTAACCAGCAGAACACCGGGCTTATCTTGCCTCATTGTATTTCCTTGATGTCGCAACGAAGAGTGGTGAATCGGGGGAAATTGTAGCGGAAATCACGGGCGGGAAAAGCAATTGCTGTAAAAGGGCCAGGCATCCGGCCCTTTTTGTACTTAGCCGAGGATACGGTGCAGTTCTTCACTGACGTCAGCCACCGGGCGGGTACCGTCAATTTTGTGATAGGCGGTGTTACCCGCTTCCGCTTCTTTGCTGTAGTAAGCAATCAGGGGTGCTGTCAGCTCATGATACTCGACCAGGCGCTTACGTACGGTCTCTTCCTGATCGTCTTTGCGTGTGGTCAGCTCTTCACCGGTCACATCATCTTTACCGTCCACTTTTGGTGGCTTGTTTTTGATGTGATATACGCGGCCAGATGGCGCATGTACGCGACGGCCCACAATGCGATCGACGATCAGTTCGTCCGGCACGGCAAATTCCAGCACGTAATCGACTTTGATGCCCGCTTCTTTCATGGCGTCAGCCTGCGGGATGGTGCGTGGGAAGCCATCGAGCAGGAAGCCGTTTTTGCAGTCTTCCTGCGCGATACGCTCTTTAACCAGCGCAATCACCAGTTCATCAGTCACCAGTTTACCGGCATCCATGATGGCTTTCGCCTGCTGGCCCAGTTCGGTGCCTGCTTTTACTGCGGCGCGCAGCATGTCACCCGTAGAGATCTGCGGAATACCGTAGTTCTCCATAATATACTGAGCCTGAGTGCCTTTACCTGCGCCCGGTGCCCCGAGCAGAATAATACGCATTGCGTAATTCCCCTTGCGAATCGCATTGATCAATCTATGAAGGCCAAGAACATACCATTATGACCCGCCAGCCACAAGGCAACGGGTACGCTATCACTGGCCCCTGTACTGTGACCTGCTTTGGGATTAAGCGCCAGATGGCGGATTGCTTTTAGGAATTCAGGCTACGCAGCAGCAACGCTTTCAGCTGCTTTTTCAGCGTCGCGGTGACATTCGTATGTTTACTGCCGCTGCCGCGCAGGCTGGCCGGCATCAGCAAACGTCCGCTCATCCGCCGGATCCCGGGCGGCAGGTCAACATGATGCAGTACCGGCGGCAGCTCAATCAGGGCAAACGGCAAACCGGGCTGCTGCAGTGATGAGAGAGGGAGCGGCGTCTCCAGCGTGAACCGGTCAACCAGAGCAACATTAAAGGGTTTCCACTCTGCGTGCTCCATCCTCGTCAGCGCCTGCTGCGGCGCGTTGCCCAGCGCCAGACCCTGCTCGATCAGCCGCAGTTCGCTGCGTACCAGCGTGCTGAATTTTGTCGTGCGCAGTGCAATCAGCACCAGATCGTCGCTCAGCGCTGCGTGGCGGTTCAGGTGCGCCACAAACAGATGGGATTCGGCGATCAGCGCTTTATGCAGCGCGCTGGCAAAGGAATCGGAAGCGTCGGTCACGCCCTGACTCTGGCAGGTATCAAGCGATCGTACCCGCCCTTCCGCCAGATCCACATGCTCTATCAGCGCGATATTGCCCGCCATCATGGGGACAGCAGGCAGTACGCTCAGCTCGCTGACCGGATGGTGCGAGGCGTAGCGCGTCTGATTGCGCGCCTGCTCCTGGCGTAAAAAAAGCTGGGACAGCACGACGCGCGCAATATGCAGCGAGGGTGCAAAGAAGAGATCGTAATTTTCCAGCCGATAGTAGCGGGATAGCTGGCTGCGCAGCCGATCGCATATCGCCGCCCTGGCAGAAGCGTATTGTGGGGCCATCGCGTAACGTTTCCCTGTATTGACTGCGAAGTAGTGCTTCCGGCAGGTAAACCGCGTGGCTGATACATAGCCAGCACGCCCCGTCAACCTGCCAGAATCTGGAGCAAAGGTTAGGGCAATGCGGCTGGACATTAAAATGATATAAACTGACAATCCCTGTTAGGTTTTTACACAAGGGACGAGTATGACCGCGCTTCCGTCACTACGGGCGCTGCGCTATTTTCATCAGGCAGCGCTGCACAGCAGTTTCAGTACGGCAGCGGAAACCCTGCATGTCACCCACAGCGCCGTCAGCCACCAGGTGCGCCAGCTGGAGAGCTGGATGGGCAAGCCGCTGTTTGTACGCACTAACGGACGCGTTAAATTAACCTCGCACGGTGAACGCCTGCTGGTCAGCTGTCAGAAAGCGTTCAGCGAACTCGCCACCAGCTGCGAAAGCATTCGTACCGGCATGCGGCATCATCTCTCTGTTTCCTGTGCGCCCAGCTTCCTCTCACAGTGGATGATCCCGCGCATCAGCAGTTTCTATCAGCGCTACCCGGATATTGACGTGCAGTTTCAGTCACTGGTCGACATTGACCAGCTGCGTAGCGAGCATACCGATGTACTGATCCTGAGCTACGAGCAGCAGCCCGATGACGACATTGAGGCCACGCTTATCAGCGATGACGCAATCGGGCCGCTCTGTGCGCCGCACTACGCCGAACACCTGCAGAGCGCGCGCGATCTGCAAACGCTGCCGCTGCTGCATGCGGATACCCGGCTGCACGCCTGGGCAGAATGGGCAAAAAACAGCGGAGTGCGGGGTGATTTCTGGCGTGGCAAACACTTTGATAATCTGATGCTGGCCATTCAGGCCGCCAGAAGCGGTCTGGGAATCATCATGGCGCCGCGACTGCTGGTGCAGCAGGAGCTGAAAGCGGGTGCGCTGATCGCACCGCTGGGCTTTGTACGCATCGATCGCGCCACCTGGATGATGGCTAAACGCTCACGCGAGCAGAATGCAGAGATCCGTCTTTTTCGCGCATGGCTTAGCGAACAGGCGCAGTGTTAAGGCAATAAAAAGGGCGCCATTAAAGACGCCCTTAGCGGTAGTTTTGCTCTCGCTGCGCGGCGTTATGCCGTCAGCAGCTGGTTCATGCGGCGGATAAACTGGTTAGGATCGTCCAGCGTGCCGCGCTCAGCCAGCAGCGCCTGATCCAGCAGCAGCTCAACCCACTCGGCAAAGCGCGTCTCATCCTGGGTGTCCGCTACGCGTTTCACCAGACCGTGCTCCGGATTGATCTCAAAGATATATTTCACTTCCGGAACATCCTGACCGGCGGCGGCAAACAGCTTCGCCATCTGCGTGGTCATTTCGTTAGCGTCAGTGGTCACGATGGCAGGCGTATCGGTCAGACGATGCGTCAGACGCACTTCTTTTACGCGTTCACCCAGCAGAGTTTTCACGCGCTCAACAAACGGCTCCAGCGCTTTTTCTGCCTCTTTCTGCTCTTCGGTCTCTTCATCCGCCAGTTTGCTCAGCGACTCATCGGCTTTGCTTACCGACTGGAACGTTTTGCCGTCGAACTCGGTGAGATAACTCATCATCCACTCATCGATGCGGTCAGAGAGCAGCAGCACCTCAATGCCTTTCTTACGGAACAGCTCCAGATGCGGGCTGCTTTTCGCCGCGGCGTAGCTGTCTGCCGTGATGTAGTAGATCTTCTCCTGCCCTTCTACCATACGGCTCAGGTAGTCATCCAGCGATACGTTCTGCTCGCTGCCTTCGCTCTGCGTGGTGGCAAAACGCAGCAATTTAGCAATCGCCTGCTGATTGGCGCTATCTTCCGCCGGTCCCTCTTTCAGCACCAGGCCAAACTCTTTCCAGAACTGCTGATACTTCTCTGCATCATCTTTTGCCAGTTTTTCCAGCATCTGCAGGCTGCGCTTAGTCAGCGCGGCGCGCAGGCTCTGGGTTACACGGCTGTCCTGCAGAATTTCACGCGAGACGTTGAGCGGCAGATCGTTAGAGTCAATCAGGCCACGCACAAAGCGCAGGTAGTTCGGCATGAACTGCTCAGCGTCATCCATGATAAACACGCGCTGTACATAAAGCTTAAGGCCATGCTTGCTGTCGCGGTTCCACATATCGAAGGGAGCACGCTGCGGGATGTAGAGCAGGCTGGTGTACTCCTGCTTGCCTTCCACGCGGTTGTGGCTCCAGATAGCCGGATCGCTGAAGTCATGCGCGATGTGCTTATAAAACTCGTTGTACTCGTCGTCGCTGATTTCCGCTTTATTACGCGTCCACAGCGCCTGGGCTTTGTTAACCTTCTCCCAGGTTACGGTGTCGTTCTCTTCATCTTTGGTCTCGATCTCTACCGGCAGTGCGATGTGATCGGAATATTTGCTGATGACATTACGTACGCGCCAGGCGTCAAGGAAATCATCTTCGCCTTCGCGGAAATGCAGCGTGATCTCCGTACCGCGATCGGCTTTTTCAATTTCTGCCAGGGTATATTCGCCCTCGCCTTCTGACTCCCAGAACACACCTTCGCTGGCCTGTGCACCGGCAGCACGCGTGCGTACGGTCACTTTGTCAGCAACGATAAAGGCGGAATAGAAGCCCACACCAAACTGGCCAATCAGCTGGCTGTCTTTTGCCTGGTCAGAACCCATAGACTCCAGAAACGCTTTGGTACCTGACTTAGCGATAGTGCCGAGGTTTTCAATCACCTCATCACGACGCATACCGATACCGTTATCGCTCAGCGTCAGCGTCCGTTTCTCCTTGTCGACCGAGATACGTACGCGCAGATCGCCGTCGCCTTCATAGAGATCCGGCACAGAAAGCGCGCGGAAGCGCAGCTTATCAGCGGCATCAGAGGCGTTGGAGATCAGTTCACGCAGGAAAATCTCTTTGTTTGAATAGAGGGAATGGATCATCAGGTGCAGAAGTTGTTTTACCTCTGACTGGAAGCCACGCGTCTCTTGTCCTTTCATGGTCATAGCTACCTCAACAGAATCGGGGTTGATCGAACGTTGAGAAAGAGATGGGGATGGCGGGAAAATTTTCAAGCCGGTTTCAGTGAATGAAACCGGCAAGTGCTTAGAATTTAATCTTGTGACGCCCGGCAAGAGAGTGTGACAGCGTGGTGCCATCAACCATCTCCAGCTCGCCGCCTACCGGAACACCGTGTGCAATACGGCTGGCGTCAACGCCATACTGACCGCACAACTCAGCGATATAGTTGGCGGTAGCTTCACCTTCTACCGTGGGATTGGTAGCCAGGATCACCTCCTGCAGCGTCTCATGTTCCAGACGCTGCTCAAGACGATCGAGCCCGATATCCTGCGGGCCAATCCCATCCAGCGGCGACAGGTGTCCCATCAGCACAAAGTAGCGTCCGCCAAACTGGCCGGTCTGCTCAATGGCGTGAATATCTGCCGGGCTTTCCACTACGCAAATCTGTCCATTCTGCTGCCGACGGGCGTTAGCGCAGATGGTGCAGATCTCCTGTTCAGTGAAGGTGCGGCAATCGGCACAGTGGCCAATCTCCGACATCGCGCGCGTCAGCGCCTGAGCCAGACGCATGCCACCGCTGCGATCGCGTTGCAACAGGTGAAACGCCATGCGCTGCGCTGACTTCGGGCCTACACCCGGCAGACAGCGCAGTGACTCCATTAAGGTTTCAAGCAGTGGACTGGTCTGCATCAGAACGGCATCTTGAAGCCAGGCGGCAGCTGCATACCGGAAGATACGGAGGCCATCTTCTCTTTCTGCGTCTCATCGATGCGACGCGCCGCATCGTTGAACGCTGCAGCGATCAGATCTTCCAGCATATCTTTGTCATCTTCCAGCAGGCTGGGATCCACTTCCACGCGACGGCAGTTGTGCGCGCCGTTGATAGTCACTTTAACCAGACCCGCACCCGACTCGCCCGTGACTTCCAGCGCGGCGATCTCTTCCTGAACCTTGGCCATTTTATCCTGCATCTGCTGGGCCTGTTTCATCAGGTTGCCCAATCCGCCTTTACCAAACATAGTTTTCTCTCTCTGCTGGGGCTGCGCGCAACGTCTGCGCGACAGCGTGATCATACGGGTCGGATACTCTCTTCATCCAGATCGGCATCAAAAAATTGCTGCAGCATCTGAATGTGGGTATCACTTGCGAGCGACTGGCGCGCCTGCGCCAGCTTCTCTTCATAGATGGCCTGTCGCCACTCCAGCGGCGTCAGCACCGCCGGATTATCATCTTCCACGATGGTCAGTTCAACCTCCTGACCCGCCGCCTGGCTTAGCGCAGCCTGAATGGCCTGCCGTGCTGCCGCAGAATTAAGGTGTCGCTGGCTGCTGCGCAGGTGCAGCGTCACACGCTGTTCATGGTGCTCTTTCCACGCATTAAGCGCTACCTGCTGCACCAGCTTTGGCAGCGTCAACCGGGCAATTTCAGCGGCCCACGCATCACGCTGCTGCGCTTCCTCTGTCAGCCGGGCGGCCAGCTCTGGCGTTTTCTCATGCTCCAGCGCTGAACGCAAGGCCTTTGGCGTCGCGACCGGCTCCGCTTTCACCTCACTCTGCTGCTGCGCTTTCCAGCGGTACGCTTCTGGTTTTACCGGCGCGCTTGCGGCCTCAGGCGTGCGCTGCTGCACGCGCTCTGTAACCGTTGCCAGGCGCTCCAGCGCCTGATTTGCCGGCCGCGCGGGACGCGCTGCCGGCTCACTCTTTTTTACTTTACCTGCCCCCTGACGCAGCAGTTGCGTACGCGCCTGCAGCAGCTGGCTGGTGGTGTCCGGCAGATTGCCGGCAGGCGGTGCCTGCGGTTCTGCGGGAGCCGGTGCAGCGGGCGGTGCCATCTGCGGTTGTGTAGCCGGTGCAACAGGCGGTGCCATCTGCGGTTGCGTAGCCGCAGCGGGCTGCTCAGACGGGGCGGCGGCAGGTACCTGCGGTGCCGCCTGAGGCGCCAGCGAGGGACGCGCCACCGGTTCAGCAAGTGTAGCCTGTGGATGGAAAGCCAGCGCGCGCAGCAGCGTCATTTCCACACCCAGCCGCCGATCGGGTGCCAGCGGCAGATCTTTGCGCCCCATCAGCAACGTCTGATAGTAGAGCTGTACATCAGCGGGCGGCAGCGTGCGCGCCAGCTCACGCAGACGTTGCGCTTCACTGAACTCTTCATCATTAAGGGAGCCGGGCAGCAGCTGTACCATCGCGATACGGTGCAGCAGACGCAGCATTTCAACCAGCAGCGCTTCCCACTCCACACCGCGCGAAGCGGCCTGATTCAGACGCGCCATCACCCGTTCGCCGCTGCCTTCCACCAGCGCTTCAATCAGCGCCAGCGGCTGTTCATCATCCAGCGTGCCCAGCATCTGCGCAACGGTCTCGCGCGTGACGCTGCCCTGCCCGCTGGCAATCGCCTGATCGGTCAGGCTCAGCGCGTCACGCATACTGCCATCGGCGGCGCGCGCCAGCAGATGCAGTGCACGCGGCTCTGCTGCTATCTGCTCCTGCTCCAGCACATAGCTCAGCTGCTGCTGAATCTGCTCAACGTCCAGCGCTTTCAGATGAAACTGCAGGCAGCGCGACAAAATAGTGATTGGCAGCTTCTGCGGATCGGTAGTGGCCAGTAAAAATTTAACGTGGGACGGCGGCTCTTCCAGCGTTTTCAGCAACGCATTAAAGCTGTGGCGCGACAGCATATGTACTTCGTCGATCAGATAGACCTTGAAGCGACCGCGTGCCGGCGCGTACTGCACGTTGTCCAGCAGATCGCGCGTGTCCTCTACTTTGGTACGGGAAGCGGCGTCGATTTCGATTAAATCAACAAAGCGGCCCTGCTCAATTTCCCGGCAGTTATCGCACTTCCCGCAGGGCGTGGCGGTAATACCGGTTTCGCAGTTCAATCCTTTTGCCAGCAGACGGGCAATAGAGGTTTTCCCTACGCCGCGGGTGCCGGAGAAGAGATAGGCATGATGAATACGTCCCAGTGATAACCCGTTGGCGAGCGCAGTCAGCACATGTTCCTGACCCACTACGTCTGTGAAGGCCTGGGGACGCCATTTTCGCGCAAGTACCTGATAGCTCATGTGGATGTGGTCACTGGATTGTATTGAGTTGGCACAGCAGCGCGGCCATCAGCCGGCAGCCACCGTCAGAAAAAGGGAAAAAATGCAGCTTCGCAAACCCTGTGTATTTGGGCAGTAGTTTACCAGCCACAGCGAAATATGCCTATAGCCGTGTCGGCAGGCGCAGGCGGCAAAGTAGTGAGCGAGGATAAGCACTGCGCTCCGCGAAACAGCAGAGCGCAGCAGGCCTTAGTGGCCGGGGAAGCTGACGAGGCTGTAGCAGTTAACGCCCAGCGCTGTCAGGCGCGCTTCGCCGCTGAGATCGAATAGGTTAATCACAAACGCGGCGTCGCTGACTTCACCACCTGCACGGCGGATCAGTTTTACCGTTGCTTCGATCGTGCCGCCGGTGGCCAGCAGATCGTCAATCACCAGCACAACGTCGCCGGGCTTGATGGCATCTTTGTGCAGTTCCAGCGCATCAGTACCATACTCCAGCTCATAGCGCTCCTGCCAGGTTTCACGCGGCAGCTTGCCCGGTTTACGCACCGGTATAAACCCGACGCCCAGCCCCAGCGCTACGGGCGCACCAAACAGGAAGCCGCGCGCTTCTGTACCCACCACTTTGGTGATGCCTTTGCCACGATAACGCTCCACCAGAATTGAGATCGCCGCAGCATAGGCCTGCGGATCTTCCATAAGACTGGTAACGTCGCGGAACAGAATGCCCGGCTTCGGATAGTCGTGAATACTTTTGATGCTGTTTTTGATCAGTTCAAGCTGCTGCGCAGTTGCGGTCATAAAGGTTACGCCTGGAAAAATATCTAAAACGCGCAGCTTTAACAGCGCCAATACCCGGAGACCGGGTTAAGCGAAGTCGTTTCACAGAGGGAAGCTACGCACGAAGATGCCCAAATCTATGCAAACGGCGGCCTAAATGCAACCCTGACGCGGTTAATGTTGCGTTGTCTCTTCTGCCACGACCGGAATACGCCACATAAAGAGCAGCAGTATCGCTAATAACACCAGCAGCAGCAGACGCAGCCACAACAGCTTCACCAGCCAGAGAGAAAATGCAAAGGTGACGACAATCAGCAGGATTGCCCGTCCTTTAGCGCCCGGCGGCATGGCGCGGTGACGCTGCCAGTGGCGCAGATAGCGGCCAAAAGGTGAACGCCACAGCAGCCAGTGGTGAAAGCGCGGCGATGAACGGGCAAAACACCAGGCCGCCAGTAACACAAATGGCGTTGTCGGGAGTAAAGGTAATACAATGCCCAGCGTGCCCAGCACTATCGCCAGCCAGCCGAGGCTCAACAGTAAAAAACGCTGCATGCCAGATGCCTGAATACTCAATATGCCTTTACGTTACCATGGAACCAAAGTGATGCCTCTTCTTTCCGCGCCTGAGCGACTGCAAAAAATTGTTGAAACGCTGCGCCAGCGTATAGCACAGCAGCCGGACGGGGCCTGCAGAGTGCCGCGCTTTGATACCGCGCTGTTTCATACGAAAGGCACCCGTCTGAGGGATTATTTGCAGGAGCTGGAGCAGAATCTGCAGCATCTGCAGCAAAAACAGCACGGCGCAGTGCAGCAGCAGTGGCTGGCGCAGCGTGTGCTGGATCAGCTGGCAGCGCTTCAGCGCGAATGCGAAAGCCAGCAGCTGCGGCCGTGGCGGGAGCGACCGCGTCATGATGTGCGCCAGCACAAACGCACCGAGTATCTGGGGTACGAAACGCGGCTACTGGCCATGCTGCGGCAGCGCGAGGCGCATCTTGCGCAGGCAGAAACCCTGAGCGTACAGCAGCAGCTGATGCGGGAAGTGGAGCAGCTGCAGGCGCGGTTAAACCGCTGTCGCGCTGCGCTTTACCAGCTCGATCTGCCCGCCGCGCAGGCGTAGCGTCGCGCTTCTATACTTAACGCATAAGTCAGAAGGAGGAACCGGTGACGCTGATGATCTGGATTGTGACGGGCCTGGTCGTGGGCTGGCTCAGGTACCTGCTGCTGCCTGGCAGGGCCGGCGGGATGATCCCCGGACTGGTTCTGGCAGCGATAGGCGCGCTGATAGGCGGTTACATTGCCACCTACTTTATGAATGGCGGGATCGGCACGCTGCATGTCGCCAGCGTGGCTGCCGCCCTGGCTGGCGCAGTGCTAATGCTGCTGGTCGTCATAAAACTACGGATATAGGAGAGAGAGTATGTCGCTTGAGCGCGCACCGGATGAGATTAAGCTTGCAGTAGATTTGATTCAGCTGCTGGAGGAGAACCAGGTGCCGCCTGCAACCGTGCTGGCCGCACTGGCGATCGTCCGGCGCGACTATGAACAGAAGCTGGCCGCCGCGCACGCAGATTAACGCGTGCTCAGCGTCGGGCTCAGCCGCAGCATATCGAGAAACGCGTCAACAATCTGCGGCGCTTCCGCTGCCAGGTCAAAGCTTTCCGGGTTAAACAGCCAGCTCTCCATCATGCCATTGATATAGCCGCGCATCAGCAGGGCTGCCTGGCGGGTATTGAGCGCACCGGGCAGCTGTCCGGCCTCAATACAGCTGCGCAGCACGGTTTCAATGCGGTCATAACACGCCTGCAGCAAGCCCTGCTGCATCGCCACCAGCGTTGACATTTCACCCACAAACTCGCATTTATGGAAGATAATCTCCATAAGTGCGCGTCTTTGTGCATCCTTTGCCGTGGCGTCAAGGATATAGATCAGCATCGAACGCATCACAGAAAGTGGATCGTCCGGATATTTTGTCTGATACTCAAGTTCCACATCGTCCAGCCCGGCGTCGCAGCGCAGCCAGATTTCCTGTAACAGATCGGCTTTATTTTTAAAGTGCCAGTAAATGGCACCGCGCGTGACGCCAGCCGCTGCGGCGATATCAGCCAGCGACGTGGCGGCAACACCCTGTTCAGAAAAGTGTGCTAATGCGGCATCAAGAATTTGATTACGCGTTTCAAGTGCTTGCGCTTTGGTTTTTCGTGCCATAGGGAGCTGTTTTTACAAACTGGCAAGTTTACATACATTTGTGAATGTATGTACCATAGCATGACCCGTGTTTTAACGCAGCAATGGGTTTATCGGTTTGTGATCCATTGATCATTTGATATCGGACACTAGAGGTTTTATTTATGAATAAAAACAGAGGGTTAGTGCCTCTGGCGGCCGCCGTGATGCTTTCAGGCAGCTTTTTGTTAACAGGATGTGATGGTGATAAATCTCAGCAAGCCGGCCAGCAACAGCAGCAGCCGCCGGAAGTCGGGGTAGTTACCTTAAAAGCTGAACCCCTGAAGGTCACTACTGAACTGCCCGGACGCACTTCTGCGTTTCGCGTTGCAGAAGTCCGTCCTCAGGTGTCGGGTATCATTCTGAAGCGTAATTTTGTTGAAGGCAGTGATATTAAAGCGGGCCAGTCGCTGTATCAGATCGATCCTGCTACCTATCAGGCGGCTTACGACAGTGCCAAAGGCGATTTAGCTCAGGCGCAGGCAAATGCCCGCGTAGCGCAGCTCACCATTAAACGTTACAAGCCGCTGCTCGGCACCAAATATATCAGTCAGCAGGATTATGATAACGCTGCGGCAACTGCCGCGCAGACAGCTGCTGCCGTGCAGGCTGCTCAGGCTAACGTTGAAACCGCCCGTATTAATCTTGCCTACACCAAAGTGACGTCACCTATCAGCGGTCGTATCGGCAAATCGTCCGTCACGGAAGGTGCCCTGGTCTCCAATGGTCAGACTAACGCGCTCGCGACCGTGCAGCAGCTGGATCCTATGTACGTAGATGTGACGCAGTCCAGCGACGACTTTCTGCGCCTGCGTGCCGAACTGGAAGCGGGTCAGCTGAAACAGACCGACGGTAAAGCTAACGTCACTCTGCTGATGCAGGATGGTAGCCCTTACAAACAGCCAGGGACGCTGGAGTTTTCCGATGTCACCGTTGATGAAACCACCGGTTCGATTACGCTGCGTGCCATCTTCCCTAATCCGGATAACCGTCTGCTGCCGGGTATGTTTGTGCGTGCCCGTCTGGATGAAGGTGTGAACCCTACTGCACTGCTGGTGCCGCAAACCGGCGTGACCCGTACGCCAACCGGCGATGCCAGCGCGATGGTCGTCGGCGCAGACAACAAAGTAGAAGTACGTAAGATCACTGCAAATCAGGCATTTGGTGACAAATGGCTGGTTACCGATGGTCTGAAAGAGGGCGACCGCGTGATTACCGTCGGTATTCAGCGTGCTAAAGCGGGTGCGCAGGTTACGCCAAAAGAGGTCTCAGATGATGCTAAGGCAGCCCAGGAATCTCAGTCTGCCAAATCATCGTCATAACAGGAGCCGTTGATACATGGCTAAGTTCTTTATCGATCGCCCCATTTTTGCCTGGGTGCTTGCCATCATTATTATGATGGCGGGTGCGCTGTCGATCATCAGCCTGCCGATTGAGCAATATCCCAATGTTGCGCCACCGGCTGTTGAGATCCAGGCCTCTTATCCGGGTGCGGATGCAAAAACGCTGCAGGATTCTGTTACGCAGGTTATTGAACAGAATATGAACGGCATCGACGGGCTGATGTATATGTCCTCGAGCAGTGACTCATCCGGTACGCTGACGCTGACGCTGACCTTCCAGTCCGGCACCGACGCGGATATCGCGCAGGTGCAGGTGCAGAACAAGCTGCAGCTGGCGATGCCGCTGCTGCCGCAGGAAGTACAGCAACAGGGGATTCAGGTTAAAAAATCCTCCAGCAGCTTCCTGATGGTAGCGGGTTTTGTCAGTGATGATGGCAGCATGACGCAGAACGATATTGCGGACTATGTTGCGTCTAACATCAAAGATCCTATCAGCCGTACCACAGGTGTAGGTGATACCCAGGTGTTTGGTGCGCAGTATGCAATGCGCATCTGGCTCGATCCGCATAAGCTGAACAACTACCAGCTGACGCCGGTTGACGTGATCAGCGCACTGCAGACGCAGAACACCCAGGTTGCCGCCGGTCAGCTCGGTGGTACGCCGCCGGTACCCGGCCAGCAGCTCAACGCCTCTATCATTGCCCAGACCCGTCTGACCTCAACCGATGAGTTTGGCAACATCATGCTCAAGGTGAACCAGGATGGTTCGCAGGTGCGCCTGCGCGACGTGGCAAAAATTGAACTGGGTGGTGAAAACTACGAGGTTATTGCCCGCTATAACGGCAAGCCTGCATCCGGTATCGGTATCAAGCTGGCTACCGGGGCTAACGCTCTGGATACGGCAGAAGCGGTGAAAGCCGAGCTGGGTAAGCTGGAGCCGTTCTTCCCGTCAGGCATGAAGACTGTCTACCCGTATGACACCACGCCGTTTGTAAAAATCTCGATCTTCGAAGTGGTTAAAACGCTGTTTGAAGCGATTGTGCTGGTGTTCCTGGTAATGTATCTGTTCCTGCAGAACTTCCGCGCCACGCTAATCCCGACCATCGCCGTCCCGGTGGTGCTGCTGGGTACCTTCGCTATCATCAGCGCCTTTGGCTACTCCATTAACACGCTCACGATGTTTGGTATGGTGCTCGCTATCGGCCTGCTGGTGGATGACGCCATCGTGGTGGTCGAGAACGTTGAGCGCGTGATGGCGGAAGAGGGACTGCCGCCGAAAGAGGCAACCAAACGCTCCATGGAGCAGATTCAGGGCGCGCTGGTTGGTATCGCGCTGGTGCTCTCTGCCGTGTTTATTCCCATGGCGTTCTTTGGTGGCTCGACCGGGGTTATCTACCGTCAGTTCTCGATTACTATCGTTTCGGCGATGGCGCTGTCGGTTCTGGTCGCGCTGATCCTCACCCCTGCCCTCTGTGCCACCATGCTGAAACCGATTAAAAAAGGTGAGCATGGTAAAACCACCGGCTTCTTCGGCTGGTTTAACCGCATGTTCGACAAAAGTACCAATCACTATGTCGATAGCGTCAGCCATATTATCCGCAGTACCGGCCGCTATCTGGTGATCTATCTGGTCATTGTTCTTGGCATGGCGTGGCTGTTCCTTAAGCTGCCAACCTCCTTCCTGCCGGAAGAAGATCAGGGACTGTTACTGGCACAGGCGCAGCTTCCAGCTGGTGCAACCCAGGAACGTACCCAGAAAGTGCTGGATCAGGTGACCGATTACTTCCTCACTAAAGAGAAAGATAGCGTAAATTCCGTGTTCACCGTCAACGGCTTTGGCTTTGCCGGCCGTGGCCAGAACACCGGTATCGCGTTTGTCAGCCTGAAGCCGTGGGATGAGCGTGGCAGCGCCGATCTGAAAGTACCGGCCATTGCCGGGCGTGCCATGGGTGCGCTGGGTCAGATTAAAGATGCCATGGTCTTCCCGTTCAACCTGCCGGCTATTATCGAACTGGGTAACGCTACCGGTTTTGACTTCCAGCTGATTGACCAGGGCAACCTGGGCCATGAAAAGCTGACCGAAGCGCGAAACCAGCTGTTTGGTATGATTGCCCAGCATTCAGATACGCTGGTTGGCGTACGTCCGAATGGTCTGGAAGATACGCCGCAGTACAAGCTGATTATCGATCAGGAAAAAGCGCAGGCGCTGGGGGTATCGCTCTCTGATATCAACACTACGCTGGGTGCCGCCTGGGGGGGATCCTACGTCAATGACTTCATCGATCGCGGTCGCGTGAAGAAAGTGTACGTTATGGGTAAAGCGGATGCGCGTATGCTGCCGGATGACATTGGCAAATGGTATGTGCGTAACAGCGCCGGCAATATGGTGCCCTTCTCCGCCTTCTCCTCTGCAAAATGGCAGTATGGCTCGCCGCGTCTGGAGCGTTATAACGGTCTGCCTTCCATGGAGATCCTTGGTCAGGCTGCACCGGGCAAGAGTTCGGGTGATGCGATGGATATGATGGAGGAGCTGGCGTCGAAGCTGCCAACCGGTATTGGCTACGACTGGACCGGCATGTCCTATCAGGAACGTCTGTCAGGTAATCAGGCCCCGGCGCTCTATGCTATCTCGCTGATTGTGGTCTTCCTCTGTCTGGCGGCACTCTATGAGAGCTGGTCTATTCCGTTCTCGGTCATGCTGGTCGTGCCGCTCGGTGTCATTGGTGCGCTGATCTTCACCACCCTGCGCGGACTCAGTAACGACGTCTACTTTGTGGTCGGACTGCTGACCACGATAGGTCTTTCCGCCAAGAACGCCATTCTGATCGTCGAATTTGCGAAAGATTTGATGGATAAAGAGGGCAAAGGTCTGGTGGAAGCGACGCTGGAAGCGGTACGTATGCGTCTGCGCCCGATTCTGATGACCTCACTGGCGTTTATCCTCGGCGTACTGCCGCTGGCAATCAGCAGCGGTGCCGGCTCCGGTGCGCAGAACGCAGTCGGTACCGGCGTAATGGGCGGCATGGTTACCGCTACCGCGCTGGCAATCTTCTTTGTGCCGGTCTTCTTCGTGGTGGTGCGTCGCCGCTTCAGCAAGCATAAAGCGGATCTGGAAGAGGGGCATCATCCAGCGGAACAAGCGAAACACTGAGTGACTCCTTAATGAAAAAGGCCGCAGATGCGGCCTTTTTTTTATGGTGCCTGATGCGGGTTGCAATCGTGCGATAACGGGCGCATAATATTGTTATATTATAACATTACATAGGAGCCTTCACATAAAGCCTGATATTCACCCGCACTACCGTCCGGTACTGTTCCATGACACCACCGCTGATGAGTATTTTAAAGTGGGATCAACCATCAAGACTGAACGCACTATAGAGTTTGAAGGCGAAGTTCTGCCCTACGTGACGCTGGATGTCTCCTCAAAATCGCACGTTTACTATACCGGTAAACAAAAAGAGTTTGCCAAAGAGGGCAGCGCGGCGCGCTTCAATAAGCGTTTTGGCAGCTTCCTGACGCGCACGAAATAAAGGAGTAAGACGATGCAGGTCGTGAGTTCACTTCGGTCGGCTAAAACCCGCCACCGGGATTGCAAAGTAGTACGACGTAAAGGCCGTATCTATGTGATTTGCAAATCCAACCCACGTTTCAAAGCGGTTCAGGGAAGAAAGAAAAAGCGCTGATGTGTTGTGAGAGTTTGGCCGGGATGCTCCCCGGCCTTTTTTATTGCATGCTTTTCAGCATTGCTTCTGCGTTATGCCTGAACGCTGCCGTATAGGTCGCAGCCGGACCACCGGCAGCAGAGAGCGCCTCCGGATAGAGTTCGCCGCCGGGCTCTGCGCCTGATTCGCGGGCAATCTGTTTAACCAGGCGCGGATCGGTCTGGTTTTCAATAAAGTAGCGACGGATATGTTCACGCCTGAGCTGCTGAACAATCTGCGCGACGTCGCTGGCGCTGGCCTCTGCTTCCGTGGAGAAGCCCACCGGTGCCAGAAAGGTAACGCCATAACGCTGTCCGAAGTAGCCAAACGCATCGTGGCTGGTCAGAACTTTGCGCGCGCTGCGCGGTACGGCGTCAAACGCGGATGTAGCCCAGCTGTCGAGCTGCTGCAGCTGCTGGATATAGCGCTCGCCGCTGCGCTGAATGTCTGCGGCGTCCTGCGGATCGGCTTTCATTAGCGCCTGCATCACGTTACGCGCATAAATTTCACCGTTCTGCAGGCTGTTCCAGGCGTGCGGATCGGTGACGGTGCTGCCCTCCTCTTCCATCGTACGCGTGCTGATGCCGCTGGATGCCACGACCACATCGCCGCGGTAGCCTGAAGCCGTGATGAGTCGATCCATCCACCCTTCCAGACCCAGACCGCTGACAAATACCACGCTGGCCTGCGCCAGCGCCTGGCTATCCTGTGGCGAAGGCTCAAAGGTATGCGGATCGCCATCCGGCCCGACCAGCGAAGTAACTCGCACATGATCGCCGCCAACCTGCTTTACGATATCGGCCAGCACGGTAAAACTGGCTACGGTATTGATAGTATTGGCCTGCGTGAACGGACTAACCAGCATCGCGCTGGTTAACAGACTCAGTGCAACAAACTTCATGTGTATCCCCTTATCATTGTATTAACGACGGCGCAGCACGCCGCCGCATGGCCCTGTCAGAACAGAGAGCAGAAACAGCCCGGCCGCACTCAGCACCACGGCTGGCCCGGCAGGCAGCGAGTAGTACCAGGAGAGCATCAGACCGCTTAATGCAGCAGCGATGGCCAGCAGCACAGCGATAAACAGCAGCGGAGTGAGCCGCCGGCTCCAGAAGCGGGCGCTGATAGCGGGCAGCATCATTAGCCCGACTGACATCAGCGTGCCCAGAATTTGAAAGCCAGCGACCAGGTTGAGTACAACCAGCAGCAGAAACAGTCCCTGTACCAGCGGTGCGCTCCAGCGGTTCTGCACCCGCAGGAAATCGGGATCGAAGGCGTCAATCACCAGCGGCCGGAAAATCAGCGCCAGCGTCAGAAGCGTGAACGCGGCGATAGCGGCTACCAGAATAAGTGCATGACTGTCCACCGCCAGCAGCGAACCAAACAGCACGTGCAGCAGATCCACGCTGGAGCCGCGCAGCGAAACCAGCGTGACACCCAGCGCCAGCGAGCCAAGATAGAATCCGGAAAAGCTGGCATCCTCTTTTAACGGGGTGTAGCGACTGACGGCACCGGAGAGCAGCGCCACGATCAGCCCTGCCAGCAGTCCTCCTGCGCCCATCGCCACCAGCGACAGGCCTGAGAGCAGATAGCCTATCGCCGCACCGGGTAATATCGCATGTGATAACGCATCGCCTATCAGGCTCATACGGCGCAGCGACAGAAACACGCCCAGCGGAGTAGCGCTCAGCGCCAGCGCAATACAGGCCACCAGCGCCCGACGCATAAAGCCAAATTCAATGAAAGGCTGCAGCAGCGTCATGATGTCACCTGCGCGCTCGTCGTCGTGCGGTCCAGCGATAACTCTGCGCTGAAGTAACGGCTGACCAGCGGTCTGTCGTGCAGGACCACCAGCAGCGTCGTGCCCTGCTGCTGCTGCTGCCGGAGCAGGGCCATCAGCAGGGTAACGGTAGATGCATCAATAGCGCTGAAAGGTTCATCCAGCAGCCAGACCCGGCTCTGCTGCATCAGAAGCCGGGCAAACAGGATCCGCTGCAGCTGGCCGCCAGATAGCATGGCCGGCTGCGCATCAGCAAATGCCCGCATCTGTACGGCGTCCAGCGCGGCGTCAATCTCTTTGCGCAGCGCCCGGTTAAGGCCGCCAAACCAGCCGCAGCGTGGCCAGCAGCCGGTAGCCACCAGTTCATACACCGTAAGCGGAAAACGTATTTCCAGCTCACTGCGCTGTGGCAGCCAGCCAATGGCGCTGGCAGGCACGCTGATCAGGCAGGAGCCGGAAACGGGTGCTATCACACCCGCCAGCGTCTTCAGCAGCGTTGATTTTCCGCTGCCGTTTGCGCCGGTCAGCGCTGTCATGCTGCCCGCAGTCAGTTCTCCGTCGGGAATTGCTGTTATCGCCTGCCCGCGGTATCCGACATGCAGCTGATTAAAATGAATCATGCTCTGATCCCCCAGAGGAGACAGAGCGCCAGCACAGTGATAAGCATCATGACAACCATCAGACGTCTGCCGACGGAAAGTAATATACCGCTGTTACGCATAGCCTTTACCATTACGTTATAACATAACAATATGGTAACGGGTTTACCGGCAAAGAACGTACAAAGAAGTGTTTCAAAAATTGAGCGCTGCTGAAAGTGGCTTCATCGGGCAGATGAGCTGATGATACGGCCCATTGCAATAATCGCCGTTAACATTAACGACCTGCTTGCATTACCATCAGCAAGACTCAATGATAGCGTTACGATCTTTTTTACGGGATACGCTATGCAGGCTATTATTAATGCGAACGTTGCGACAGGTGAACATGACTGTGACAAACTTCGCAACATCATTCAGGGGAATATTCTTAAAATAGCGGAAGCACTGGCCGGTGAGTTAGGCTGGTATTCGCAGAATGCCCAATTAGTTCCCGAAAGTTTTCAGGTCATTTCTATTAAAGCTGTTAATTCAGATAGTTTTAAAATGCTTTATGAATTTTCCTGGGATCTATTTAACCCCTGTCTGGATTTGAACGAAACCTTTACCCGACATGAAGAAGTCAGATTCCATGTAAAGCCCGGTGCACTGGTGTTTGATGTGATTGACAATTCGCGTCTCTCGCCTGCTGATGAATTGTAATATTTAGTAATTGAGGTGAGCAAAACTAATGATTGTGGATTATATTTAACAGGTCGCTGAATTATTTTTATTCGTGATCGCTCCCTGGTAGCTCTTTTAAAACTCGCCGCGCTGCGGCTCCTGTGCTCGCTATGGAGGGAAAAAGATGGACGAATACTCACCGAAACGGCATGATATTGCCCAGCTTAAATTCTTGTGTGAAAACCTGTATGACGAGAGCATGGCTACCCTGAGCGAAAATCATCGCGACTGGGTGAACGATCCTGCTTCTTCAGCTAATTTACAGCTCAACGATTTTATTGAGCATATTGCTTCTTTCACCATGAATTACAAAATTAAGCATACGGAAGATGAGTCGCTGATTTCACAAATTGACGAATATCTTGATGATACCTTTATGCTTTTTAGCAGTTACAGTATCAATGCAAAGGATCTTCAGCGCTGGCAGCGCTCCGCTAAGCGCTTATTTAATATTTTTGCCGAAGAGTGTGCTTATCTTCAGCAACCGAGCCATTCCTTTTAGCATCAGAGTGAGAATATTTTTTTCATGAGCAATCAAATCCTGACCAAGACCGACTATTTGATGCGCCTGCGTCGTTGTCGTTCAATTGACACCCTTGAGCGGGTCATTGAAAAAAATAAGTATGAATTACCGGACAGTGAACTGGCAGTATTCTATTCAGCGGCCGATCATCGTCTTGCTGAACTGACCATGAACAAACTCTACGATAAAGTACCAGGTTCTGTGTGGAAATATGTTCGTTAGGTGACGCTGTTTCTGTTGCCGGGCAGTAAAACCGGAATAAGGCAAAGGAGTGCCGGAATGCCCTGGGCAGGCGTGGCTATTTGATGGCCTGAAATGGGTGGAGGCCCTGCCAGCTACATCCCGGCACACGCGTCGCCTGCTGCGGCTGCTTCCTTCCGGACCTGACCGAGTTCACAAGTTAGCGTTGCGGGAGAACCAACAGGGCCTCCATTGAGTGCCCCCTTATCGGGAGCGGGGGCATTATCAGCGAACGCCTGTGCAATTGCAAGGGTAAGCCAGACAACCGTTGTTTTCTTGAACAGGCAGCCGCTGTTCACTCCCCTGCTTCCGCTTTCTTTTTTATTACACTGAATGATGAATGATTCGCTAAATTTTCCCGCGCGCGTCTGGCACATTGTGGCAGCGATACCGCGTGGTCAGGTGACCACCTATGGTGACATTGCCTTACTGGCGGGTTCGCCGCGGGCGGCTCGTCAGGTTGGGGGCGTACTGCGCCGTCTGCCGCCCGGGAGCACGCTGCCCTGGCATCGCGTTGTTAACCGACACGGACATATTTCTCTGCAGGGCGACGACCTGCGGCGTCAGCGTGATGCGCTGGAGGCAGAAGGGGTAAACGTCAGTGAGGAGGGTGAGATCGATATGGCACGTTATCGCTGGAAAATTTGATCAGCAGGCCCATGACAGGCCCGCTGATACTGCAGGTTACAGGCTGGTCGGAGCCGGCACTGAAGCGGATGGCGTTACCTGAGTGGGTGATGTCGACGGCACCGTGGTAGCGGCACCCGGCTGGGTTGGCATCGCGCGATTGGCTACCGGCACCAGCAGCAGTTCAGCTTTGGTACCGCCCTGGGTGATAACCGGCTTCACCGTATCGGTTACAAACGCCAGTTTGCCATCCATGGTGATAGCTGCGCTCAGCAAAATGCGTGCATCTGGCTGAATGTCTGCCGGATTAAAGGGCAGAATAAACTGGAAAGGTGACTGTTTGCCTTCGGTACGTACGGCACGCTGTGCCAGCACTTTAGAAGGCGCATCTGCCAGCGACGCGTCCGCCAGCGTCACAGTCAGTACCGCATCCGGCGGCAGCGCAATGCGCTGACGGATATAAACAGAACCACTTACGTTAGGCTGCTTGATAGCCGACTGCTGGCCGGCAACCGCCGAGCCGAGCGTAGGTGTCGGAACCGGTTTGCTGTGGTCAGCACACCCTGTAATAGCCGCAGCCAGTGTCATACCGCTAATAACCTGCCAGAGTTTCATCGATGTCGTCTCCTTATGAACACTATGATTGTCGGCGGTTAATTGTTTAACGGGTATTTCAACCGCCGATTGCTCTTAATTCTGGCACAGAAATCCGCATTGCGCCTGACCCGTCGCCCGTCACCAGAAATCAGCGCAAACCCGTTGCGCAAACTGGTCGGATCTTTCACACTTGCGCCATATCTGCTGATGAGGACATGACTATGAGTCAGGCGCTGACTAATCTGCTTACGCTATTAAATCTGGAAAAACTGGAAGAGGGCCTGTTCCGCGGGCAGAGTGAAGATCTCGGTCTGCGTCAGGTGTTTGGCGGTCAGGTTGTGGGCCAGGCGCTCTATGCCGCCAAACAGACGGTGCCGGAAGATCGCATTATCCATTCATTTCATAGCTATTTTTTGCGTCCCGGCGACAGCCATAAAGCGATTATTTATGATGTTGAAACGCTGCGCGACGGCAAAAGCTTCAGCGCGCGCCGCGTCAGTGCAGTACAGAATGGCCAGCCTATTTTCTATATGACTGCCTCATTTCAGGCCCCTGAAACCGGGTTTGAGCATCAAAACAGCATGCCTGCAGTACCCGGACCGGATGAACTGCCTTCCGAACGCGATCTGGCACAAAAACTTGCCGCGCATTTGCCGCTGAAGCTGAAAGAGAAATTTCTTGCTGAGCGGCCACTGGATATTCGTCCGGTGCAGATCCACAACCCGTTAAAGGGCCACGTAGCTGAGCCGGTGCGCCAGGTCTGGCTGCGCGCCAATGGTCAGATGCCCGACGATCTCCGCATACATCAATATGTACTGGGCTACACCTCCGATCTCAATTTTTTGCCGGTGGCGCTGCAGCCGCATGGCAAAGGGTTTCTGGAAGCCGATATGCAGGTGGCCACGATCGATCACTCTATGTGGTTTCACCGCCCGTTTGATCTCTCAGAATGGCTGCTTTACAGCGTGGTGAGCACGTCTGCCTCTGGCGCACGTGGCTTTGTACGCGGCGAGTTCTATACGCAGGATGGCACGCTGGTGGCAACCACGGTGCAGGAAGGCGTCATGCGTCAGCGCGACGCATAAAAAAAGGGGCGATCCGATCGCCCCTTTTCTTCGGTTTCAGCTTACTGGTTATACGCGTTTTCGCCGTGGCTGTTTACATCCAGACCCTCACGCTCCTGCTCTTCCGGTACCCGCAGGCCGACAATCACATCCGCCAGCTTGAAGCCGATAAAGGCCACCACACCGGACCAGACTACGGTCACGATACAGCTGAAGATCTGGACCCAGACCTGATGCCCCATAGTGACGCCTTCCGCATAGCCAACGCCACCCAGTGAGCCGGAGGCGAAGACGCCGGTCAGAATGCAGCCGAGGATGCCGCACACGCCGTGCACGCCAAAGACATCGCAGGGGTCATCAACGCGCAGCCATCTTTTCAGCGTCGTAACGCCCCAGATGCCCGCGAGCCCGCCCGCCAGACCAATGATCAGTGCGCCACCGACGCCCACGTAGCCACAGGCTGGCGTAATGGCAACCAGGCCGGCGATAAAGCCCGAGCAGGCACCCAGCAGCGAGGGCTTACCGCGCAGCGCCCATTCACCAAAGACCCAGGAGAGTACGGCACCTGCGGTGGCAACGACGGTGTTCACAAACGCCAGCGCAGCAATTTCATTAGCTGATGAAGCAGAACCGGCGTTAAAACCAAACCAGCCGACGTAGAGAATGGCCGTGCCAAGAAACACCATGGGCAGGTTATGCGGTTTGAACGCTTCTTTGCCAAAACCTGCACGTTTACCCACCAGATAAGCGCCCACCAGACCCGCAACAGCGGCGTTGATATGCACTACAGTGCCGCCGGCAAAATCCAGCGCGCCATCCTGCGCCAGATAACCGCCGCCCCAGACCATATGCGCAATCGGCAGATAAGAGAGCGTCAGCCAGACGCCGACAAAAATCAGCACCGCTGAGAAGCGAATACGCTCTGCCAGTGCGCCTACGATCAACCCGACGGTAATACAGGCAAATGAAGCCTGAAACGCGACGTGAATATATTGATAAAAGCTGCCCATCACGGCTTTCAGCTCAATGTTTTTCAGCATCACCCACTGGAAGTTACCGAAAAAGGCGTTGCCCTCACTGAACGCCAGCGAGTAGCCATACACAACCCATAATACGCAGACCAGGGCAAAGGTAACGGCAACCTGTGTGAGCATGGATAAGACGTTTTTGCCGCGGATCAGGCCGCCATAAAACAGCGCGATGCCGGGGATCGTCATAAAAAGTACCAGCGCGGTACAAATCATCATAAAGGCGTTGTCCGCTTTATCCGCGACCGCAGGGGCAGCAGCCAGCGTCAGAGTGGGTAACAGCGCCAGGCTGGCAAGGCCCAGTTTCATCATCATTTTTTTCATTCTTTTCATCCCATCTCAAGTCAGAACCCGGATCAGAGCGCCGCTTCGTCAGTTTCACCGGTACGGATACGTATCACCCGCTGCAGCTCAGCGACGAAAATTTTGCCGTCGCCAATTTTGCCGGTGTAGGCCGCTTTACTGATGACATCAACCACTTCATCCAGCTGGTCATCTGCAATCGCAATATCAATTTTTACTTTTGGCAGGAAGTTAACGCTGTACTCAGCCCCGCGATAGAGTTCGGCATGCCCTTTCTGGCGGCCAAAACCTTTAACTTCAGATACCGTCAGTCCCTGAATGCCGATGGAGGATAGCGCCTCGCGGACATCCTCCAGCTTGAATGGTTTGATTACCACGGTAACCAGCTTCATACGTCCCCTCCGGATTAAACACAACTGCACGATGTATACGCAGTGGTTGAAGCAAAGGGTGTGCCAGAAATGCAAAATGCCTGTTATTGCGGTGGCGGTGCAGGTTCAGCCCGGCGCAATACTGCCGGGCTGAATGAAGGGTGCGGAGCCTGCACCTCTTTGGTGCTCAGGGCATTAAAGCGGTGCAGAAGTGAAGGAGGAGCGGGTCAGCGTGAACAAAAAAGGTGCAATTCAGGCAGGTGCGCCCGCCGCCAGCTGTTCACCTGCCTGTTGCAGCTGATACATCTGCCAGTAGCGGCCCTGCTGCGCCAGCAGCTCTGCATGCGTTCCGCGCTCCGCGATATGGCCACGATGCAATACCAGAATCTGCTCCGCCTCCATAATCGTCGAGAGCCGGTGCGCAATGACCACCAGCGTGCTGTGCTGGCGCAGGGTGCGCAGCGCCTGCTGAATGGCCTGCTCAGTGCCGGAATCGATGTTCGCGGTGGCTTCATCGAGGATCAGGATCTGCGGCGGCGCGACCAGCACGCGGGCCAGCGCCAGCAGCTGTTTCTGTCCCACTGACAGCGTATTGCCCTGCTCCCCCAGCCGGGTATGAATACCGTCCGGCAGCGCACGGGCCAGCGCAGCAAGCTGCACGCTCTCCAGCACCTGCCATACCCGGGCTTCAGGGATCGCACGCCCCAGCTGCACATTAGCCAGCAGCGTATCGGCCAGCACAACCGGATCCTGCTGTACCATAGCAATGCCGGTGCGCAGTGCGTCGTGCGAGAGCGAAGAAACCGGACGACCGTCCAGCTCGATTATTCCGTGTTTTAACGGGTAGTAACCCATCAGCAGGTTTGCCAGCGTGCTTTTGCCGCTGCCGGTATGTCCGACCAGCGCCACAAAGCCGCGCGACGGCACGCTGAAGGTGATGTTGCTCAGCACGTCGCGGTCATCGCGGTAGGCGAAACTGACGTCGCGCAGCGCAATGTCTCCGGAGCGCAGCGGGGCACTCTCGCTGCCATACCCCTGCTGATGCGCATCAACCAGTTCAAATATGCGCTCACCTGATACCACCGCCTGCTGCAGCATCGACTGCTGCGTGGTCAGTTCGATCAGCGGCTCATTCAGCCGGCCCAGATAGGTGATGAAGGCGTAAAGCACGCCGACCTCAAAGGCGCCGGGGGAAGCAAAGCTGAACAGCAGTAGCAGACCGCACAAAATCAGTGCAGAAAAGAGGCTAAGCAGCGGACGCAGCAAAAACCCATCCAGTCGCAGCGTCTGCATGCGCGCCATATAGTGGGCACGACTCGCCTCGCTCATCCGTGCACCAAAGCGCGCCTGCTGCCGAAACTGCTGGATCACGCTCATGCCGTTGATCACTTCATTAAAGCCGTTGTTGATATCCGCCAGATAGCTGCGAACCCGGCGGGCAATCGGCGTACTGTAACGCTGATAGATCAGCATCACGGTCAGCACCAGTGGGAAAATAACCAGCGCCACCAGCGCCATACGCCAGTCGAGCGAAAACATGGCGACCAGCATCGCGCCAATCAGCGCGGCACTGCGCAGCACGGTGGCAACCACGGTGACATAGAGATCTTTGATCACCTCGGTGTCATTAGTGACGCGCGAAATAATCTGCCCCACCGGCTGGGTATCGAACGCGCTCAGCGGCTGACGCAGCGCCGCGTTCATGACATCAACGCGCAGCTGCTGCACCACCCCGATTGCCGCCCGGTTAAACAGCAGCGCCTGAAAATAGTGCAGCGCCGCTGCCATCAGCTGCAGCAGAATAAAGCTCACCAGTAATCCCGCCACAATGCCCCACGGCATCTGATGTCTGGCAATCAGATGATCGATAAAATAGCTGACCAGCACCGGGCCGGTCACCTCGGCGGCGGCGGCCAGCCAGAGCATGCCGGTTGCCAGCCACAGTGAACGGCGCCAGGGTTTTCCGTAGGCCAGCAGCCGTTTCAGCGTCGGCCACAGCCGCTGCGACTTAGCCATGCTGCGCTCCTGTTGCGGTTTCATCTTTGCTTTCACTCTCATCATCATCCAGCGCCGCTTCCAGCTGCTGATAGCGGTACATATCGCGATACCAGCCCGGCTGCGCCGCCAGCTGGTCATGATCGCCACGCTGCGCAATGCGCCCCTGCTGCAGTACCAGAATTTCACTCGCTTCGGTTAGCGCTGAGAGGCGGTGCGCGCTGATAATCACCGTGCGGTTCTGCCCCCAGATACGCAGGTTATGCAGAATGTCATGTTCAGTACGCCCATCTACCGCAGAAAGCGCATCATCCAGAATCAGGATCTCCGCCTCCAGCAGCAGCGCCCGGGCAATCGCAATACGCTGCTTCTGTCCGCCCGAAAGCATAACGCCGCGCTCTCCGACTTCTGTCTCATAGCCTTGCGGCAGACGCAGAATATCCTCATGCACGCAGGCCATTTTTGCTGCCTGCTCAATCTGCTGCTGCGTGGCGTCGGGGCGTCCCAGCGCCAGATTGTTTGCCACGCTGTCAGAAAACAGAAACGGCGTCTGGCTGACGACTGCCAGGCGGCTGCGCCAGCTGTCAAGCTGCAGCTGAACCAGCGGCAGCTCGCCGTAGCGGATCCCGCCCCGATCGACATCGAAGTGGCGCTGAATGAGACTGAGCAGCGTACTTTTGCCGCAGCCGGTGGGGCCGCATAATCCCAGCATCTGCCCCGGCTGCAGCTGCGCATGAATATTCTGCAGTACGGCATTTTCTGTACCCGGGTAGTGAAAGGCGTCAATGGCGAGCTGCAGCGCAGCCGGCTCAGGCGGTAACGCCAGAGTGCCATCAACCACGGCCGGCGCTTCAGCCAGCAGCGCACGAATACGGCTCCAGGCCGCACTGCCGCGCTCCACGATATTGATCATCCACGCCAGCGCCAGCATCGGCCAGATCATCAGTCCGAGATACATCACAAAGCTGGTGAGCTGGCCCAGCGTCAGAGTGCCGTGCCATACCATCCAGCCGCCGCCGGCGATCGCCAGCAGATTAGAGAAACCAACGGCCACATAGATAATGGGATCGAATCGCGCGTCCACCCGCGCCACATGCAGATTTTTACGTCCGGTATCGCTGGCGATGTCAGCAAACTGCTGCGACTGATGATCTTCCAGGCCAAACGCTTTAATCATACGGATACTGGTCAGGCTCTCCTGCGTCTGATCGTTCAGGCTTGAGAACGCCGCCTGCGCGACTTTAAAGCGCTGATGCAGTCGCGAACCATCTTTCTGGATCGCCAGCGCCATAAAGGGCATCGGGATCAGCGCCAGCAGCGTAAGCTGCCAGCTTATCTGCGTACTCATTACCGCCAGTACCACCAGCCCCATAACCAGTGAGTCCACCAGCGTCAGCACCCCTTCCCCCGCCGCAAACACCACGCGGTCCACATCATTGGTGGCGCGTGCGATGAGATCGCCTGTGCGATGACGCAGATAGAACGCAGGATGCTGCCGGCTCAGCTGACGATAAAAATCCTCGCGCAGTTCAACCGCCAGCTGATACGAGGCGCCAAACAGCAGCACGCGCCAGACATAGCGCAGCAGATAAACAATAACCGCGGTGAGCAGCATGACGCCGATCCATAGCATAATCTGTCTGGCAGAGAGCTGCTGCTGCGTGACGCCATCCACAATAACGCCCACCAGGTGCGGCGGGATCAGCTGCAGTAACGCGATAATAATAAGCAGGCAAACAGCACCGGCATAGCGGCGCCACTCACGCAGGAAATACCAACTAAGCTGGCTGAATAATCGCACAATCTCTCTCTTTATTTACGCTTCAGGGCACAACGGGCAGCGCGGTTGAATATTTAATCTCTTCCATCGCAAAGCTGGAGGTGACATCGATCAGGCCCGGCACGCCATTCACCAGCCGCTTATAAAACGCGTCGTAGCTCTTCATATCCGCAACCTGTATTCGCAGCAGATAGTCATACTCGCCGGCCATACGGTAGAAGGCCATGACTTCCGGCATTGGCTCCACCACGGCGACAAACTGCCTGAACCAGTCGCTGCTGTGCTGCTGGGTTTTGATCAGCATAAACGCGGTCAGTGACAGACCAAGTTTTTCACCATCCAGCAGCGCCACGCGCGCCCGGATGATGCCATCATCTTCAAGTTTTTTCAGGCGCTTCCAGCAGGGCGTGGTGGTCAGATTCACGGCCTCCGCCAGCGCCTGCAGCGAGAGCGTGCAATCCTTCTGCAGAAGGGCCAGCAGCTTACGGTCAATTTTATCTATCATCACGCCTCACCGGAGAAAAATTTTCTCTGAACCGCTGATTATACCCTGGTTTTAGCAACCTCTTTTTCCTGCCCGTGCCGTACACTGGCGGCAATAAAAACCGGAGAGAATTGCCATGCAAACGCCCTGGATCCGCCACGCCATTAATGAGATTAACGCTGATATCCAGCGCTCGGCTGACACACACCTGATCCGCTTTACGCTGGACGATTTCCCGGGCATCTTTTTCTACCTTAAGGATGAGAGCACGCACCCCAGCGGCAGCCTGAAACATCGCCTGGCGCGTTCGCTGTTCCTGTATGGACTGGCGAATGGCTGGATCGGTGAAAAAACCCCGATTATCGAAGCGTCATCCGGCAGCACCGCGGTATCGGAAGCCTACTTTGCCCGGCTGCTCGGCCTGCCGTTTATCGCGGTTATGCCGGCCAGCACCGCAAAGCGTAAAATTGAGATGATTCGCTTCTATGGAGGCGAATGCCATTTTGTTGCCGATCCGTGCCAGCTCTACGCAGAATCGGAGCGCCTGGCGCGTGAACTGAACGGTCACTTTATGGATCAATTTACCTATGCTGAACGTGCGACGGACTGGCGCGGCAATAATAATATTGCAGAAAGTATTTTTCGTCAGATGGCACATGAGCCGTTTCCGGTGCCCCATACGCTGATCATGAGCGCCGGCACCGGCGGTACCTCTGCCACGCTGGGACGCTATATTCGTTATCAGGGCTACCCCACCCGTCTGCTGGTCACTGATCCGCAGCACTCCGTGTTTTTTGACTACTGGCACAGCCGTGACAGCAGCCTGCGCAATGCGCGCGGCAGCCTGATTGAGGGCATTGGTCGCCCGCGCGTTGAACCCTCTTTTCTGCCCGACGTGATCGATGAAATGCTCAAAGTCCCCGATGGCGCAACGCTGGCAGCCATGCTGCGACTGGAACAGATCCTCGGGCGGCGGCCCGGCGCCTCAACGGGGACCAACTTCTGGGGTATGATGCAGGTCGCGAAGCGCATGCGTGCCAGCGGTGAACGGGGTGCGCTGGTGACGCTGCTCTGCGACAGCGGTGAGCGCTATCCCGACACCTATTACAATCCGGCGTGGGTCGCGGCGCAGATTGGCGATATTCAGCCCTGGCTGCAGGCGCTGCAATAAAAAAACCGGACTTCCGGTCCGGTTCACGGCAAGACTCAGCCCTGGGGGGAGTAATCAAGGTGGGGCGTTGTCAGCCAGTGATTTAAATAATGAGACACCGCCTGTGTCTCGCAATGGCCGATAACCGGCAAATGCGGCAGCGCGGCTTTAAGCTGATGCATGGCGTTGCCCATAACAAAACCTTTACCTGCCCGCTCCAGCATCTCGCGATCGTTCATCGCATCCCCGAAGGCCATACACTCCGCCAGCGGCAGATCGAGGTGTTCGCACAACCGCGTCAGCGCCGCGCCTTTATGGCAGCCTGACGGCAGAACCTCAAGACAGTCCCAGGCAGAAAAACAGATACTGGCACGTGCGCCCAGCGCCTGCTGCAGTTCTTCCTGCAGCGCCAGTAACATCTCATGGGGTGCGATAAAGCAGATTTTGGTGATGTTGTCTCCGGACATCTGCTGCAGATCGCACAGCTGATAGCTAAACCCGCTCAGCGAGTGCGCCTCCAGCGCGCCGGGCAGCGGCTTATCAGTGAACCAGCCCTCATCGGTAAACAGATGAATGGAGGCGGGTGTTTTCCAGCGGGTTCTCATGACCTGTTCTGCGACCTCCGCTGGCAGATCGCAGCCATAAAGCTGATTACCTTGCGGGTCATGAATACGCGTGCCGTTACCGGTTATCAGCCAGGCAGGCAGCGTGATCTGTGTACGAATCACCTGCATATCCAGCAGGTGACGACCGGTGGCAAAGGCCAGAATCACATTGCGCTGCTGCAGCGCGTGCAGGGTTTCCAGCGTCTCTTTACCTAACTGATGCGTGGGCAGCAACAGCGTGCCGTCCATATCAAATGCTGCAAGACGAGCCATGCCTGTACTCCTGTCGGGGGATGCCTTTTACTATCGCCTGGTAATTACGGAACGAATAGTGAATACTTTTTGAAAACTGTTCCGGGTTTAACTATGCGCGAACTTCATCGTGTCAGCCAGTTTCAGCGGCTGTGGCACGCCAGCCAGGGGGAGACGCAGCGCTTAAGCGTTGCCATGCTGGCTAAGCGCTGTTTCTGCAGCGAACGTCATGCGCGTACCCTGCTGAAAAAATGGCAGCAGGCGGGCTGGATCCGCTGGGAAAGCCAGCCGGGGCGCGGTAAACAGGGAGAGCTGCAGTTTTTGATCACACCTGAGGCGCTGCGCCAGCAGCTGCTTAACCGCCAGCTGCTGGCGGGCGAACCGGTTCAGATGCTGCAGACGCTTGACCTGCCGCCGGAACGTCTGCTGCAGCTGCTGCAGCCACTGATGGGCGGGCACTGGCAGGATCGTACGCCGGTACTGCGCATTCCTTATTACCGCACGCTCGCCTTCCCGGCACCTCTGCAGCCTCTCGGTCGCGCGGAGCAGCATCTGGCCCGGCAGATTTTCTCCGGCCTGACGCGCGTTGAAAACAACCGCGTCAGGGGCGACCTGGCGCATCACTGGCAGCACGACAGCAGCGGACTGAACTGGAGCTTCTGGCTGCGTCCGCAGCTTAGCTGGCATAACGGCGACCCGATGTATGCCGCACAGCTGGCAGCGGTACTGCAGCAGATTATCCGGAGCGCCAGCGGACGCGTGCTGCTTGCCAGCGTTGCGCAGATTGACGCCCCGCATCCGCTCACGCTGCGTATCCGGCTGCATCAGCCCGACTACTGGCTGCCGCAGCGGCTGGCTCACCAGTTCTGTCTGCTGCCGCATCCCGACAGCCCGCAAACTGGCAGCGGCCCCTGGCAGCTGATGCAATTTACCCCGACGCTGCTGCGGCTGGAGAGCTATGCGCGCTGGCATCTGCAGCGCGCGCTGATCCAGCGTATTGAATACTGGATCAC
The DNA here is from genome assembly GCF_002387285.1 of Pantoea sp. UBA4549. Classification (NCBI taxonomy): domain Bacteria; kingdom Pseudomonadati; phylum Pseudomonadota; class Gammaproteobacteria; order Enterobacterales; family Erwiniaceae; genus Pantoea; species Pantoea sp. UBA4549. Next base: position 85,803 of record NZ_DGLH01000006.1, on the reverse strand, counting down.
GCCCACCCTGTTTATGCCGGAACAGGGCAACAGCTGCCGTCATCCGGTACAGATTGCGATTGGTGATGCTGACGAGCTGCAGCAGCTGCGGCCGGTAGATCGCAGTATCAGCCGCGGCTTCTGCTATCTGGCCACCCGCCCTTCACTGCGTTTCAGCGCGGCTCAGGCCCGGACGCTGATTGCGCTGATCCAGCGCAGCGATGTGATCCGCCAGCTGCCGCTGGCAGAAGGATTAATTACGCCAAGTCAGTGGCTGCTGCCCGGCTGGCCGGTTCCGCAGACCGGGACGGAACCCGTTGCCCTGCCTGCACGCCTGACCCTGCATTACCACCTGCCGGTTGAGCTGCACGTAATGGCGGAGGCGCTGGTTAGGCTGCTGGCCTCACACGGCTGTGAGCTGACCTGCGTATTTCATGAGGTAAAAAGCTGGAACAGCGAGCAGGATCTTACGGCAGCGGATATTGTCATGGGCGATCGTCTGATTGGTGACGCGCCGCAGTTCACCCTGCTGAACTGGCTGGAGCAGGACCGGCTATGGCAGCCGCTGCGTGACAGCTTCCGCCAGTCGCTTCAGCAAATCGCCTGTGAGCCAGATGATGGCGTGCGTTCGTCTGCCGTTCAGCAACTTTTTCATACGCTGATGAGCGAAGGTTATCTGCTGCCGCTGTTTAACTACCGTTATCAGGTACTGGCGCCACCGGGCGTGGAGGGTGTACACCTGACCGCGCTGGGCTGGTTTGACTTTACGCGAGCCTGGATCCCGCCGCCTGTCCCCTGCCCTGTTCAGTCCGCCCCTGACGCAGTACCATAAAGACACCACACCAGGAGATAAGAGTTAATGAAACGCGCCGTTGTCGTTTTTAGTGGTGGACAAGATTCCACCACCTGCCTGATTCAGGCCCTGCAGCACTATGATGAAGTTCACTGCGTTACTTTCGATTATGGACAGCGCCACCGCCAAGAGATTGAGGTGGCAGCAGAGCTGGCACATAAGCTGGGTGCGCGCGCGCATAAAGTACTGGATGTTACCCTGCTGAACGAGCTGGCGGTAAGCAGCCTGACGCGTGACAATATCCCGGTACCGGCCTATGAGGCTGATGCCAGCGGATTACCCAGCACGTTTGTACCCGGCCGTAATATTCTGTTTCTGACGCTCGCCTCTGTCTACGCGTATCAGGTAGAAGCTGAAGCTGTTATCACCGGCGTGTGTGAGACCGATTTTTCCGGCTATCCCGACTGCCGCGATGAGTTTGTTAAAGCGTTAAACCACGCGGTCAGCCTTGGTATGGCCCGCGAAATACGTTTTGAGACACCGCTGATGTGGCTGAATAAAGCAGAGACCTGGGCGCTGGCTGATTACTGGCAACAGCTGCCGCTGGTACGGTCAGAGACGCTGACCTGCTATAACGGCATCAAAGGTGATGGCTGCGGAACCTGCGCCGCCTGTCATTTACGTGCTCGCGGACTGGCAGAGTATCAGGATAATGCCGCAGCGGTAATGACGGCAATGAAGCAAAAAAGCGGCCTGCGCTGAATCAGCCCGCAGCCGGCGTGGCGTCAGTAGTGACGCCACGGTTTAACGCCCGTTCATCAGAGCCGCCAGGCGTTCGCGCAGTTCTCCCTCCAGCGGAACCGCCTTTTGCGTTCGCAAATCGATACAGACAAACGTCAGCATGGCGTCAGCCACCAGAGTGCCATCCTCTGCAAGCAGTACACGCTGTGCAATGATGCCGCTGCGGCCGCTGAGCTGTGACACCTCGCTTTCAATTATCAGGCGATCTCCCAGAACCGCAGGCCGGCGATAGTTGATATTGATGTTCACTACCACAAACGCCAGTTTTTGCGCTATCAGCCAGTTAAAGGCGTTTGCTTCTTCCAGCCACTGCCAGCGCGCCTCCTCCAGAAACTCCAGGTAACGCGCATTGTTAACATGCTGGTAAACATCAAGATGATAGCCGCGCACTTTTATGGTGGTTTGCATCAACACTCCTGAACAGGCTGAAACCGCTAACTGGTTGGACCTGTTGAGCATAGCACAGTCTGTTGCCGGGACTTACTGATACTTCAGCATCGCGAAGTGCTTCACAGTTTGAGTCGATCGCTGTTGCGTTCTACCAGCGCACTGCCGATACCGGGTACCTCTTTGAGCTGCTCCAGCGCAGTGAAGCGACCATACTCTTCGCGATAGCTAACAATCGCCTGCGCTTTTTTCAGCCCGATACCATTCATGGCGCTCGCCAGCTGCTCGGCTGTGGCATCGTTGATGCTGACCGGTCCGGCCGTCAGTGCCGCCAGCGGCTTTGCCTGTACTGCCGGCGGTTCTGCCGCCGCGAGGCTGCCGCTATAGAGTGCGCCGCCCAGCGCCAGTGTCAGACAAAATGCGTGAAAAGTGGATTTGTTCATGCTGTTTTTCTCCTTGTGTTTGACAGCATCAGCAGCGTGTCACAGCAGAGAAAAAGCCGCAAAAGGCGAAACGGAAAGATGGAAAAGGCCGCAGAAGCGGCCTTTGATTGTTGCAGAACATTACCTGTTTTTGTGAGGCTTACTGGGCTTGCGCCGCTGCACCGTATTTGATCTTCGCCTCTTTACGCAGATTCTCCAGCAGCGCTTCAAACGCGATCTGTGCATTATTCTGCGTAACGCCTTTAATCATCTCATCAACCTGATTCTGCGGCAGGCTGCCGGCAGAGACTTTATCCAGCGCAACCAGCACAACATTGCCCTGCATATCTTCGCCTGTGCCCCAGGACGGTTTATTGTCTGCCGGCTGCGGCAGCGAAAATGCGGTCTGTGCAATTGGATCCTGTGCGTTGCGATCAACCACTTTGCTGCTGCTCAGCGTCAGGCCTGCCGCGCTCAGCGCTTCACTTTTGCCTGCTTTCAGCTCAGCCAGCAGTTTATCTGCCTGCGCTTTAGCCTGCTGTGTCGCCTTATCGTGTTTGATGCGATCGGTAACCTGCGCTTTTACCTGGTCAAGCGGTTTAACCGCTTCCGGTTTGTGTTCGCTGATGCGCAGCACAAACGCGCGATCGCCATCCACGCTGATAATATCGGAGTTGTTGCCCGGCGCACCGTTCTGCCCGGTCAGGCCACCGCTGAAGACCGCCTGTTTAACCGCGTCAAAGTCGAGGTCAGCAGGCACATCATCACGGGTGAACCAGCCGGTTTCACTGACGTTAAGACCCGATGCCTGTGCCGCGCCAGCCAGCGATTCATTATCATTGCTGGCGGCTTCGCTGACCTTCTGCTGCAGCTTATAGAATGCGTCGAGCGCTTTCTCCTGCTTAACTTTGTCCGCAATGACGTCATGCACCTGCGCCAGCGGCTTTACCTGCTCCGGCTGGATATCGTCCAGACGCACTACCAGGAAACCCACTGAGGATTTAATCACGTCTGAAAGCTGGCCTTTCTCCGTCAGGCTGGCATTTTTCAGCTCATCTGGCGTGGTGGCAGGTTCCAGCCAGCCCATGTCGCCGCCTTTACGTGCGGAGATAGGATCGGCAGATTTGCTTTTCGCCAGGCTGGCAAAATCGCCGCCCTGCTTCAGTGCATCCAGTACTGACCGGGCTTCTGCCTCAGTTTTGGTCTGAATGATGCTGTAACGGCTGCGCTGCGGCTGTGAGTAGTCTGCTTTGTGTTGATCGTACCAGCTTTGAATATCCGCTTCGCTGACCGGCTGCTGCATCGCTGCTGCATCCATTTTGATATAGCTGACGCGGAACTGCTCTGGTGCCATGAAGCTGTTCTGATGCTGCTGATAATACTGCGCGATCTCGTCGTCAGTCACCGTCTGCTTTGCTGCCAGCGCGTTAACGTCAATCACCGCCTGACGGATTTCCCGCTGCTGCGAGACTAAATCTGTCAGCTTCGTGGTTTCATCTTTCAGCATAAAATCAGTGTTAGCGATGGCGTTGATCAGCTGCTGGTTAAGCAACTGCTTGCGCAGCGCTTCCGCATATTGATCGGCTGAGAAGCCCATACTGGTGATCAAACCATTATATTTGGCATTATCAAATTTACCGTTGGTCTGAAACGCTTTCTGATTGAAAATTGCCTGCTTTACCTGCTCATCACTGATACCAAGATGCAGATCGCTGATGTACTGATCCAGCAGCGCCTGATCTACCAGCTGTGACAGCGCCTGCTGGCGCATCTGCTGGATATAGCCATCATTGCTCGCCAGCTGTGAGAACTGATCGCCCAGCATCTGCTGCTGACGATTGCGCTCGCTGTTAAACGCCTGCTCCAGCTCAGCACGGCTGATTTCGTGGCCGTTAACTTTCGCCGCGTAATCGCCATTGCCACCGATCAGGTAGTTGCCCACCCCGGTAAGCACAAAGGACAGGATAATCAATCCCAGAATAACCTTGAGCACGACATGATTCGACGCCGCGCGTAAATTGTCCATCATGGTATGACAACACTCCGCTGTAGTGTGAATGTAAAGCTCAGACACGATGCCATCATCGTGCAGCTGCAGTTCAGGCTGGCAGCTGGCAACCATGCGGAGACTGAAGCCACTGGCTCAAGCTACGCATCAAATAAAAAAGGCACATCAGTAATGATGTGCCCGTATGTTACATGAGAACGGCTTTTTCGTCCTCAATCCAGAGAAGAAAATGCTTCACTGGTTAATCCAGACCGACTTAATTAACGGCGTCTTTCAGCGCTTTACCGGCACGGAATCCCGGTACCTTGCCAGCCGGGATCGTGATCTCTTTACCGGTTTGCGGATTACGGCCAGCACGCTCAGCGCGCTCGCGCACAGAGAACGTACCGAAACCCACCAGGGCTACTTCATCGCCGCTTTTCAGCGCGTCCGAAACAGATTCGGTAAACGCCTCCAGTACACGTCCGGCTGCTGCTTTAGAAATGTCTGCTTCTGCAGCAATTTTGTCGATCAACTGTGACTTATTCACTCTCTTCATCCCCTCTTTTATTATTCACTTTGCCCCGTCTCTTTTCGCCAGGGCAAACGCGCAGCCAGTTATAACAAGCTCATGATGCTGAAACAACGGTATTCATCTTAATCGCAGATCCAGCCGCCCTCTAACTTAGCAGGCAAAAAAAAGCTGGCAAGCCTGATGTAGCCTGCCAGCTTCGCTTTTTAGCCGCATTGACTGCCTGGCGCTATTTCGCCGTCACGACCTGCATACCGGATGGCGCATTTTCCAGGGCCAGATTCAGCACCTCTTCAATGCGTTTAACCGGATGAATGCTGAGGTCAGCAATCACATTTGCCGGAATATCTTCCAGATCGCGCTTGTTTTCATCCGGGATCAGTACGGTTTTAATCCCGCCACGGTGTGCTGCCAGCAGCTTCTCTTTCAGACCGCCGATAGGCAGTACCTGACCGCGCAGCGTGATCTCGCCGGTCATGGCCACATCAGAACGGACCGGGTTACCCGTCAGACAGGAGACCAGCGCCGTACACATGGCAATACCGGCACTCGGACCATCCTTCGGCGTAGCCCCTTCCGGCACGTGCACGTGGATATCACGCTTCTCATAGAAGTCACCGTTAATACCCAGTTTTTCCGCCCGGGCGCGAACCACGGTTAATGCAGCCTGAATTGACTCCTGCATCACCTCGCCAAGAGAGCCGGTATAGGTCAGTTTGCCTTTACCCGGCACACAAGCGGTTTCAATGGTCAGCAGATCGCCGCCCACTTCTGTCCACGCCAGGCCAGTGACCTGCCCTACGCGGTTTTCGCTATCAGCGCGACCGTAATCAAAACGCTGTACGCCGAGGAAATCTTTCAGGTTGTCGCCATCAATGGTGATGCTCTTTTGCGTTTTATCCATCAGCAGCGCTTTGACCGCTTTACGACATAACTTAGAGAGTTCACGTTCAAGGCTACGCACGCCTGCCTCACGCGTGTAATAACGGATGATGCCAATGATTGCGCTATCATCAACGCTGATCTCTTTCTCTTTCAGCGCATTACGCTCAATCTGTTTAGGCAGCAGGTGCTGCTTCGCAATATTGAGTTTTTCATCTTCGGTGTAGCCCGACAGGCGGATCACTTCCATACGATCCAGCAGCGGTGCCGGAATGTTCATGGAGTTAGATGTCGCGACAAACATCACATCAGAGAGGTCGTAGTCAACTTCCAGATAGTGATCGTTAAACGCGATATTCTGTTCCGGATCCAGCACTTCCAGCAGCGCCGAAGCAGGATCGCCCCGCATGTCAGACGACATTTTGTCAATTTCATCCAGCAGGAACAGCGGGTTTTTCACGCCCACTTTTGCCATTTTCTGGATCAGCTTGCCTGGCATCGAACCAATATAGGTGCGACGGTGTCCGCGAATTTCTGCTTCATCACGCACGCCACCCAGCGCCATACGCACATATTTGCGTCCTGTTGCCTTCGCAATCGACTGTCCCAGAGAGGTTTTACCCACGCCCGGCGGGCCAACCAGACAGAGGATCGGGCCTTTGATTTTGCTGACGCGACTCTGCACTGCAAGATACTCAAGGATGCGATCTTTGACGCGTTCAAGACCAAAGTGATCGGTATCCAGCGTCTCCTGCGCTTTGCGCAGATCTTTCTTCACCTTGCTGCGCGCGTTCCACGGAACCTGAACCATCCAGTCAATATAGCCGCGTACCACCGTCGCTTCTGCAGACATAGGCGACATCATTTTCAGCTTCTGCAGCTCAGCTTCCGCTTTTTCACGCGCTTCAGCCGGCATTTTAGCCGCGTCGATTTTACGCTTCAGCGCTTCATACTCGTCTGGCGCGTCATCCATCTCGCCCAGCTCTTTCTGAATCGCCTTCATTTGTTCGTTCAGATAATATTCGCGCTGGCTTTTTTCCATCTGCTTTTTGACGCGATTGCGAATGCGTTTCTCAACCTGCAACAGGTCGATTTCCGATTCCATCATCGCCATCAGATATTCCAGACGCTCGTTCACGTCGGACATCTCAAGCACAGACTGCTTATCCGCCAGCTTAAGCGGCATATGTGCCGCTACGGTATCAGCCAGACGTGCCGCATCATCAATGCTGTTCAGTGAGGTCAGCACTTCAGGCGGGATCTTTTTGTTCAGCTTGATGTAGCCTTCAAACTGATTAATCGCGGTGCGTACCAGCACTTCCTGCTCGCGCTCTTCAATTTCTGGCGAGGTCAGATATTCAGCCTGTGCGACAAAGTGATCGCCATTGTCAGACAGTGTGGTAATGCGGGCACGCTGCAGGCCTTCCACCAGCACCTTAACCGTGCCATCAGGCAGCTTTAACATCTGCAGTACGGACGCCACTGTCCCTACGGCAAAGAGATCGTTAATTCCAGGTTCATCCGTTGAAGCCTCTTTCTGGGCAACCAGCATGATCTTCTTGTCATGATCCATTGCCGCTTCCAGGCAACGAATCGATTTTTCCCGACCAACAAACAACGGAATTACCATGTGCGGATAAACCACCACGTCGCGCAGCGGCAACACGGGGATTTCAATGCGTTCAGAACGCTCAGGATTCATAGAGCTCTCTCTTAGTTTAATGTCCGCCAGGTGATGGGTACCGCGTAATACAGGCTGTATGCAGTTAAACCCACAGGATTATGAGTATATGGGGATGCTTGTCCGACATTCAATGTCACAGCGGTGAGAAAAGTAAAAGGGGAATAAAATTCCCCTTTTTTAAGATAACAACGTGATTTGGCTGCTTATTTATTCGCCAGAAGCTTGCGCTTCATGTTTACCATAAATCAGCATTGGATCGGACTCGCCATCAATCACCGAATCATCGATAACCACTTTCTCGACATCTTCCATTGAAGGCAGGTCATACATGGTTTCCAGCAGTGCCGCCTCAACGATAGAACGCAGACCACGCGCACCGGTTTTGCGTGACATCGCCTTTTTAGCGATAGCTGTCAGCGCTTCGTCGCGAAACTCCAGCTCAACGCCTTCAAGGTTAAACAGCGCCTGATACTGTTTGGTGAGCGCATTTTTCGGCTCACGCAGGATCTGGATCAGCGCTTCTTCGCTCAGCTCATTGAGCGTGGCGACAACCGGCAGACGACCGATAAACTCCGGGATCAGACCAAACTTGATCAAATCTTCCGGCTCAACCTGCGAGAGCAGTTCGCCTTCGCTGGCTTTTTGCGATTTGCCTTTCACCGTCGCGCCAAAGCCAATACCCGAGCCGGTTTCCACACGCTGTGAAATGACTTTATCGAGACCAGCAAATGCGCCGCCGCAGATAAACAGGATTTTCGACGTATCAACCTGCAGGAACTCCTGCTGCGGATGTTTGCGACCGCCCTGTGGCGGTACAGCTGCAACGGTGCCTTCAATCAGCTTCAGCAGCGCCTGCTGTACACCCTCGCCCGATACATCACGGGTAATAGAAGGGTTATCTGACTTACGGGAGATTTTATCAATCTCATCGATATAGACGATACCGCGCTGTGCCTTTTGCACATCATAGTCGCACTTCTGCAGCAGCTTCTGGATGATGTTTTCTACATCTTCACCCACATAACCCGCTTCGGTCAGCGTGGTGGCATCTGCCATGGTAAAAGGCACATCCAGCAGGCGCGCCAGCGTTTCTGCCAGCAGCGTCTTACCGCTACCGGTCGGACCGATCAGCAGAATGTTACTCTTGCCCAGTTCGATACCGTTACTGGTATCGCCATTGCGCAGACGTTTGTAGTGGTTATAAACGGCAACCGCCAGCACTTTTTTCGCCTTTTCCTGACCAATGACATAGTCATCAAGGTGGTGACGAATTTCATGCGGTGTTGGCAGGGCGCTACGCTCGCGATGCGGCGCAACCTCTTTAATCTCTTCACGAATGATGTCATTACATAAATCAACACATTCGTCGCAAATATAGACTGACGGCCCGGCAATCAGCTTACGGACTTCATGCTGGCTTTTGCCGCAGAAAGAGCAGTACAGCAACTTACCTGAACCGTCTTTGCGCTTATCTGTCATCAGCTAACCTCTTTTCGTTCTCAGACCTACTCTGGTGTACGGCACTGGCCGTACAACAACGGCCGGTATGCATGCAACTCATCTGCCTGCCCCCGTTAACTATAGCGTAAGGGCCAGCAGATGCGTCTTATTGACGGTGTGTCAGGATAGAGTCAACCAGGCCATACTCTACCGCTTCGCTGGCAGAGAGGAAACGATCGCGTTCGGTGTCGCGCTCAATCTGCTCCAGCGTTTTGCCGGTATGCTCAGCCATCAGTTCATTCATGCGCTGTTTTACTTTCAGGATTTCACGCGCATGGATCTCGATATCCGTTGCCTGTCCCTGATAGCCGCCCAGCGGCTGGTGAATCATCACGCGGGAGTTAGGCAGGCAGAAGCGTTTACCTTTGGTTCCTGCCGTCAGCAGAAATGCGCCCATTGAGCACGCCTGACCCATACAGATGGTGCTGACGTCCGGCTTAATAAATTTCATGGTGTCGTAGATCGACATACCCGCCGTGATCACGCCACCTGGTGAATTGATGTAGAGATAGATATCTTTTTCCGGATTCTCTGCTTCCAGAAACAGCATCTGCGCCACAATCAGGTTCGCCATGTGATCTTCAACCTGACCAGTCAGAAAGATAACGCGCTCTTTAAGCAGGCGGGAATAGATGTCGTAAGAACGCTCGCCGCGCGAGGTTTGTTCGACCACCATTGGCACCAGCGCATTAGTTGGTGCAGTAAATTCACGATCGCCACTGTATGACATTACCGTCTCCTGATAAATTTCATTGGCAACATTCTGTACCGATTCTACGTGAGACGCGCTGTGAAAACTATGCACAGCCGCCTCGTTCCGACATTTCAGGACGGTTAATCAGCCAGCCTCACGGTTCTCTCGCATTCTTCCTCTATCTGGGGATGCTGCCCGGTTGTTTCAAGCATAACAACCTTTTCTCTATTCGCTAACCTGGAAAAAGAGCATAGCGAATAATTTGCCGCTTAATTAGTCAAATAGACGTGCAGGAAGCGGTTTTTTATCATAAATAAAAAAAAAGCCCACGACAGAGGTCGCGGGCTGAGCACATTCCGTTAAGTGATTAATCAGGCCGCAGAGGTCTGGTTCATCAGCTCCTGGAAAGAGGTCGCTTTGTCGGCCACTTTGGCTTTCGCCAGCAGCGCTTCAACCGCCTGCTCTTCCAGCGCAACGTTGCGCATATTGTTCATCAGCTCATTGTTTTTGCTGTAGAACTCGATAACTTCCTGTGGATCTTCGTACGCAGAAGCCATCTCTTCGATCAGCGTTTTAACGCGATCTTCGTCTGCTTTCAGCTCGTTGATGCGGATCACTTCGCCCAGCAGCAGACCTACAACAACGCGACGTTTGGCCTGCTCTTCGAACAGCTCACGTGGCAGTTCCAGCGCCTGCTTCTCGTTACCACCAAAGCGCTGAGCAGCCTGACGACGCAGCACGTCGATTTCGCTGTCAATCAGAGCAGCCGGAACGTCAATGTTGTTAGCATCAACCAGACCATCCAGAACCTGAGACTTCACGCGGTTACGAATAGCGCCTTTGAGCTCACGCTCCATGTTTTTACGCACTTCTGCACGCAGGCCATCAACTGAACCATCTTCCACGCCGAAACGTTTGATGAAGTCAGCAGTCAGTTCTGGCAGCTCACGGGTTTCAACTTTCTTCAGAACGATATCAAACTTCGCATCTTTCCCTTTCAGGTTTTCTGCGTGGTAATCGTCCGGGAATTTAACGTCGATAGTAAAGGTGTCACCCGCTTTCTTACCGGTGATGCCCTCTTCAAAACCAGGGATCATACGACCCTGGCCCATCGCCAGGACGAAGTCAGACGCTTTACCGCCCTCGAACTCTTCGCCATCTACAGAACCGTTGAAATCGATGGTAGCGCGATCTTCAGCGGTAGCCGCTGCGTCAGTCTCTTTCCAGGTAGCCTGCTGCTTCTGCAGGGTATCCAGCATCGCATCCACGTCTGCATCAGTCACTTCAACAACCGGTTTTTCAACTTCGATTGCGTCCAGACCCTGTAATTCGACTTCCGGATAGACTTCAAACTCAACCGCATAGGTAAAGTCTTCGCCTTCTTTGTACTCACCCGGCACGTAGTGAGGCGCGCCTGCTGGGTTAATTTTCTCTTTGATGATGGCGTCAACGAAGTTACGCGTCATCAGCTCACCCAGCACATCCTGGCGAACAGAGGCGCCGTAGCGCTGATTGATAATGTGCGATGGTACTTTACCTTTACGGAAACCATCGATACGGACTTTCTTAGCCACTTCAATCAGTTCTTTCTTAACTGCAGCGTCAATGCTGTCAGCTGGAATAGTAATCGAAATGCGGCGGCCCAGACCCTGGGTGGTTTCTACTGAAACTGTCATTTTGTTACCTCAAAAAATCACGTGCTCGGTCAACTTCAGACACCACACAATTAATGCGCCGTATCCAATAACCGGGACGGCCTCTGCGGGCAGAACCACATCCCTGTCACCAGAAGCGTCCCGAAGACATTCCGGAAAAATAGACGCCGCATTATAGCGGCATCACCGGAATGAGTCGAGGCTGCAAACTCACCACTTTTTAACGACTTTGCTGCTTTTTTGCGCCGCAGATCGCGTTTAGCGCCTGAGAAACGAAAAAACGGCCCGCAGGCCGTTTCAGGAAACAGTAAAGATACAGGTATCAGGCAAGCGTACCGACTCCCCGGCAGTTAGGCGAAGCCAGAACGGTATCCTGTAGCCCGTGCCACTCTTTTTGCGTGTAGGTATGCAGTGCCAGCGCATGTACGCTGCCAGCCAGCTCAGCAGACAGCTCACCATAGATAGCGCGATGCCGCTGTAAAAAACGCTGGCCGGTGAAATGATCGCTGACAATCACCACTTTAAAGTGACTTTCAGAACCGGCAGGCACGTTATGACGATAGCTTTCATCATGCACTTCGAGGTGTGCAGGTGTGAAAGCGTTGCGCAGCTTTTCTTCTATTTGTTCGCGAATCATTGTTTACACCCTCTCCGGCGAGCGCTGTGCCCCATCTGTTTAAATATTAGTAGGTTTTGCATTACTGCCCGGTAAAAATCAGAAAATATTCCCGCTCTGCAGCGCATCATAACCGGCAATCCGGGCAGGTCAACCTGCTGGTTTTTCTCTGGTCTGAAAAAAGCCTTTACAATCAATTTCCCGGCGGGTGGGGCTTTTTTCACCTCGCTGCAATGCTATGATGACGCCGGATTTATCTCCCAACCTAACGCTAATGAGAATGAGTATGTTGAAAAAACTGTTATTCCCTCTGCTGGCTGCTTTTGTTTTAGCCGGCTGTGCCAGCAACAGTACAACCCTGAACATTCAGCCAAAAATCCAGCTGCCGCAGCAGGATCCGAGCCTGATGGGCGTGACCGTTAGCGTAAACGGTGCCGATCAGCGCAGCGATCAGGCGCTGGCAAAAGTTAACCGCGATGGACAGCTGGTTACGCTGACGCCGTCACGCGACCTGCGTTTTCTGCTGCAGGAAGTGCTGGAGAAGCAGATGACTTCCCGTGGTTATATGATTGGCCCGAACGGCGCAGTCGATCTGCAAATTGTGGTGAATGGCCTGTACGCTGACGTCACGCAGGGCAACGTGCGCTACAGCATCACAACAAAAGCGGATATCTCTATTATTGCCACGGCGAAAAACGGCAATAAGCAGGTGAAAAACTACCGTCAGACCTACAGCATTGAAGGCGCTTTCAATGCCACCAATGACAAAATCACCAACGCTGTTAATGCGACGCTGAGCGATGTGATCGCCGATATGGCGCAGGATACCAGCGTAAACAACTTCATCAAACAGAACGCACGCTAACCGCTCCGCTGTCATCTGCCCGGCCGTCTGGTGCCGGGCACTACCTCAGGCTGGCTATGACCTCTCACTATCTGCGAATATTTACCCAACGTAACGCTGCGGTACTGCTGCTGCTTGGCTTTGCCTCCGGCTTACCGCTGGCGCTGACCGCGGGCACGCTGCAGGCATGGATGACCGTAGAGAATGTCGACCTTAAAACCATTGGTTTCTTTTCTCTGGTAGGACAGGCTTACGTTTTCAAGTTTCTCTGGTCGCCGGTGATGGACCGCTACACGCCGCCGTTTCTGGGACGTCGCCGCGGCTGGTTGCTGCTGACTCAGCTGGCGCTGATTGCCGGCATTGTCGCCCTCGGCTTTATGCATCCGGCTCAGGATTTAACGCTACTGGCCGCTATTGCGGTACTGGTCGCATTCTGTTCAGCCTCTCAGGATATCGTCTTCGACGCCTGGAAAACCGATATCCTGCCGCCGGAAGAACGCGGCAGCGGCGCAGCCATTACGGTGCTGGGCTATCGTCTGGCCATGCTTATCTCCGGCGGACTGGCACTCTGGCTCGCCGATCGCTATCTGGGCTGGCGCGCAACTTACTGGCTGATGGCGCTGCTGATGATCCCGGGGCTGATTGCCACCCTGCTGGCCCGTGAGCCTGCCGCTGCCAAACGTGAACCGCACACGCTGCGCCAGGCCGTTACCTTTCCTCTGGCGGACTTTTTTCAGCGTAATAATGCCTGGCTGCTGATCACCCTGATTATCCTTTATAAGCTGGGAGATGCCTTCGCGGCGTCGCTGACGACGACTTTCCTTATCCGCGGCGTAGGATTCAGCGCAGGTGATGTTGGCCTGGTCAATAAAACGCTGGGGCTGATGGCCACCATTATCGGCGCGCTCTATGGCGGCGTACTGATGCAGCGTCTGAGCCTGTTTCGTGCGCTGATGCTGTTTGGCATTCTGCAGGCCGTATCGAACGCCGCTTACTGGCTGCTGGCAATCACCCCGCCCCATCTCTGGAGCATGGCCAGCGCGGTATTTATCGAAAACCTGTGTGGCGGCATGGGGACGGCAGCGTTTGTGGCGCTGCTGATGACCATGTGCAATAAGGCGTTCTCTGCCACCCAGTTCGCTCTGCTCTCGGCGCTGGCGGCTGTTGGCCGCGTTTACGTGGGTCCTGCCGCTGGCTGGCTGGTTGAGCTGTGGGGCTGGTCCGCTTTCTATGCGTTTACCGTGGTGGCAGCGCTGCCGGGACTGCTGCTGCTGTGGCTTAGCCGTACAACGCTTCTTCAGATGCAGCAAAGCGGCACGTTTATTACGCGTACCTGCTGGCCTGCAGGCTATCGCTGGATTGTCCGCCTGTTTACCGCAGGCTGCGCTTTGCTGGGTTGCTGGCTGCTGATGCTGGCGTTACATGCTGCCGGGGCAGCCCAGCTGGCCGGACTGCTGACGCCGCTCTTTGAGACAGGGCTCGGCGTTGCCATTCTGGCCGTCATGCTGGGTGTAATACTCGACTGCCTGGCGCTAAGAAAAACCAGCCGGCTCGCTGAACGATAGACAGACGCTATTTGCAGGCGGTATTTAATTTGTTTAAAAATAGCGCCTGCGAATTAGCGCAAATAGCATTTTTTTCATCGCGAAATAAAAACATTAATTTAACAACATCAGGCGATATTTAAATCCGGTGAGCAATCAGTTTGTGGGAAAATTATCGCTCAAATGATGCATAATTGTTAAATTAGTGAGCATTAAAAGTACGGTTTATGCTTTCCCTGTTTTTTCTGCGGTTTCTGTCATTGCTTTTTGTTATATTGCCGCCAACTGCTTGTCGCGGTTAATAATTTGTCACTCTGCGTAACATCTGTGACTCCCTTAGCAAAAGGTGTCAACACCCTTCTGACACATCCTTAAGCTGGTTTACACTGCATAAACCTTACCGTAAAATGCGCGCACACTTAAACGACAATAGAGCCCTTGTCATTGAGGTCGTTAAATGAGACTCATGAAATACAATAAATGTTTGGGGATTTTGTCATTAATCGCAGGCGCTGTATTACTCAGCGGCTGCGATAGTGCGTTGTTAAATCCCAAGGGACAGATTGCAATGGAGCAACGTTCACTGATTCTGACAGCCTTTGGCTTGATGATGATTGTCGTTATTCCGGCAGTCTTAATGGCTGTTGTGTTTGCCTGGAAATATCGGGCGACCAATACCGAAGCGAAGTACAGCCCTAACTGGTCACACTCCAACAAAGTGGAAGCCGTGGTCTGGACCATTCCGATCCTGATCATCATCTTCCTCGGCGTGCTGACCTGGAAATCAACGCATGCGCTGGAGCCGGCTAAACCGCTGGTCTCTGACGTCAAGCCTGTTGAGATCGATGTGGTTGCGCTGGACTGGAAATGGCTGTTCATTTACCCGGAACAGGGTATTGCCACCGTTAACCAGATTGCCTTCCCGGCAAATACACCAGTTAACTTCAAAATCACCTCTAACTCCGTGATGAACTCGTTCTTCATTCCTACGCTCGGCAGCCAGATCTACGCCATGGCGGGCATGCAGACTAAACTGCACCTGATCGCCAATGAGCCAGGAACGTTTGACGGTATCTCATCAAACTTCAGTGGTCGCGGTTTCTCTGGCATGAAGTTCAAGGCCATTGCAACTAAAGATGATGCGGAATTCCAGCAGTGGGTTGCCAAAGTTAAAGCGGCACCTAACACGCTGACCACCATGGATGAGTTTGAGAAACTGGCTTCGCCAAGTGAGAATCATCCGGTGGAATATTTCTCAACTGCGAATCCTGAACTCTTCAAGCAAATTATTGATAAGTTCAAGATGAGCCACGGGAAAATGGACATGTCACACGAAGGCATGGACATGAATCACGCCGCTGCTGCGGGAACCGGGGAATAATACGATGTTCGGAAAATTAACACTGGATGCAGTGCCGTACCATGAGCCTATTATCATGGTTACGGTCGCCGCTATCATCATCGGTGGTCTGGCGCTGGTTGCCGCTCTCACCTATTTTGGTAAGTGGAAGTATCTGTGGTCAGAATGGCTTACCTCCGTTGACCACAAAAAACTGGGTATCATGTATATCATCATGGCATTCGTCATGCTGCTGCGCGGCTTTGCCGATGCCGTAATGATGCGTACCCAACAGGTTATGGCTTCTGCCGGTGAGGCGGGTATTTTACCTCCGCACCACTACGATCAGATCTTCACCGCCCACGGCGTGATTATGATCTTCTTCGTGGCAATGCCATTTGTTGTAGGTCTGATGAACATCGCGGTTCCGCTGCAAATCGGTGCCCGTGACGTTGCGTTCCCGTTCCTGAACAACCTGAGCTTCTGGTTTACCGCGGTCGGTGTGATCCTGGTGAACATCTCTCTGGGTGTGGGCGAGTTTGCACAGACCGGCTGGCTGGCTTATCCGCCGCTTTCTGGCGCGGAGTATAGTCCTGGCGTCGGGGTCGACTACTGGATCTGGAGTCTCCAGCTCTCAGGGATCGGGACCACGCTGACCGGTATCAACTTCTTCGTGACCATTCTGAAGATGCGTGCGCCGGGCATGGACCTGTTCAAAATGCCGGTCTTTACCTGGGCATCACTCTGCACCAACGTCCTGATCATCGCTGCGTTCCCGGTTCTGACCGTGACGCTGGCACTGTTGACGCTTGATCGTTACCTCGACTTCCATTTCTTTACTAATGATATGGGCGGTAACATGATGATGTACGTCAACCTGATCTGGGTCTGGGGTCACCCGGAAGTGTACATCCTTGTTCTGCCGGTCTTTGGTGTCTTCTCTGAAGTTACCGCGACCTTCTCGAAAAAACGTCTGTTTGGTTACACCTCACTGGTGTGGGCGACCATCGCCATTACCGTACTGTCGTTCATCGTCTGGCTGCACCACTTCTTCACCATGGGTGCGGGCGCCAACGTTAACGCCTTCTTCGGTATCATGACGATGATCATCGCGATTCCGACCGGGGTGAAAATCTTTAACTGGCTGTTCACCATGTATCAGGGTCGCATCGAGTTTAACTCAGCGATGCTGTGGACCATCGGCTTCCTGGTGACCTTCTCAGTGGGTGGTATGACTGGCGTACTGCTGGCCGTACCGGGTGCAGACTTTGTCCTGCACAATAGCCTGTTCCTGATTGCACACTTCCACAACGTTATTATCGGTGGTGTTGTGTTCGGTTGCATGGCCGGTGTGACCTACTGGTTCCCGAAAGCATTTGGCTTCACGCTGAACGAAACCTGGGGTAAACGCGCCTTCTGGTTCTGGATCATCGGCTTCTTTGTTGCCTTTATGCCGCTGTACGCACTGGGCTTCATGGGTATGACCCGTCGTCTGAGCCAGGATATCGATCCACAGTTCCACTCGCTGCTGGTTGTTGCAGCTGGCGGTGCGGCGCTGATTGCCTGCGGTATTCTGTGCCAGCTGGTTCAGTTCTGGGTATCGGTACGTGACCGCGAGCAGAACCGCGATCTGACTGGTGACCCGTGGGGCGGTCGTACGCTGGAGTGGGCAACCTCTTCACCACCACCGTTCTACAACTTTGCTGTTATCCCTCATATCCACGAGCGTGATGCGTTCTGGGAAATGAAAGAGAAAGGCGAAGCGTACAAGCAGCCAGAAAAATATGAAGAAATTCATATGCCGAAAAACAGCGGCGCGGCCATTGTTATCGCTGCATTCGTAACAGTCTTCGGTTTCGCCATGATCTGGCATATCTGGTGGCTGGCGGGTCTCACTTTCCTGGGCACTATCGTGACCTGGATCGTGAAGAGCTTCGATGAGGACGTGGATTACTACGTTCCGGTTGCTGAAATCGAGCAGATCGAGAAGAAGCACTTTGATGACATCAGCAAAGCAGGTCTGAAATAATGTCGACTCAAACCGTAAAACACCACCACGACGCCCATGCGGAGCATGGGCATCACGATGCAGGAGCCAATAAAGTCTTTGGCTTCTGGATCTACCTGATGAGTGACTGCATTATCTTCGCAACGCTGTTTGCGACCTATGCAGTAATGGTCAACAACACTGCCGGTGGCCCGGCAGGTAAAGATATTTTCGAACTGCCGTTTGTGCTGGTTGAAACCGCGCTGCTGCTGCTGAGCTCCATTACTTATGGAATGGCAGTGATTGCGATGAACAACCAGAACAAAGGTTCGGTCATCGGCTGGCTGGCCCTGACCTTCCTGTTCGGTGCCGGATTTATCGGGATGGAAATCTATGAATTCCATCACCTGATCGCAGAAGGCTTCGGTCCGAACCGTAGCGGCTTCCTTTCTGGCTTCTTTACGCTGGTTGGTACGCACGGTCTGCACGTGACCTCTGGTCTGATCTGGATGGCGGTTCTGATGTTCCAGATCGCTAAACGGGGTCTGACTGAGAGCAACCGCACCCGTATCATGTGCCTGAGCCTGTTCTGGCACTTCCTGGATGTGGTGTGGATCTGCGTATTCACCGTTGTCTATCTGATGGGGGCCATGTAATGAGTCATTCTGTAAACGAACATGGTGCATCACACGGTAGCGTGAAGTCTTACATGATCGGCTTCATCCTCTCTATCATCCTGACGGCGATCCCGTTCTGGATGGTAATGGATGGCAGTGCCTCACACGGCACCATCCTGGGTGTGGTTCTGGTGTGTGCAGTGGTTCAGGTGCTGGTGCACCTGGTCTACTTCCTGCACCTGGACAGCAAATCAGAGGGTGGCTGGAACATGGTGGCCATTGTCTTCTCAGCAATCATCATTCTGATTGTTGTGATCGGTTCACTGTGGATTATGTGGAACCTCAACTACAACATGATGGCCCACTAAAGAGTCACGCGTAATGATTAAGCAATACCTGCAAGTAACAAAACCAGGAATTATTTTCGGAAATTTAATTTCTGTCATCGGTGGATTTCTGCTGGCCTCGAAAGGCAGCATCGATTATCCCCTGTTTCTCACCGCGCTGGCTGGCGTGTCGCTGGTGGTCGCATCGGGTTGTGTATTCAACAATGTGATTGACCGCGATATCGACATCAAAATGGAGAGAACGCGGAACCGGGTTCTGGTCAAAGGCCTGATCTCGGCGAAAGTAAGCCTGGTTTATGCCACTGCGTTGGGTATTGCTGGCTTTGCGTTGCTGTATTTCGGCGCCAACCCGCTGGCCATGTGGCTGGCGGTCATGGGCTTCGTGGTCTATGTTGGCGTTTACAGCCTCTATATGAAGCGTCATTCGGTCTATGGAACGCTGATCGGCAGCCTCTCCGGTGCTGCGCCACCGGTGATTGGCTACTGCGCAGTCACTAACGAGTTTGATGCAGGCGCATTGATTTTACTGGCTATCTTTAGCCTGTGGCAGATGCCGCACTCCTACGCGATTGCCATCTTCCGCTTTAAAGATTACCAGGCCGCTAACATTCCGGTTCTGCCGGTTGTGAAAGGCATCTCCGTGGCTAAAAATCATATTACGCTCTACATTCTGGCGTTCATGATTGCCACGCTGATGCTCTCACTGGGCGGTTATGCGGGCTACAAATATCTGATCGTGGCTGCGGCTGTCAGCGTCTGGTGGCTGGGTATGGCACTCTCAGGTTACAAAACCTCAAACGATAAAGTCTGGGCGCGTAAACTGTTTGTGTTCTCTATCATCGCCATCACCGCGCTGAGCGTCATGATGTCGGTTGACTTTATGGCCCCGGCCTCTAAAGACCTGCTCACTTACGTCTGGTAAGCGGGCACCGTCACTCTGAGAAAGGGCGCGATTTTCGCGCCCTTTCTTTTTGTTACCACTGCTTAAAAACAAATGTTTTACCCGCCCTCCCCTGCTCCCTAAAATGGGTGCTAAATGCCCGAAATAAATCGATTTGCAGCAACACGGTGTCACTGGCTGCTGCAGCATGGTGCATGACAGGCAGACACTTACAGAGGTTGGAATGAACGACAATAAAATGACGCCGGTAGAGCTGCGCGCTACATGGGGTTTAGGTACCGTTTTTTCCCTGCGTATGCTCGGAATGTTTATGGTTCTGCCGGTGCTGACGACGTACGGCATGGCGTTACAGGGTGCCAGCGAAACCCTGATTGGTCTGGCAATTGGTATTTATGGTCTGGCACAGGCAATTTTTCAGATCCCGTTCGGGCTGCTCTCTGACCGCATCGGACGTAAGCCGCTGATTGTCGGCGGCCTGCTGCTGTTTGTCCTTGGCAGCGTGATTGCTGCCACCACAACCTCAATCTGGGGCATTATTCTTGGTCGCGCGCTGCAGGGCTCTGGCGCGATTGCCGCTGCCGTAATGGCGCTGCTGTCCGATCTCACCCGTGAGCAGAACCGCACCAAAGCGATGGCGTTTATCGGCATCAGTTTTGGCGTGACCTTTGCGATTGCTATGGTGGCCGGGCCAATTGTCACGCATGCGCTTGGGCTGCATGCGCTGTTCTGGATGATCGCGCTGCTGGCAACGCTGGGTATCATTATTACGCTGCTGGTGGTGCCAAACGCACGCGGTCATGTGCTGAACCGCGAGTCCGGAATGGTAAAAGGCAGCATTCGCGCCGTTCTGGCGAATCCCAGACTGCTGAAGCTTAATATCGGCATTCTCTGTTTGCACGTGCTGCTGATGTCGAGCTTTGTCGCCCTGCCCGGCCAGTTCGAACTGGCGGGCCTGCCGGCAGCGGAGCACTGGAAAATCTATCTGGTAACCATGCTGGTGGCTTTTGTCGCCGTGGTGCCGGCCATTATCTATGCCGAAGTAAAACGCCGCATGAAGCGGGTTTTTGTCAGCTGCGTGGCGCTGATCATCATTGCGGAAATTGTGCTCTGGGGCGCTGAAGGTCACTTCTGGACGCTGGTGGCGGGCGTACAGCTCTTTTTCCTCGCCTTTAATGTGATGGAAGCCATTCTGCCTTCCCTGATCAGCAAAGAGTCGCCGGCCGGTTATAAAGGCACTGCAATGGGTATTTACTCCACCAGCCAGTTTCTTGGGGTAGCCATTGGCGGCAGCCTCGGCGGCTGGATCTTTGGTCATATCGATGCACAGACGGTGTTTCTCATCGGGGCGATTATCGCCGCTGGCTGGCTGTTTGTTGCCATGTCGATGCAGGAGCCACCTTACGTCAGCAGCCTGCGACTGGTGCTGAGCGACGCCGTGCTGGCCGTACCGAATCTGGAAAAACGGCTGAAAGCCCAGCCCGGTGTGGCATCCGTGTTTATCGTGCCGGAAGAGAAAAGCGCCTATATCAAAATCGACAGTAAAGTAACGAGCCGCGTTGAGATAGAAGCGCTGCTTGCCAGCTGCTGAATCATAAGCCCGACCGCTGCGTCGGGCTTTTTTTTACAGCGACATATCCACCACAATGCGCCCTTCAATTTTACCGGCGTGCATGCGCGCAAATATATCGTTGATGTTGCTCAGCGGTTCCACTGCTACGCTGGCTTTTACCTTATTACGTCCGGCAAAATCGAGCGCTTCCTGCAGATCTTTGCGCGTGCCGACAATCGAGCCGCGTACCGTAATGCCGTCCAGCACCATATCAAAAATCGACAGGTCAAATTTGCCCGGCGGCAGGCCGTTCAGCACCATTGTACCGCCACGCCGCAGCGTCCCGATCGCCTGCTCAAAGGCTTTCGGCGACACAGCGGTAACCAGAACGCCCTGTGCGCCACCGAAATGCTCGTGAAACACGCGTGCCGGATCGACCTCTTTCGCGTTTGCCACCACGCTGGCACCCAGACGACGGGCAAAATCGAGCTTGGCGTCATCAATATCCACTGCCGCTACGTTGAGTCCCATGGCAACCGCATACTGGATCGCCATATGCCCCAGCCCGCCAATGCCGGAAATCACCACCCAGTCACCCGGTTTGGTATCGGTCATTTTCAGGCCTTTATAGACCGTTACGCCGGCACACAGCACCGGTGCCACTTCATTAAAGGGGAGATTGTCCGGAATGATACCGACATAGTTCGCGTCAGCCAGGCAATACTCGGCAAAACTGCCGTTCACCGAATAACCCGCATTTTTCTGCTCGTGACACAGCGTCTCCCAGCTATCGAGACAGTGTTCGCAATGACCGCAGGCGGAGTAAAGCCACGGCACACCTACGCGATCGCCCAGCTTCAGGTGTTTTACCCCTTCCCCCAGCGCCACAACCTGCCCTACCCCTTCGTGACCGGGAATGAAAGGTGGCACCGGCTTCACCGGCCAGTCGCCTTCCGCCGCGTGCAGATCGGTATGACAGACCCCGGTGGCGGCAATTTTTACCAGCACCTGACCTGACCCGACGGCCGGCACCGGCACCTCTTCAATCACCAGCGGTTGACCAAACGCCTTAACCACTGCCGCTTTCATCGTGCTTTTAATGTGCATTGTCATTCTGCTTCTCCTGTTGCGTAAAGGCGCGATCAGAACAGACCCAGCGGCGCCGTGCTGTAGCTGACCAGCAGATTTTTGGTTTGCTGATAGGCACTCAGCGCCATTTTGTGCGTCTCGCGCCCGACACCGGACTGCTTGTAACCGCCAAACGCCGCATGCGCCGGATAGATGTGGTAGCAGTTCGTCCAGACCCGGCCCGCTTTGATACCCCGCCCCATGCGATACGCGAGATTGGTATCACGCGTCCAGACGCCAGCGCCCAGACCAAACTGCGTTTCGTTGGCGATGGCCAGCGCTTCAGCCTCATCTTTAAAGGTGGTTACGGCGATCACCGGGCCAAATATCTCCTCCTGGAAACAGCGCATCTGGTTACTGCCTTTAATCAGCGTTGGCTGAATATAGAAACCGTTGCTGAGTTCAGCGCTCATTGCAGCCTTATCGCCACCGGTAAGAATGTCGCCGCCTTCATCACGCGCAATAGTGATATAGGAGAGAATTTTGTCGAACTGCTGTCGTGAAGCCTGAGCACCAATCATCGTATCGGTATCCAGCGGATCGCCGTGCCGGATAGCGGCGACCTTCTCCAGTACCCGTGCCATAAACGGCTCATAGATTGATTCATGCACCAGCGCGCGTGACGGACAGGTACAGACTTCCCCCTGATTAAAGAAGCCGAGCACCAGCCCTTCAACCGCTTTATCGATGAAGTCCGCTTCACCCTCCATCACATCTGCAAAGTAGATGTTTGGCGACTTACCGCCCAGCTCTACCGTGCAGGGAATAATATTTTCTGCGGCGCAGGCCATGATATGACGCCCCACCGGCGTTGAGCCGGTAAACGCGATTTTGGCAATACGCTTGCTGGTGGCCAGCGCCTCGCCCGCTTCGCGGCCAAACCCCTGTACCACGTTGATCACGCCGGCCGGGAAAAGATCGCCCACGATCTCCATCAGCAGCGTGATGCCCAGTGGCGTCTGCTCGGCAGGTTTCAGTACCACGCAGTTGCCTGCGGCCAGCGCCGGTGCCAGTTTCCATGCCGCCATCAGCAGCGGGAAGTTCCACGGGATAATCTGCCCCACCACGCCCAGCGGCTCATGAAAATGGTAGGCCACCGTGGTTTCATCGATCTCCGCGGTACTCCCTTCCTGCGCACGCAGGCAGCCGGCGAAATAGCGAAAATGATCGGCTGCCAGCGGCAGGTCAGCATTGAGCGTTTCGCGAATCGGCTTACCGTTATCCCAGCTCTCCGCTACCGCCAGTTTCTCCAGATTCGCCTCAATACGATCGGCCACCTGCAGCAGCAATGCGGCGCGCTGCTGAACGCTGGTTTTCCCCCAGGCGTCGGCCGCCTGATGTGCAGCATCCAGCGCCAGCTCGATATCCCGCGCGTCTGAGCGGGGAAACTGCGCAATCTCACTGCCGTCAACCGGCGAGGTATTCATGAAGTATTGGCCGCTAAGCGGCTCCGTGAAGTTGCCTGCTATATAGTTGCCGTAGGTTGCCTGGAACGAGACCAGCGCGCCTGGCGTGCCGGGATGTGCATAACGCATCGCAAACTCCTTGATGTAGGGGTCAGATAGTATTACCGGGCGCTACGCCTGTACGACGCCGCGACAGGATGTGCTTTGCAGCCGGCATGCCAGGTTTAACAGCATCATTAAAATACGTAAAAACAAGATGATACAATCGGCTTTCCGGCAAGATACGCAGTAATCTCCCTATCTGTGTTGCATATCGCAACACCTGGAAAACCTGCACGCTACACTGGCGCAACACTTTGCACAGGCATGAGGTTACCCATGCAGGGATTTTCCGCCGCTTCGACCGCTGACGCCACGCCGCTTCTCAGCGACTCCTGGATGCGCAGCCAGCTCTATGGCCTTGATCCGACCGCAGACGATTTTCCGCGGCTGCGCCAGGGAGAACTGGCCGATGTCATCGCCAGCAACGCCAGCTGGCAGCCGTTTGCCAGGCCGGCTATCGACCAGCTGGCGCAGCAGATGGCAGAAAAACAGGCGGTGGTGATCCTTTCTGATGCCAGCGGTCTGGTTCTGAATACCTGCGGAGATATGCAGGCGCTGGCGCGTGCACAGCGTTTTGCTCTGGCGCCAGGCAATCTCTGGAGCGAGTGCGGACGTGGCACCAACGCTATTGGCACGGCGCTGGCGATCAACAACGGCTGCGAAATCGCCGGTGAGCAGCACTTTCTGACGCGCAACCAGGGGCTGTACTGTGCCGCGATGCCGCTGCAGATGCCTAATGGCCAGCTGGCAGGCGTTATCGATATTTCCGGCCCGGCGCACTATTCTCATGCGCATTCGCTGCAGCAGGTACGCGATGCGGCGCGGCAGATAGAGTATCTGTGGGTCAAGCAGAGTCTGCATCCTCAGCAGTGGCTGATGAGCCTGCACGCTGATCCTCAGGGCATCGACAGCGGTGATGAAATGCTGCTGATATTTTCTGACGACGTACTGACAGCCGCAAACCGGCTGGCGCTGGAGACGCTGGCGGTACGCCCTGAACAGCTCAGCAGCCTGACGTTTGCGGCGCTATTTCCGGCGCTGCGACAGCAAAACAGCTGCCTGACAGCGCCGCTGATGTACCACGGCCAGCGCTACTACTTTCGTTTACGTGCGCCGCAGCGCCGGCTGGTAAGCGTGGCCGCCTCCGCTGCGCCGCACGCTACATCCGCACCGCACGACAGGGATAAGCTGGTGCGCCTGCTGAATGCCGGTGTGTCACTCTGCCTGCAGGGAGAAACCGGCAGCGGTAAAGAGTTTGTCAGCCGGGCCCTGCATCAGCAGAGCCGCTGGCACAGCGGCAATTTTGTTGCAATAAACTGTGCGGCGATCCCGGAATCATTGATTGAATCGGAGCTGTTTGGCTATCAGCCCGGCGCCTTTACCGGCGCCAGCAAACAGGGCTATGCGGGCAAAATTCGTGAGGCTGACGGCGGCATCCTGTTTCTGGATGAAATTGGTGATATGCCGCTGGCGCTGCAGAGCCGTCTGCTGCGGGTACTGCAGGAGAAAGAGGTGGCACCGCTGGGGTCCAGCCGCAGCTACCCGGTGAACTTTGCGGTTATCTGCGCCACCCATCGTGATTTGAAACAGCAGGTTGCTGCAGGCCGCTTTCGTGAGGATCTGCTTTACCGGTTACAGGAGTTCTCTCTGACACTGCCGCCGCTGCGTGCATGGCCCAATCTGCCGGGGTTCATTTGCCAGCTATGGCACGAGCTGGGAGCCGCGGAGCGTAAGGTTACCCTGTCGAATGACGTGGTGACGATACTGGCACAGCACGCCTGGCCGGGTAACGTTCGCCAGTTGCGCAGCCTGCTGCGGGTATTGCTGGCACTGGCTGAGGATGGCGAACCCGTTACGCAGGCGCAGCTGCCAGCTGACTATCAGCATCCTGCTGATTTACCAGGCGGTGAACGTCAGCGTCATGATGACCAGCTGCTGAACGAAACGCTGCAGCGCTTTGATGGCAATATCACCAAAGCGGCCGCAGCGCTGGGGGTGGCGCGCAGTACGCTCTACCGCCGTGCAGCACGCGCCAGAGTACGTTAGTCGCGGAAGTTTTTGAACTGGAACGGCTGACCAAGGTTGCCACCGCGCACCAGCGCCATGGCGCCCTGCAGATCGTCGCGCGATTTGCCGGTCACGCGCAGCTCGTCACCCTGAATCTGCGTCTGTACTTTGAGTTTGCTGTCTTTAATCAGTTTCACCAGCTTTTTAGCAACGTCGCTTTCAATGCCTTTTTTCAGTTTGGCCTCAACGCTCCAGCTTTTACCGCTGTGTTCAATCTCTTCCGGCACCTCAATCGCGGCGTTTTCAATGCCGCGCTTCAGCAGCTTTTCACGCAGAATATCAACGATCTGCTTCACCTGAAAATCGGACTCAGTGGTGATTTTGATCGTCTCGTTCTTTTCATTCAGCTCAACGCTGGCGGTCACATTGCGAAAATCGAAGCGGGTTGAGAGCTCACGGTTGGTATTTTCTACCGCGTTGCGGACTTCCTGCAGCTCGACTTCGGAAACGATATCGAAAGATGGCATCTTTTCTTCTCCTGATACTAAAGTGACATGCATAATACGCGTCTTGATGCGCTAATAAAACACGCGGCAGCTCAAAGCTATACTGAGTATGTGATGTGAAAACACCCCGCCAGCAGGAGGCAGAATGAAAATTACCGTGCTGGGTTGTGGCGCGCTGGGGCAGGTCTGGCTGACCGCGCTGGCTCGTCAGGGTCACGACGTACAGGGCTGGCTGCGCGTGCCGCAGCCCTACTGTTCCGTTAACGTCACCGATCTGCAGGGCGAGGTGAGCAATCACACCTTTATCGCCAACGATCCGCTGTTTCTGGCGCGCAGCGATCTGCTGCTGGTTACCCTGAAAGCGCCGCAGGTATCGCCGGCGATCAAAAATCTTCAGAGCGTGCTGCGTGCGGACATGCCGGTCCTGCTGCTGCATAACGGCATGGGTACGCTGGAGGAACTGCGCGATTTGACGCAGCCGCTGCTGCGCGGGATCACCACGCATGCGGCGATGCATGACGGGACGGTGATCCGCCACGTGGCGGCAGGCATTACGCATATCGGGCCGGTCAGCCGTGACGCCGCATCGTTAAGCCATCTTGCGGATCTGCTGCATCAGGCGCTGCCCGATGTAGCCTGGCATGATGATATCGCCTCCGCCTGCTGGCGCAAGCTGGCAGTGAACTGCGTTATTAATCCGCTGACGGTGGAGCATGAGTGCCAGAACGGTGCATTGCGCGCCTGGCCGGAGCAGATCAATACGCTGTGCGACGAGCTGGCGCTGCTGCTGACGCGTGAAGGCCAGCATATGGACGTGGAGACGCTACGCGCCATTATTTATGACGTCATCGACAGTACTGCCGGCAACGTCTCTTCTATGCTGCAGGATATTCGTACGCAGCGACAAACTGAAATTGATTACATTACCGGCTACCTGCTGCGCCGCGCGCGCAGTCAGGGCATCACGTTGCCGGAGAATAGCCGCCTTTATGATCTGGTAAAACGCAAGGAGTCACAATATGAACGCCAGCCCATCCGTACTGGTATGCCTCGCTCATGGCAGTGAAGAGACCGAAGCGGTCACCACTATCGACGTGCTGGTGCGCGGCGGCATTACTGTCACCACTGCCAGCGCAGAGAGTGACGGCTCGCGGGAAATTATATGCTCACGCGGCGTGCGCCTGCTGGCTGATGCGCCACTGGCAGAAGTGGCAGATAACGACTTTGACGCCGTTGTTCTGCCCGGCGGGCTGAAAGGCGCGGAGACGTTCCGCGACAGCCCGTTGCTGGTGGAAACGGTGCGTCAGTTTCATCTGACAGGCAAAATTGTGGCAGCAATCTGCGCGGCGCCCGGCACGGTTCTGGTGCCGCACGATCTCTTTCCGGTTGGCAATATGACCGGCTTTCCGGGGCTCAAAGAGACCATTCCGGATGCGAAATGGATGGAGCGCCGCGTGGTATGGGATCCGCGCGTAAACCTGCTCACCAGCCAGGGGCCGGGCACGGCGTTTGATTTTGCGTTGAAGCTGGTGGATCTGCTGCAGGATAAAGAGACCGCACGCGAAGTTGCCTCACAGCTGGTGCTGGCAGCGGGCATTTATAATTATCAGGAATTTGACGAACGCGAATAAAGGACGCCCCTGCGAATTGCGTTGCGCGCGCAATTGATCCCGGTGTCACCGTAAGGGGCGCATTAATGCGCCCCTGGGTCGAATCGGGTACCGCGCATAAAACGGGCGCCATAAATGGCGCCCCTGCGACTTCCATGACGCGCAATTAATCCCGGTGTCACCGTAGGGGGCGCATTAATGCGCCCCTGGGTTGAATCAGGCACCGCGCATAAACCCGGGCGCCATAAATGGCGCCCCTGTGAACTCCATGACGCGCAATTAATCCCGGTGTCACCGTAGGGGGCGCATTAATGCGCCCCTGGGTTGAATCAGGCAACGCACATAAACCCGGGCGCCATAAATGGCGCCCCTACCGAGACAGCCGCAGGAAGCGCGCCCCTGGGTCGAATCGGATACCGCGCATAAAACGGGCGCCATAAATGGCGCCCCAACCAATTCCGGTGACGCCCCATGGGATCCCGGTGGCGTCCCTGACGTGCTATGGGCGGTAAACTTTCACGTTCGTAAAACCCTGCTCATGCAGATAGAGCGCCTGCAGTTTGCTCATCACGCCACGATCGCAATAGAGCAGCCAGGTCCGGTTCTGATCCAGATCGCCAAACTGCGTGCTGAGCTTATAGAACGGCAGTGACTTCACCTCTACGCCGCTGAGATCCAGCGGAGAGGCGTCCTGCTCGTCTGCGGCACGAATATCCAGCACGACATCGTTAGTCCCAAATGAGTCCACGGTCTCTACTTCAACCACTTCTTCTTCCGTCTGTTCAGCAATTTCGCGGATATCGAGGTTGGTCGCTTCCTGTACCACGCGGTTGAGAATATTAAAATTGAAATTCTGCTCTTCCGCTTCGATTTTGGCTTTCACCGCTTTAACCGTCGGGCTTTTTGAGATCACGCCGCAGTATTCCGGCATGGTACGCGCAAAATCTTCCGTACCGATCTGCCGCGCCACATTAATAATGTGCTCTTTATCGTGTGAGATCAGCGGACGCAGGATCAGCGTGTCAGATGCGTTATCGATCAGGCGCAGATTGGTCAGCGTCTGGCTCGATACCTGTCCCAGCGCTTCGCCGGTCACCAGCGCCTGTACGCCGTAGCGCTCGGCAATCATTGACGCGGCGCGCACCATCATGCGCTTCAGCACCACGCCCATCTGCCCGTCATCGACGTTTTCCAGAATTTCACCCACGACCGGCTCAAAATTGATCGCGACAAAGCGCACGCGGTGTGAGCGACCAAAACGGTTCCACAGATAGTGTGCTACCTGACGCACGCCAATCTCATGTGCCGCGCCGCCAAGATTAAAGAAGCAGTAGTGCACGCGGCAGCCGCGTCGCATCAGCATATAGCTCGACACACCGGAGTCAAAACCACCGGAGATCAGCGACATCACATCTTCCTGCGTGCCGATTGGAAAACCGCCCAGCCCTTCAAAGCGGCCGGTAATTAGCAGCAGACGATCGTCTTCAATCTCCAGATTAACCGTCTCATCCGGCTGCTTCAGCTGTACGCGCGCGCTGGCGATATGCTGATTCAGCCCGCCGCCTACATAGCGTTCCACATCCTGTGAACTGAAGCTGTGGGTGCCGCGACGTTTTACGCGCACGCTGAAGCTTTTATTTTCCAGGCGTTCACGGTTCAGTGCCAGCGTCTGCTCAAAGATATCGTGCATATCCGTGTAAGCACGATCTTCAACGGCAAGCACGTGGTGGATAC
The DNA here is from genome assembly GCF_002387285.1 of Pantoea sp. UBA4549. Classification (NCBI taxonomy): domain Bacteria; kingdom Pseudomonadati; phylum Pseudomonadota; class Gammaproteobacteria; order Enterobacterales; family Erwiniaceae; genus Pantoea; species Pantoea sp. UBA4549. Next base: position 56,250 of record NZ_DGLH01000006.1, on the reverse strand, counting down.
CAGGAATGCGCGTCAGCTCATCCACAATGGTTTCACGCAGCGCTTCGTTTTTGGCGCGCACTTCAATGTGATCCCAGTGGCGCACCACCTTGATATCCTCATTCAGAGAACGCAGGGTATTGCGGATATTGCCGGTAAGAATTTTGATAAAGCGCAGCCGCACCGACTGACTTTTGATGGTGATTTCAGGGAAGAGCTTGATGATAAACTTCATGGCGACACAGCTTCGTTGGGCAAATAAGTGCTAAAATCATCAGCACTTAGCTGGTAAGATCATAATATTGCGGGGATCGCGAGAGCGTCCGCATCCGAGGCGCAAAAGTATACCACCTTTACTGCGTGACTGCTTCTGCTACCGCAATCACATTCAACATTTTGCTTATTATTCCCCGTCGGCTACCATGACCGATTGCACGAAGATGTCCCCAACTGTGAGTCGACACTGATTATGCCGAAAAAAGCCGAAGCGCCTGTGAGTTTTGAAACCGCCCTGCAGCAGCTGGAACAGATTGTCAGCCGGCTGGAAAGCGGCGAGCTGCCGCTTGAAGAGGCGCTGAATGAGTTTGAGCGCGGTGTGCAGCTGGCGCGCAGCGGTCAGCAGACGCTGCAGCAGGCTGAACAGCGCGTACAGATCCTGTTGAGCGATGATAAAACGGCCGACCTTACCCCTTTTACGCCGGATAACGACTAATGGATTTTGTCCAGCTACAGCAAACCTATCATGAGCGCGTAAATCAGGCGCTGACACGTTTAATCGATCCACTGCCTTTTCAGAGTTCCCCGCTGGTGAATGCCATGCATTATGGGGCACTATTAGGTGGCAAGCGCCTGCGTCCTTTTCTGGTCTATGCCACCGGTGAAATGCTTAATGCCGACGCAGCCAGCCTTGATGCGCCTGCCGCCGCCACAGAGTGCATTCACGCCTATTCGCTGATACATGACGATCTGCCGGCAATGGACGATGACGCGCTGCGCCGCGGACAGCCTACCTGTCATATTCGTTACGGTGAAGATACGGCCATTCTGGCGGGCGATGCGCTGCAAACGCTGGCTTTCTCTATTCTGGCCGATGAGCCGATGCCGGGCGTCAGCGCGGCGACGCGCGTAAAAATGATCTCTGAACTGGCACAGGCCAGCGGCGTTGCCGGCATGTGCGGCGGCCAGGCGCTGGATTTAGCTGCCGAAGGCCGGCAGATCGATCTGGCGCAGCTTGAGCAGATCCATCGCCACAAAACCGGCGCGCTAATCCGCCTTGCCGTGCGTCTTGGTGCCCTGGCCGCAGGGGAACCGGCTCGCCTGGCGCTGCCGCTGCTGGACACCTATGCTGATGCTATTGGCCTGGCGTTTCAGGTGCAGGATGACATTCTGGATGTCACCGGCGATACCGCCGTGCTGGGTAAAACGCAGGGCGCCGATCAGGCGCTGGGCAAAAGTACCTATCCGGCCCTGTTAGGACTTGAGGGCGCGCGCGCAAAAGCGCAGGCGCTCTATCAGGAAGCTCTGGGGGCGCTGGAGATCCTCGCCGGCCAGGGCTATGACACAAGCGTATTACAAGCGCTGGCAAGCTTCATAATTGAACGCGATAAATAACTTTCATAATGAGTCTCTGATGAGTTTTGATATTGCAAAATACCCGACACTGGCGTTAGCAGGCACGGTGCAGGAATTACGTTTACTGCCGAAAGAGAAACTTCCGGCCCTGTGCGACGAGCTGCGTCAGTATCTGCTGGATAGCGTCAGCCGCTCATCCGGCCACTTTGCGTCGGGTCTGGGCGTCGTCGAACTGACCGTCGCATTGCATTACGTCTACAACACCCCGTTTGACCACCTGGTCTGGGACGTAGGCCATCAGGCTTATCCGCATAAGATCCTGACCGGACGCCGCGATCGCATCGGTACGATCCGGCAGAAAAACGGCCTGCATCCGTTTCCGTGGCGCGGTGAGAGCGAATATGACGTGCTGAGCGTCGGACACTCCTCCACCTCCATCAGCGCCGGTCTCGGCATGGCGGTAGCCGCCGAGCGGGAAGGCAAAGGTCGTCGTACCGCCTGTATCATTGGCGACGGCGCGATTACCGCCGGGATGGCGTTTGAGGCGATGAACCATGCGGGCGATATCAAGCCCGACATGCTGGTGATCCTCAACGACAACGAGATGTCGATTTCGGAAAACGTTGGCGCGCTGAATAACCGTCTGGCGCAGATCCTCTCCGGTAAAACCTATTCGCGCCTGCGCGAAGGCAGCAAGCGCGTACTGGACGGCCTGCCGCCGATTAAAGAGCTGGTGAAGCGCACCGAAGAGCATCTGAAAGGCATGGTGGTACCCGGCACGCTGTTCGAGGAGCTGGGCTTTAACTATATCGGTCCGGTTGACGGGCACGATGTCCTGACGCTGGTCAGCACGCTGAAGAACATGCGCGATCTTAAAGGTCCGCAGTTCCTGCATATCATGACCAAAAAAGGCAAAGGCTATGCGCCTGCAGAGCAGGATCCTATCGCCTGGCATGCCGTGCCGAAGTTTGACCCGGCCAGCGGCGCACTGCCGAAAAGCGTACCCGGTCTGCCGAGCTACTCGAAAATTTTTGGCGACTGGCTGAGCGAGATTGCCGCTGACGATCCGCGCATGATGGCGGTTACGCCGGCGATGCGTGAAGGATCGGGCATGGTGAGCTACTCACGCGCCTATCCGCAGCAATATTTTGATGTGGCGATTGCCGAACAGCACGCCGTCACCTTTGCTGCCGGCATGGCGATTGGCGGTTACAAGCCGGTGGTGGCAATTTACTCCACCTTCCTGCAGCGCGCTTATGACCAGGTGATCCATGATGTGGCCATTCAGCAGCTGCCGGTGCTGTTTGCTATCGACCGCGGCGGTATTGTCGGGGCGGATGGTCAGACGCATCAGGGGGCGTTTGATATCGCCTATCTGCGCTGCGTGCCTGGCATGGTGATCATGACACCAAGCGACGAGAACGAATGTCGCCTGATGCTCTACACCGGTTATCACTATCAGGCGGGCCCGAGCGCGGTGCGCTATCCGCGCGGTACCGGTACCGGTGCCACGCTTGAGCCACTCACCAGCCTGCCGCTGGGTAAAGGGGTTGTGAAGCGTCAGGGTGAAAAACTGGCGATCCTCAACTTCGGCACGCTGCTGCCGGATGCGCAGGCCGCAGCGGAGGCACTGAACGCCACGCTGGTGGATATGCGCTTTGTGAAGCCGCTGGATGAAACCCTGATCCGCGAGCTGGCACAGAGCCATGAGGCGCTGGTGACGCTGGAAGAAGGTGCCATCATGGGGGGTGCCGGCAGCGGCGTAAATGAGTTTGTGATGGCGAAACGCCTGGCAGTACCGGTGCTCAACCTTGGCCTGCCGGATGAGTTTATTCCGCAGGGTACTCAGGAAGAGGTACGTCACGACTACCAGCTGGATGCCGCCGGCATTCAGCAGCAAATCGCGGCCTGGCTCGCGCAGTAACTCTCCTCTTCGCTCCTGCTGCTATGCTTACGGAATCCTTTTCCCACGCATAAGAGCAGGAGCTCTCAATGAAAACCGTTCGTTTAGGCCAGACCGATCTCCAGGTATCCCGACTCTGCTTAGGCTGTATGACCTATGGCGATCCGATGCGCGGCAACCACGCCTGGACGCTGCCGGAAGAGAGCAGCCGTCCGCTGATCAAACAGGCGCTGGACGCGGGCATTAACTTTTTCGATACCGCCAACAGCTATTCTGACGGCAGCAGCGAAGAGATCCTCGGACGCGCGCTGAAAGATTTCGCGCGGCGCGAGGACTTGGTGGTGGCGACCAAAGTTTATTTTCCGCTCAGCAACCTGCCACAGGGCCTGTCGCGGCAGAATATTCTGCAGTCGATCGATGACAGCCTGATGCGACTCGGCATGGAGCATGTGGATCTGCTGCAGATCCACCGCTGGGATTATGCAACGCCGATTGAAGAGACGCTGCAGGCGCTGGATGAGGTGGTGAAAGCGGGCAAGGCGCGCTATATCGGTGCCTCTTCCATGCATGCGTCTCAGTTTGCTGAGGCGCTGCAGCTGCAGCAAACGCATGGCTGGGCACGCTTTGTCAGCATGCAGGATCAGTACAATCTGATCCAGCGTGAAGAGGAAAAGGAGATGCACCCGCTTTGTCAGCGTGAGGGTATCGCCGTGCTGCCGTGGAGTCCACTGGCGCGCGGCAAACTGACGCGTCCCTGGGGTGAAACCACCGCGCGCTCGGTCTCTGATAATGTAATGGAGAAGCTTTATACCGGTACAGAAGAGAACGACGCCGCGATTGCGGAGCGGCTGGCTACCATTGCCGCTGAGAAAAAGGTCACGCGCGCGCAGGTCGCGCTGGCATGGCTGCTGCATAAACCGGCCGTGACGGCACCTATTATTGGCGCGTCACGTGAACAGCAGTTTGCCGAGCTGGTCAAAGCGGTTGACGTTGAGTTAAGCGCAGAAGATATCGCCGAGCTGGAGATGGTTTATCAGCCGCATCCGGCTGTGGGGTATGAATAAGCAATTGATATCCGCATAAACCAGGGCGGCATAAATGCCGCCCCTACGGTAATTCCGGCGTAGGGGGCGCATTTATGCGCCCCTGGCCAAATCATATACCGCGGTTATACGCATTCATGCGCCCCTGGCCGAGCCATATACCGTGGTTATACGCATTCATGCGCCCCTGGCCAAATCATGCACCTGAACCAGGGCGGCATAAATGCCGCCCCTGCGGTAATAATTACGCGGCGGGACACCTGTAGGGGGCGCATTAATGCGCCCCTGGCCGAGCCAT